>DAOUEE010000116.1:0-20138 GCA_034430695.1 Anaerolineales bacterium | reverse complement strand
GCCAGATCGCTTGGATTTCCGCCTTGACGAATGGTCTCGACAACATCCTTTCCATGCTGCGTCTGTTCTTTGACTTCTTCCATCTTCATTTGGACGTCAGCCGGCGCGTTGGCTTTCACACGCTCGAGGACCTCCACTTGATGCGAAAGGCCGAACGCGAGTTGATCGAGCGATTTCTGGTCTTCGCTTTGGGACAACTGCGTTAACTGTGCGACGAGCCGCTCGAGCATGACTTCGTAATCCTCGAGAGCGTCGTCGAGGTACTCGTCACGACCGGCAAGAATGAGCGCTTCGATTTCATCCACTCGCTCGGTCGTAAAGGCATTCAGCAGTTCGGCGTCCCCGCTTTCACTGAAGGTAACGGCGAGGCGGATTTCCTCCACCCCTCGTTTGACGGGGTAGAGCACATCTCCGGGCAGTGCGTCGCTCGATGCCCGGGCGACACCCGTGGAAGTGAGCAGCAGTGCGAATGCAATTAAAAGCGTTGCGATCGCGCGGGCCGGGCGCCACGATAATTGCTTCGTTGCGAGCATCCTTGGTTTGGCCGCCTTCGTGGGTGTCTGCGCGGCGCGAAGTCGATTGAGCAGCCGGATTTTAGAATTTCGCGCGAAATCGGCGCTGGCTGCAGGCGCATGAAGGCCTGAACTCAGCCGGCGAGCGATCTCCGCCAAGGGAGCCAGTTCCTGTGCTTGGTGTGGGAAATCATGCCGCAAGGCTTTTATGCCATCATCGCCGCTTTGAAGGCGGGTGATGCAATCGTCCAATATTTCCGCGGTACTCAAGCTCGCTTTTTTATGCATCGTTCAACATTTGCTCGCGTAAGGCTTTGAGTGCTCTGTGAAGCAGAACTCGAAGCGCGCCTTCGCTGCGATGCATCCAAATTGCCGCCTCCGAAGTAGAGATGCCGAGGATGACGCGCAGGCGGATGACCTCCTGATAATCTTCTGGCAATTGTGCGTACGCCCGACCTAACATGATGTGACTTTCCGCTCGAATGATTTTGTCGTCCGCGGTGATGCCTGGTGCAGGGGCTTGATGGGCATCTTCGAGCGCCGTTTCCTCCTTGTGTTTTCGATAGTAGTCCGCCAGTAAGTTCTTCGTCACCCGATACAGAAACGCTGAAAACGGCAGACCTCGCTCTTCGTACTTGCCCAGCGCCTTGAACGCCCTCAGGAAGGCTTCTTCGGTGAGATCCTCGGCTGTTTGGTCTTCGCTTACCCGCACGCGGATGTACCGGAAGATTGGATCGAGATAGCGGGTGTAAAGCTCTCCAAATGCCTCGATGTCTCCAGCTTTCGCCAGAGATATCAAGCGGGCGTCATCGGATAATGGATGCACTTGTTCTACTCATAACAACGTAAGGTATCTGTAATTGTTACACCGAAAGCTTTATAGGACTATGGTACCTCGTTCACTCGAGTAACAACGGTATCGTCCGAACGTTAGCCAGATTGAAATCGGAATCGATTATACACGTCCTGTTGGTGTCGAGAAATTTATCTGGTATAGCCAACCCACGAACAATGCGGAGGATTGGTCAATGAAGCGAGCGAGACTATTCACGTACATCGTGCTGGCGACTCTGCTGGTGCCGACGATGGCCGCCGGCGCGCAAGTAAGTTCCCCACTGGTTGTGGGTACGGCGGTGAGTTGTTCGAGCGTCGAATTTGTGGTGAACGCACCCGGAGTTTCACCCGCATACGAACTGAGCTGGAACCTCGGAGACGACGTCGTGCTTGTCGAAGAAGGGATCAGCGAGTTCCCTCACGTCCTCGTTCACGATTACCTGGCGGCGGGCGAGTACGTCTGGTCGATTAGCATTTCGGACGGCACGGCGAGTGAGCAGACGGGCGGCACTGTCTCGATTGAAGGACCATCGGTGAACTTGACGAGCGATCCCTTCCCGCCGCTGCTCAACGCGGAGAGCGATGGATTGGTTACCTTCCTGGCGGAGGCTGAGGGCGGCGAGACTCCGTATACCTATACATGGGATTTGAACGGCGACGGCGTTCTCGATGATCCGGGTGACCCGGAGTCGCCCGGCGCTGCCAGCTATATTTATTCCGAACCCGGCAAGGTCGTCGTGCAGGTCCGGGTGACCGATGCTTGCGGCTTCTCGGCCTCGGCCACTCTACCCGTTCTGCTCAACGATCCGGAAGAAGAAGACGAAGATGGCGAGGGCAGCTGCCACCCGGCAGCCCAGAAAATTGCCGACGGCATAAACGTGCTATTTCCGGATCAAGCCGAGACTTTGTATACGTGCGAGGAGATCTACGATATGTTCGTCGGCGGCCTTACGGGATCGCAGCTGGGTTTCGGCATTCTCGATCATGCCATCAAGCTGGCAGAGTCAATCGAAGATCTTACCTGGGAAGAAATTCGCGATTGGCATTTAGACGGTACGGGTTGGGGCATGCTGGCACAGCTCGACCGTTATGCAGAGGCGGTGGACGGGATTGGCATCGGCGATCTGCTGGAACTCGTGAAGAGCGGAGATTATGAATTTGCGGATATCCGCACTGCGTTGCGTTATACGGTTCGCTTCGATACGAATTTCGAAGACGTGCTGGCACGTCTGGATGCCGGCGCCAGTCCCGGAGAGATCGGACAGCTGTACCGCACGGCGCAGGAACTGGACATCGATCCGACGGACCTCGATACGTATCTCGACGCGGGCGTACGCCTGAGCGATATAAAACATGCAGCCAAATCGGCCGATCAATTGGGAATCGATTGGGTTGATGTTCTGGATGCGGTTGAAGCTGGCCACGGCTGGGGTGAGATCAAGCAAGCTTATCAATTGGCCGATGACAACGTGAGTGCCGAAGAAATCCTGGCAATGGGGATCAAGGAGTATCGCAAACAATCTCGTGAACAGGAACAAGCCACGCGCCAGGAGGAGCGAGATCAGCGTACGGCGGCTCAGATCGCGAGCAAATTCGGTGTCAGTGAAGATGCAGTTTGGGCTTTGTATAAAGGAACCTGCAGTTCCGACTGGGGATGCGTGCGTAAATACTACCAGAAGAACAAGTGACAGCTGCGGAGTTTGCTAGGACTCCAAAGTCGAGTGGGTTGGCGGTATCTGCACCCGAGTGCTGCCAACCCACGTTTTTTTTTAACTCCATTCTCATTCTGCTTCCAGACCATAGCGCTCTCGCAGCGTTTGGGAAAATTCCGGCAAGATCTGCAAAACACGTTCGGCCAGTGGTTCCGTAAGTACGCCTCCGGCACCGCAGCTGGGTGTGATCAAGGCTCGAGATAGAAGGGTCGTACGTTCGAAACCTTTCTCCTCGAAACGCTCCAGTCCCGCCTCGAAACGAGCAAGAAGTGTTTCGACGGTTTCGGTTGAGGCCGCTTCCAGATCCAGGGTGGGTACGATGCCCCAACCCAACACACCACCCCGCTCGAAAAACTCGTACAGGTCATCCGGATAGAGCGTCATCGCGCGCAGATGGTCATAGGCGTCGAAGTCCAATATGTCCAGGTCCGTCGCCATGAGCAGCGACCAATCCGTATCTTCCTCGCAATGTACACCGGCGAGGGCGCCATGTGCGTGGATCCAGGAGACCACCTCGTTGATGTCGCCGATGATATCCTGTTCGCTTACGGTGATGAAGGTTTGGGAGCCAAAGCCGAGCAGTGAAGGTTCGTCGAGGAAGAGGATGAGCGGTTTTTGGAACCTTTCGAGTTGCGTGAGCTGCCATTTAGCTTTGAGCGCCACCGTCTTAACGATCACGTCGCGCAGGGTCTCGTCGTAGTAGGCACAGCGCCGATTTTGATCCAGCAGGTTGATTCCCTGCGTGAACGGGCCGGTGACCTGTCCTTTGAGCATGGTTGCTGAATCGATGGCCATGGGTAAGTGCTGCAGGAAGGCTTCGAATCCGGCGGCGTATTCCGTCGAGATACGAAAATGGGCTAACGCGTCTGAGTCGTCCGCTTCCACCACTTTGAGATAGCGATCGTAAAAATGCGTGAGCTGATCGATATAGGCGGCGGTTTGCGTGTCGAAATATACCCGGTCTCCTTCTTGCACCAGGCCGGGAATGCCTTCCGTGAATTGGAGCATCATGTTTTCGTGGAAAGCGCGCCGAGGAAATTGAACCCAGGAGGGAATGCTCGGGGTGCTGGCGAACATGAGCCGTGTGCCTCGCTCGACGTCTTTGTGGGGCAGACTGCCGATCGTCGTCGTTTGACAGCGAGGTTCGAAGGTCGGTGAGGTTTTGGCGTCGGGTTGCATGTCCTTGGGTTTTCTCCTGCTGCTGTCTTCACAGCGTCTCCCTGAATTTGACGACGATGCGCGCGAAATCATCTCATCGCGGTAGATCGAGCGGTTTCCTCAACTTGTCTTGGAGGTTGCCGTTATTCCAAGCCGGCTTGATTTTTGAGCGTATCGACCATGTCCAGGCGTTCCCATGGCGCATCGATATCATCCCGACCGAAGTGCCCGTAGGCGGCCGTCGCCCGGTATATCGGTCGCCGAAGGTCCAGGTGGCGGATGATCGCGCCGGGGCGCATGTCGAAGTTATCGCGGATGAGTTGGATGATTTTCTCGTCCGGGATCTTTCCGGTACCGAAAGTTTCCACGGAAATGCTGGTGGGGTGGGCAACGCCGATGGCGTAGCTGACCTGCACTTCCATTCGTTCGGCCACACCCGCTGCGACTAAATTCTTGGCAACGTAACGCACCATGTACGTCGCCGAGCGGTCGACTTTCGTGGGGTCTTTACCGGAGAAGGCGCCGCCACCGTGCCGGGCGACTCCACCGTAAGTGTCGACGATGATTTTCCGGCCGGTAAGCCCGGAGTCGCCTTTTGGTCCACCAGTCACGAACCGCCCGGTGGGGTTGACGAGCAGGCGGGTTTTGTCATCGAGCAGTTTGGCAGGGACGATGGGTTTCACCACGTTGGCGACGATGTCTTCGAAGATTTGTTCGCTGGTTACATCCGCGTGATGCTGAGATGAGATGAGCACCGTGTCCAAGCGTATCGGAACGCCTTTGCTATATTCCACGGTCACCTGGCTTTTACCATCCGGCCGCAGGTACGGCAGGATGCCTTCTTTGCGAACCACGGATAGGCGTTTGCATAGTTTGTGAGCCAGAGAGATCGATAGGGGCATGTATTCCGGCGTCTCCGTACAGGCGAATCCGATCATCATGCCTTGATCTCCGGCGCCAAGCGTTTCGAGTTCGTCCTTGGCTTGCATTTCGCCTTTCTTGGATTCGAGTGCCTTGTCGACGCCGAGGGCGATGTCCGCGCTTTGTTCTTTGATCGAGACGATCACACCGCAAGTCTCTCCGTCAAAACCATACTTGGCGCGGTCATAGCCGATATCGAGCACGGTTTGCCGGGCGATTTCGGCGATCTCGACGTAGGTGTTCGTCGTGATTTCGCCGGTGACGAAGATGAGACCCGTCGTCACGGCGCATTCGCAGGCCACCCTGGCGGAAGGATCTTGGGCGATAATCGCATCCAGTACCGCGTCGGAGATTTGGTCACAGATTTTGTCTGGGTGACCCTCCGTCACGGACTCGGAGGTGATGAAATGTTTTGGGGAGGTCATGAAAGTTGTTGTCATGAAGGTCTCCTTTTGGGCGATTTTTAGGGTTGAAACCCTGCTTACATCAGCATGATTTACACATGGAAGATGCGTTACTTCGGCCATTGACTTGCGGGTAACACACTACGAACGGCGCTTGCGATCCTGACCGATTATTCATCGACATCCGGATTATCCAATTTGGTGTCCTTGACCTCATGCCACTCCGCATCGATGACGGAGGTGAGTTCCGCCCAATGTTCCTGGACGATTTGCTGGGGGCAGAGTTCGACGAAAAGCGTCGTCCCCAGCCAGAGTAAGAAGGCATCGTCGATGGGGCCGACGATGGGTTCCGGAATTACGAGGTAGAGCAAGGCACCGATGGGAAGGAGTTTTAGGAAGGGGTTGATGCGCGGGTCACGCATCAGCCGCAGAATCAACCGGATTCTCAACGAGAGGCCGTCGAAAAAGCTGCTGCTATTTCTGCTCGATCGTCTGCGGGGTTCAGGATCGCTCAAGGTATTCCTCAGGGATGCGAGTTGGTGAATTATACCTTGTCCCTGAGGGGTTTCGTAGGTCAGCGCTGGGGAAGTCGTACGATGTACGTTGCCAGGAGCGTGCTGCCGTCGTCTACCGAGAACTCACCGAAAATGGCGACGAGATCCCTGGGACGCAGATCCTTCAAGCCGAGTTCGCTTCCGGAAATCTCCATGACGGAGGTGTTCGCGTCGACCTCGATCCACTTGGGTCCTTGCTGGGTGGCGAGCTGGATCCCATCTCGGTTGCCCCCACGAACCAATCCGACGACGTCCGCTTCACCTTCGGGAAAACCCGCAGGCCGGGTGAGCCGGCTTCGATCGATCTGCGGCGCGTCACCCGCAGCCTGGTAGTGCAGTCCCTGGGCACTGACGCCGTAGCGGCCGATGTACACGCCGAGCGAGAAAGCACCGATGATCAAAACCAGAATCAATACCACGCCACCGGCGAAGATCAGTTTGCGATTCGTAACCATCGTTCCATCGTCTCCTCTTCATTTATTACTTCGACACTATCGATCTCGAGTGACTTTTCGGATCCCTGAATCTGGATGTTCAGCATGTGTGGACCGGGTCGGACTGTCGATGGGACAACCAGCCAATAATCTTCGACGATCACGCCATCGGTGACGGATCCGATTTCTGTGGCGTAGCGAGGGAGATTGCCAAATCCGAGTTCGTGAGTTTCGAGGGGCTGCTGGTCTAGATAGGTTGTCAGTGTAACCGGCTCCAGGCGTTGGATGGTCCAGTAGAGGATCAGATGCAGGCATGCACCGCTTTCCAGCGGATCGCCGGAGATGTCGGCGCCGAGAAGGGTCAGATTTCCAAATTTGGCCTTGATTTCGATTTCCGGCTGTGCATCATCCACCACGAGATATGGCGCCTCGCGGCCGAGTTGATAGAGAACCAGCCGGTTGCGTGTGCGCGTCACACCCAGGTTTCCAACGAGGACCGGAGTTTGCCAGACGTCGGCAGGGAGGGCGTCTTTCGGTAAAGCGCCGGGAGTTCGGTTTCGATTGATCCCGTTCAAGGGAGTGGTGCTGAAAAGTTTTCCGGTTTGTATGTCGGCCAGTGACGGCGTGTGTGTCGGCAGAGCCGGAAGAACGACGTCGGGGCGTGTTCCGTACACCAGTTGCCAGTAAAAGGCATCGTATCCCATGACGCCTCCCTGAGATAACAAGGTGCTGTTTTCAGGCAGGTACTCCCACACGTTGGCGTAAAAATCGTTCGTATTGACATCGTCCGATCGATCGCTGGAGGAGAAGTTTTTCGTCAGCGGATAGAAACCCGTGGCGGCGACGACGAAGGCCAACGTCCATCCGGCGGCTTTGGCCGTCTGTCCTGCGCTCAATCGGCGCAGCCAGCTTTCGATGATGCGCATCACTTCGACCATTCCGAAGGCGATGAAGATCGCCCAGAGGATGTGGGCCGGGATGAAGAAAACTTCCAGGTCGAAAGCGCGATATTGGATGAAAAACCAGGTATGGACCAGGTACATGCCCATCAGCAGGTAGTAGTGGCGGGTTCTCCGGCAAAGCAGCGCGAACAGTCCGGCCACGCCGAGCAGTATGCCGAAGAAGCTGAATTGGTTCCACAGCAGGTAGATGTACACGACGACGCGATCGGGCAGTTCGGACAGTTCGAAAGCGAATTTCAATTGCGGAAAGGCGCCGAGTGTGTAGTCATAGAATCCTTTGAGCGATAACGGTGCATTGCGCAGCAATCCCTGCTCGCTGAGCGCCGCGGCGCGCAGAGGCAGCCACAAGTACTGCGCTGCACCCAGTGAAAATCCGGCCACAGCAGCGACCCACCAGGAAGGTCGTTTCACTACAGAGCGATCGGTCAGCAGTACGTACAGCGCGATGGCAGGTGCAAAGCCCAAATTGGAAATGTGCGTGCCCAGCGAAAGTCCGTAGACCAAAGCGAAGAGGAAGAAGTCACGATCGCGATGCCTCGTCTCCCAGCGGAGCAGCAAGAGCAAGCTGATGACGATCATGGCGGCGTTCGCTGCGTAGACCTCGGCTATCACCGCTTGTGACCAGAAAGTCGGAGAGAAAGCCAACATCAACGCGGCGAAGGCTGCGCTCGCACGGCGCAAGGCCGAAGACGCCACGTGTGGTTGCAGAAGCATGCAAACGATCAGATACAAGCCGGCGACGGCGCATGCGGCGCAAATGGCGCTCATCAGGTTCATGCGGTAGGCAACGTCACCGAAAGGCAGCCAGGTGAAGATTTTTCCCAACCAGGTATACAGTGGATAGCCGGGCGGATGTGTCAGGCCGAGGACGTAGGGGATGGTGGCAAGTTCGTTGCCGTCCGGGCTCTGATAGGAAAGGCTGGGAGTCAGCGCAGCAATGTAGGCGAGAAAGGCCACAATTGCCAGAGCCAGGCTCAAGAAAAGATCCGTGCGTTTGAGGCGATTCAGTATCTCAGTCATCACTCGAATTCTCCTGTGCACAGGTAATCCGCGTGTTATATCCATGCAAGGGATTCGTAAAATCTGGAGAGGTATCTGGATCTGGAGGGGGTCAGTAAACCGTGTGATAGAATCCTCGAATCGTTTCACGTTCACTGGAGGTTTGCGTGGATCCACGGAGCGCATCCGAAAAGCAGTTGGAGGATATAAGAGGATCGATAGGATTGCTGTTCTTCGATCTGGACGGAACCCTGCGGCTCAACGAACCAGACGCAACCGGGTATTTCTACGATCAAGCGGAGAAGTATGGAATCCATTCCACACCGGAGCGGCGCCGGGAGGCGGAACGCTGGACTCACGTGTATTGGGCCTCGTCTTCCGAACTGCTGCAAGATTTGGATACGTTCGGTGATTGGAACAACAACGGTGCATTTTGGCAGAATCACGCTCGCCGGCATTTGAAAGTTCTGGGCGCTTCGGATGCGGAAGCTGCGCGTTTGGCGCCGATCATCACAGAGTCGATGTTGGCGGAATACAGCCCCGTGGATCTCGTTCTCGATGACGTCCGACCTACGCTCCGGGAACTGAAAACGAGTGGGCGTGCGCTGGCGGTGGTCTCCAACCGCGCCGAGGCATTGGGGCCGATACTCGACGAACTGGGCTTGGGGAACTACTTTGAATTCACACTTGCAGCAGGTGAGGTGGATTATTGGAAGCCCGATCCGCGCCTGCTGCTGCACGCAGCTTCGATCGCCGCTGCTCGACCTGAGCAGATCGTCTACGTGGGCGATAACTACTACGCCGACGTCGTTTGCGCGCGCCAGGCGGGAATGACGCCGATTCTTTTCGACCCAAAGGGCATCTTCCCTGATGCCGATTGCGTGATCATTTCACAGATGCTTGAACTACTAAACTTGCTCGATGATCGACGATGACCTCTTCGGTGAACCATGCTGGGGAGATGTTGCGAGCGTCGATGGTGCGTATGGAAAGCGTTGATTGACTTCGACGCCCGGGCTATCTATACTACGTATAGAGGAGGAACGTTCGCCATGAGCGGATTGGACCGACAGGTGAATACTTGCCTCGATGGGGCACGCTGCTGAGACGCGCGTGCCTTTTTGATTTCTTACCGTCAGGAAAAAAAAGGAGGAGCGATGGATTATGGAATGATCGGCAAGATCGAAAAAGCGAAGCGCTACGCGGAAGAACGGGATCGGATATGCATTCAAGATTTCCGCGCAACGTTTGACGGGGAAAACAATCCCCATACTGTCGAATTTAATGACGGGTTTTGGACCTGCGATTGCAATTTCTTCGTGACCCGGGGTGTGTGCAGCCACACGATGGCTCTCGAGCGCATTCTCGAGGGCATGCTGCCCGTGCCGATCGAAGTGACGTGAACGGTAATTTGCCGGAATCTATTATCTAAAAGCTTGTAGATGGGCGATTTCAAGTGGATTGAAATCGCCCTTATTTATCTCAGAGAGGACTGCTTTGCGAATGCGTTGACGATGCCGAGCCTGCACTTCCACCCAATTGGCAATTCCTGATTCGATGGTAGAATCCAGCGGCGGCGGGGCACTCGTATCCCCGCCGATTTCATAGGAGCGGCATTGAAACGTTGGCAGTTCTGGCTGGGCATGGCCATCAGCGCCGTCCTACTCTGGGACGCGCTGCGAGGTTTTCAACTGGCCGAGGCCTGGGAAATCATCCGCAGCGCGGATTATTGGTGGCTGATACCGGGTGTCGCCATCTATTTCCTGGCCGTCGTTGCACGCGCCTGGCGTTGGCATTACCTACTGCGTCCCATCAAATCCATTTCCACGAAGGCCATGTTTCCCGTCGTCGCCATCGGTTACATGGGCAACAATATCTATCCTGCGAGGGCGGGAGAACTCCTGCGGGCATACATATTACGGCATCGTGAAGATGTCGCCATCTCCGCTTCGCTGGCCACGATCCTCGTGGAACGCGGCCTGGATGGCGTGGTGATGTTGGCTTTCGTGTTCATCAATCTCCCCGAACTCGCTACGCTCACGGCGGATTCCGGTTTTGCCGGAAGCATCCAGACTTTGGCCATCATCGGCACCGTAGTTTTCTTCAGTGCGGTGCTGGTTTTTATCCTCATGGCGGTCTTTCCAAAGCGCGCGATGCAGCTGGTCGAGTGGTTTACTGCACGGCTGTTGCCCGAGCGTTTCCGTTCACAGGTGAACGATTTGAGCGAGCGATTCCTGGATGGTTTTGCTGCACTGCGCTCGCCGCTGGATGTCTTCATGGTTTTGATCACCTCGATCGTGATCTGGCTGCTCGAGACCGGGAAGTATTGGTTCGTGATGCATGCGTTTCCTTTCCAGGTGAGTTTTTTTGCCTTGATGCTGATGAACGGCATCGTCAATCTGGCGACGACGATTCCCTCTGCACCCGGATATGTGGGAACGTTCGACCGGCCGGGCATAGCCGTCCTCGAAGCTTACGGCGTGAAAAAATCCCTGGCGACCAGTTACACGCTCGTCTTGCACGCCGCGCTATGGTTGCCCATCACACTTTTGGGTGCATACTATATGACACGGGAGGGGCTCAGCTGGGAACGGGTGAGAAGCGAAATCGAACGGGAGGAAGAGGCATGAACGTGGCGATCGTCGGTGGGGGAGTTGGCGGCCTATCGGCGGCGTATGACTTGGCCCTCGCTGGCGCACAGGTAACGTTGTTCGAAGCGAGCGACTCCCTGGGCGGGCTTGCGGGCGGCTTTAAAATTCCCCGGTGGGATTGGTCGGTCGAGAAGTACTACCACCATTGGTTCGCCAGCGACCGGCACATCCTGGGATTAATCGACGAGTTGGGTTGGAGCCGCCGTCTGATGTTCCCCCGGCCGATCACGGCCGTCTATCACCAAGGTGATTTCTATGCGCTGGATTCCCCGCTGTCCGTACTGCGTTTTCCGGGTCTGCCGCCCTTGAATCGCTTGTGGATGGGCATGGTGATCGCCTATTTGAAGTACGTCGCCCGCTGGAAACCGCTGGAATCGGTGACGGCGGATTCCTGGCTGCGGCGTTGGATGGGCGATACGTCCTACGAACGATTGTGGAAGCCGTTGCTGTTCAGCAAGTTTGGCGATCATTACGCCGACGTCAATATGGCCTGGATGTGGGCGCGCTTCAAGGCACGCACCCCGCGTTTGGGGACCTTCGAGGGTGGTTTCCAGGCCTTCATCGACGCCTTCGCAGACCGCGTGCGCCAGGAGGGCGTGGAGATCCGCATGCGCACGCCAGTGCAGCATATCGCCGCCGATCCGGATGGCGGGATTTCGCTGACTCTGGAAAACGGCTCGATCAGGGTGGACCAGTGCCTGGTGACGAGTTCGCCGGCGGCGATGGCCAAATTGACGCCGAGTTTATCGGAAGACTATCTCGGCCGGCTGTTGGCGATGAAGTCGATGGGCGCGGTGGTGTTGATCCTGGCGCTCACACATCGACTTTCAGAAAAGGGAATCTACTGGCACAACCTCCCCAAGGAAGCCGGTTTTCCTTTTCTTTCCCTCGTGGAACACACGAATTTCATTTCCCCGGCTTTCTTCAGCGGGGATCACATCGTTTACTGTGGCGATTATCTGGCCCCGGACCATGAATATTTCTCGTTGAGTAAGGCGGAGTTGCTGAATAGATTCCTGCCGTCGCTGACGCGCTTCAATCCCAAATTCAAACCGGAATGGGTTCGAGATTCCTGGATGTTTCGCACGCGCTACGCGCAGCCCATTCCCGAACTGAATCACTCCGAAGCGATTCCCGACGTCCGGACGCCGATCCCCGGATTATGGTTTGCCAGCATGAGCCAGGTCTATCCATGGGATCGGGGCACGAACTTTGCCGTCGAAATTGCACGCCGGACGGCGGCGGAGATGCTTGCCGCCTGAGATTAGGCAAGCGCGAGCTCCGCATCCCCCCTCATTCTGAGTCGTCTCCTTTTCGATCCTCGAACTGCAGCGCGGCAGAATTGATGCAGTAGCGCAAACCTGTTGGCCGGGGCCCGTCGTTGAAGACGTGTCCCAGGTGTCCGCCGCAGCGGCTGCAAAGGACTTCTTCCCGCACCATGCCGTGGCTTACATCTCGTTCGGTGCGGACGTTTTCCTCGTCGAACGGCTCATAGAAACTCGGCCAGCCGGTCCCCGAGTTGAATTTGGTGTCCGAATCGAAGAGCGGGGCGCCGCAGCTTGCGCAGCGAAATATCCCCTCCCCCTTGAAATTGTTATATCTGCCGCTGAAGGGCGCTTCGGTGCCCTTTTTGCGCATGATGCGGTATTGCTCTGCCGAAAGTTGCTGACGCCATTCCGCGTCGGTTTTCTCGATTTTCTCCATGTCGAATACCTCACAGTATTGAGAGACGATTGGGTTTGGCTCATCCAAAGAAACCCGATATTGACGGATTGGCAGGATCTGCGTTCGATCTGATATGAATTTACCGCCCCAATATTAAGGGCAGATGATGATGGTTCGGCTGCGGCGGGGGAAGCCCGCAGGCGCTTTCTGATCGCACCCAGCCTGCTGCGGCCGTGCGCTTCGCGTTCGATGTGATTTCTCTGGCGGTTCTTCGCGATGATATAATTCAGCGTCGCCGCAACGGATGGATTCAGATACGGCGCCTGCTGGCGCAAGGACGGAACGCGCTTTAATGCGAGGTTGGCGGAGGTGTACGTGAAACGATCGAAATTCTATGCGCTGTTGCTGCTTTTCGTGTTGACTGCGTGTGGCGCGGGAACGGAAACGGACCAGACGGCAAGTACACCGGAACAGCCTCAACGGCCGACCAGGACTCCACCTCCGACAGCGACGGTGTATGTCACGCCCACTCCCGAGAAACTGGAAGAAGGAGCGCATGTCGGACTTCCCCTTCTCCAGGATCGCGGAGATTATTTCGCTGCCTCCGGCGCCTGCGCCGTCTGCCACGATAAAATGATGGATGAAACCGGCGAGGACGTGTCGCTGATTGGCTTCTGGCGTTCGACGATGATGGCCAATGCGGCGCGCGATCCGTACTGGCAGGCTTCGCTGGCAGGGGAGATTCTCGAAAATCCCGAGATCGAAGATTCGACCCAGGACCTGTGCGCCAAATGCCACATGCCCATGGCGCGATTCACAGCAATGACGGAAGGCGAGCAGGTTACCGCTGTCGGAGGGCGAGGCTTTCTCTCCGAAGAGCATCCCCTCCACAACCTGGCCATGGATGGAGTTTCGTGTTCGCTGTGCCATCAAATTCGAGCGGATGGACTTGGATCGGCCACGACCAACAGCGGAGATTTTCTCATCGACTTGGAACTGCGAACACCCGATCGTTTGATCTTCGGGATATTCAGCATCGACGATTTTCAGGCGGATCTGATGCAAAATTCGGTCGGCTACCGGCCGGAGCAAGGATTGCATCTTTCGAATTCCACCCTCTGCGCCACGTGCCACACGCTGTATACGACGTACGTGGATGCCAGCGGGCAGCTCGCCGGTGAGTTTCCCGAGCAAGTTCCGTACTACGAATGGTTTTACAGCGATTATCGCCGCACCAACGCCTGTCAGGATTGTCACATGCCCGAGGCGCAGGGCGGCGTGAAAATCGCCAGCACCAGTGAAGTGCTGCGCAGTCCTTTCTCGACACACGTATTTGTGGGGGGAAATGCGTACATGCTCGAGATGTTCAACACGTTCCCCGACGAATTGGCGCTGACCGCCTCGAGCAAGCAGTTCGAGGCGACCATCGACCGCACCCGCGATCAACTGCAAAACGATACGGCCACGATCGACTTCGAGGACTTACGCGTGTCCGGTGTTTACCTCACCGCCGATCTGCAGATCGAAAACCTGGCGGGCCATAAATTCCCCACCGGCTTTCCGGCCCGGCGTGCCTGGATTCACTTCGTCGTGCGCGACGCTAATGGCGACGTGGTTTTCGAATCGGGCGCTGTCAATCCGGACGGCTCCATCGTGGGCAACGACAACGACACAGACGCGACGACGTTCGAACAGCATTACGATGCCATCGTACAACCCGAACAGGTGCAGATCTACGAGGCCATCATGCAGGACACCGAGAAGCACGTCACCACCGTGCTGCTCAATGCAGCCAGCTATCGCAAGGACAATCGCCTGCTGCCTTCCGGGTTCGAAAAGCAAGCGCCCTATCAAGATATCGCGGTGCGCGGCGAAGCGAAGGAAGACGACGATTTCGAAGGCGGTGGGGATGAAATCCAATACGTCATCAACCTGGGCGACCATCCGGGTCCCTTCAAAGTAACGGCTGAGCTTGTCTATCAATCGATCGGCTACCGCTGGGCCAACAATCTCGCCGGGCACTCCGATCCGCTCGTGGATCGTTTTATCGGCTATTACAACACCGTTCCCAACATGCCGATCGTGGTCGCCAGTGTAACGTCTGAAACCCAATGAATTTGTCGGTTCAGTGTCTTTTCTTCGTTTCCGAAAGGGGCTATCCAGAATGGACGGCCCTTTTCTCTTTTCGTAACCGCTTGTTGTATTCATGGTGGAAATTCAAACTAATTGGACTGAATACATCCTTATAGGGTTACATAAACCACTATTGACAGCGAGGGTCGGGGCGGTATCCTCCATGATAGCGGGTGAATGCCATGCACGAACTGCCGATCACAGAAAGTATCCTTGAAATTGCGCTGCGCCACGCCCAAGCTGCAGATGCACAGCGCATTCGGAACATCTACCTGGTCATCGGTCAACTATCTACGGTCGTCGATGAGTCGGTACAATTCTATTGGGGACTGGTTGCCGAAGGGACGATCGCCGAAGATGCTCGCCTGCAATTTCGCCGCATACCCGCCGAGATGGAATGCCTGGAGTGCCATCAGCGCTACCCACCTTCGGAAGACAACATGGGTTGTCCGTCTTGCGGAAGCGAAGTGGTGCGCGTCGTGGCGGGCGATGAATTCTACGTCGAAGCGATCGACGTCGACAGTAACGCGGTCTCCGAAGAGATCGACCCTGCGGGAGCAGAAGCATGAGTGAACGAATCCCTGTTGCAGAGAAAATCTTGAGCGCCAACGATCGGTTGGCGCAGGAAAATCGCGCCCGGCTCGACGCGCATGGCGTTTTTTCCCTGAACTTGATGGCCTCACCCGGAGCCGGCAAGACGTCGCTCATCGAACACACCATCCGCGGCCTCACCGAACAAATGCGATTGGGCGTGATCGACGGGGACATCGCCACGTCGATCGACGCAGATCGAGCCAGCGCTGCGGGCGCATTGGCCGTGCAGATCAACACCGGCGGGGAATGCCATCTCGATGCGGTGATGCTGCAGGGTGCATTGAACGAGATAGATTTGAAGCAGATCGATCTGTTGATCGTAGAGAACGTCGGCAATCTGATTTGTCCGGCGAGCTTTCAACTCGGTGTGCACAAGAGCGTTTTGATCGCTTCCGTCCCGGAAGGTGACGATAAACCCTACAAATACCCGGGCATGTATCGGGGTGTGGATGCTTTGGTGATCAACAAGATCGACCTGCTGCCCTACGTCCCCTTCGACATGGAGTATTTCAAGCGAGGTGTGGAGATCCTCAACCCGGATTTGGTGACCTTTCCACTGTCCTGCCGCACGGAAGAAGGTTTGGCCGAATGGATGGATTGGGTAACGGAAATGACGGAATCACACCGTCGGGGAGCCGCATCAACGGATGCGGCCGCGCCCCAGGAGGATTCGGAGTGTGAATCAAAGGCTTCCTGAGGAAACCACTCGGGAGTCGTTCTCGGCGAGAGGCTGTCTCCGATGAGTGAGATTCGAGGCGCACGCATTCACGTCGACGGAGTCGTGCAGGGGGTCGGTTTCCGTCCCTTCGTGCATGGCCTGGCGCAGCGCTTGCAGTTGACGGGCTGGGTTCGTAACACGTCCGCCGGCGTGGACATCCTGGTCGATGGCACGCAGGGGGCGCTCTCGGCGTTCCTGGCTGCGTTGGAGAATGAAGCGCCGGCTCTGGCGCGCATCGACGGCATCCAATCCGAAGCCACGGGGGCAAACGGGTTTACCGTTTTCGAGATCGTGCAATCGGAAGAAATCGAGGGCGCTTTTCAGCCCATTTCCCCGGACGTGAGCGTGTGCGCGGATTGTCTCCGCGAGCTGAACGATCCCCAGGACCGCCGCTATCGATATCCGTTCATCAACTGCACGAACTGCGGGCCGCGTTTCACGATCATCACCGGCATCCCGTACGATCGTCCCAACACGACCATGGCGTCTTTCGAGATGTGCGCGGATTGCGCGGCTGAGTACCACGATCCCGGAGACCGCCGTTTCCACGCCCAACCCATTGCCTGCCCGGTTTGCGGACCACATATCTGGTGCGAAGTCCAGGGCGCGATCGTGGCAGAGCGGGAGGACGCACTGGCGTACGCCCGCAAGAGCTTGGTGGAAGGAAAAATCGTCGCCATCAAGGGACTCGGCGGTTTTCATCTGGCTTGTGATGCGACGAATCCTGAAGCCGTCGAAACCTTGCGGGAACGAAAACTGCGCGTCGAGAAACCGTTTGCCTTAATGCTGCCGGATCTTACGGCGGTAGAAACTCACTGTATTGTGGACGAGGACGAGCGGGCGTTGTTGTTGGCTCGCGAACGCCCGATCGTGATCCTCGAACGCCGGCCGGAATCCAAAATCGCCGAGTCGGTCGCACCCAAGCAGCATACCCTCGGCGTGATGCTGCCCTATACGCCCTTGCACGTGCTGCTGCTCGAGCCGGCGCAGGATTTTCCTGCGGCGTTGGTGATGACCAGCGGCAACATGAGCGAAGAGCCGATCGTTACGCAGAACGAAGAATCTCGCGAGCGTCTCGAGTCGCTTGCGGATGTTTTCTTGATGCACGATCGCGGAATTCAAACCCGCTGCGACGACTCCGTGGTGCGTATTTCCGAAAAGGACGTCTATCCGCTGCGGCGCGCACGCGGTTATGCGCCGTATCACATCCGCCTGGGATGGGATTCGCCGTCGATTCTGGCCACAGGCGGCGAACTGAAGAACACCTTCTGCCTTACCCGCGAGCGCTTCGCTTTTCTCAGCCATCACATTGGGGACATGGAGAATTTCGAGACGCTGCAGGCTTTCGAGCAAGGTGTGCGCCACTTCGAGCGCTTGTTCCGGATCCGGCCTGCCGTTCTGGCGTACGATCTGCATCCTGATTATCTGGCCACGCGGTACGCCCTCGTGCGCGCGGAGCAGGAAGATTTGCCCGCCGTAGGCGTACAGCATCATCATGCGCACATCGCAGCTTGTATGGCCGAGCACGGGTTGCCCGCTGATCGTACGGTGATCGGCGTGGCCTTCGACGGTACGGGATACGGTGAGGACGGCGCCATCTGGGGTGGTGAAATCCTTCTGGCCGATTATGCAAATTTCCGGCGTCCTTATCACCTGACGTACGTTCCCATGCCGGGAGGGGACGCAGCCGTACGTGAACCGTGGCGACTGGCCTTGGCCTGGCTGCGGCAGGCGGGATTGGAATGGGATGAGGATCTCGCACCCGTGCGTGCCTCTTCCGATGAAGAACGCCAGGCGCTGCGCCGGATGTTGAATATTAAATTGAACACGCCGCCGACATCGAGTATGGGCCGCCTCTTTGACGCGGTTTCTTCGCTTGCCGATGTGCGCCAGCGAATCAATTATGAAGCCCAGGCGGCGATCGAACTCGAAGCCGCAGTGGTCCCGGACGAAGAAAACGCTTATGCATTTGCGTTAGGGGAGACGGAAATCGATCCGCTTCCTGTGATTCAAGCCATTGTCGCCGATGTCCGCGCAGGCGTGCCGAAGGGATTAATCGCCGCCCGTTTTCATCTCGCTGTGGCCCGGATGGTCGATAATGTGTGCCGGCTGCTCCAGAAAAGGGAGGGCATCGGCGATGTCGTGCTGAGCGGCGGGGTGTGGCAGAATCAGGTGCTGCTGTCTCACACGATGCGACTGCTGGATCAAAGCGGACTGCAAGTCTATCTCCATCGGCGAGTCCCGACGAACGATGGCGGCATCGCCCTGGGCCAGGCGGCGATCGCGGTCCATCGTTTGTGGCAGAAACCTACAGATTCGACGGAACTCGCGTCGTTCGCCGTGGGGCGTAATTGATCGCAGCGAGTCTGCGGAGGAGGGTTTGAGTATGTGTCTGGGTGTACCGGGTAAGATCACCGAGATATTCGAAATGGAAGGCCTGAAAATGGGCAAAGTGGACTTCGGGGGAGTCGTCCGCGAAGCCTGTTTGGAATACGTGCCGGAGGCGGAGATTGGAGATTACGTCGTCGTTCATGTCGGATTCGCCATCAGCATGTTGAGCGAAGAAGAAGCGCAGGAAACGCTCGAGATGCTGCGCGAAATCGTCGACGTTGAAGACGAGGTGGGACCGGAGGCGCAAGCCACATGAAGTACGTCACGGAGTACCGCGGCGTCGAATTGGTACGGGGCATTTTGATGCGGATTCGCGAGACGATCACGCAGCCATGGGTGATCATGGAAATCTGCGGCGGCCAGACGCATGCCATCGTGCGCCACGGTCTCGACCAGCTGCTGCCTGAGGAGATCGAATTGGTTCACGGACCGGGCTGTCCGGTTTGTGTCACTTCTTTGGAACTCATCGACAAAGCTCTGGCCATCGCTTCCATGCCCAACGTCATCCTCACCTCCTACGGCGATATGCTGCGTGTTCCGGGATCGGGCCGGGATTTGTTTTCCGTGCGGGCTTCCGGGGGCGACGTGCGTGTGGTGTATTCTCCTCTGGACGCCGTGAGGATCGCCCAGGAGAATCCGGATCGGGAAGTGGTCTTTTTTGCCATCGGTTTCGAGACCACAGCGCCGCCCAATGCGATGGCGGTCGTTCAAGCCAGGGCGCTGGGGCTCGAGAATTTCAGCATGCTGGTTTCGCACGTGCGGGTGCCTCCGGCCATGCACGCCATTCTGGGTTCGCCGCGCAATCGCGTGCAGGGTTTCCTGGCGGCGGGCCACGTGTGTGCGGTGATGGGATATTGGGAATACGGCCCCATCGCCGAGCAGTACGGCGTTCCGATCGTGGTGACCGGATTCGAACCGGTGGATATCGCCCGGGGAATACTGCACGTCGTGCGTTTGCTGGAGAACGATCAGGCCGTGGCCGAGAATGCCTACGAACGGGCTGTAACGCTGGAAGGCAATCAGCCGGCCCAGGAACTGATCCAGCGCGTCTTCGAATCCTGCGATCGCAAGTGGCGCGGAATCGGCATGATCCCGCAAAGCGGATGGCGCCTGAGGCCTGAATTCTCCGCTTTCGATGCCGAAACGCGCTTCGACGTGCAGGCGATCCAGCCCAGGGAGTCGCCGTTGTGCATCGCGGGCGAGATTCTGCAGGGCTTGAAAAAACCGTTCGACTGCACGGCTTTTGGCAAACAATGTACGCCCGAGTCGCCGTTGGGCGCGACGATGGTTTCTTCCGAAGGCGCCTGCGCGGCCTATTACCGATACGGTCGCATAGAGATCGAGGCTGAAGCAAGATGACGGATGATCGCAAAGACGAAGTCGTGATTCACGGGCTGGTTTGCCCACTGCCGCTTTCGCACGAAGAGACGATCGTCATGGGACACGGAAGCGGGGGACGAATGACCCAGCGTCTGATCGAGCAGACGTTCTATCCG
>DAOUEE010000115.1:0-20387 GCA_034430695.1 Anaerolineales bacterium | reverse complement strand
TCCTGATTCCAATGAACCCGGACGAACGCAACGGCTTCATCCGCCGCTTCTGCGATCAACACGTTCTTGAAAGGGTTGAAATGATCGAGATAAGCAAACGTGCGCGCTGCGTCCTCCTCACTCCAACGAAAATCGATAGCCTCTGCATCGTAGCAGCGCTGCGTGATGTCCGCGATGATGGCGATGTCTTGCTTGCCGCGATACGGCCGGAGGCGCACATCCACCTGCGTGGGGAATGCGCTTCTCTCTAAGGGCTTTATCTGTACATGTTCCTGTAACATTGTCATTCCTCTTCGATGGTGTAAGTTGAATCATCCATCTCGGCTCAGTTTCCCGGTGCGTTTTGCGTAGCGTTCGGCTACACGGAAGACCTGTAAACCCACGGGAATGGCGATCACACCGATGAGCAGCGCCGGCCAGATATCCGACCACAGGCTGCCGAGTGCGGTGCCATCAAGCATGGCGGAACGCACACCCTGCAGCACGTACGTCGCAGGCGAGAAGACCGCCGCTTTCTGCAGCAGATCCGGGAGTACATCGACCGGATAGTAGACTCCGGATATGAGCAGCAGCGTGGCGATGATCACGTGCGTCATCTGTGCGCCGCGCTCGGGGAAGAGCAGCGGCAAAATCGAGCCGACGATCCCCACACCGATGAACGAGAGGCTGCCGGAAAGCAGTACGACCGTTGCACCGAAGATATTGGCCTGGTCGAGGTTGATATCGAAAAGCTCAACCGTCACCAGCAAGATGACGCTCGTAAATAGGAAGCTGTACACGACGGCGAACATCGTTTGGCCGGTCATGTGCGTGATACGGCGGATCGGTGCCATGAGGGTGTACTCGATCGTGCCCTCCCAGCGTTCCAGGCCGATGATGTCGGTGATCCAATAAAAGATCGTCGCCAGATAGCGCCACACGAGTGTCCCGATCACCAGGTAAAGTACGAGGAAACGACCGTCAACGCCCTCGCCGCCCACCTGTTCCATACCCATACCGATGTAGCTCACCGACAGGCTGTTGGTAATCGAATAGGTCATCCAGACCATCTCCCAGGTCCAATACCGTTTCACCAGATAGATGTTGCGCTCCACAAATGCGTAGGAAGCTCTCATCTCTTGAAATGCTGACGATACCATTGTTGCATTGCCTCCTTGATTTCATCGCTGCGGACAAAGGTGGGCGTTCCTCAGTCCGCCTTTGTCCCATTTCCGTTGTGTTTGACCAACTTCTTCCCCGTAAGTTCGAGGAACACGTCCTCGAGGGTCGGTTCGTGCCCGTTGGCCGCCTTGACCAGCTTCTTCAATCGAGCCGGTGTATCCATGGCCACGACTTTGCCCAGATCCATGATGGCGATGCGGTCACACAGTTTGTCCGCTTCGAGCATGTCGTGCGTCGTGAGCAAGATCGTCGTGCCGTCCTGATCGCGCACTTCACGTACCAGGGCTTGAACCTCACGTTTGGAGTGCGGATCCAACCCCGTGGTCGGTTCGTCGAGCAGCAAAATGGCCGGCCGTGTGAGCAAGGCGCGCGCGATGGCGACTTTCTGCTGCATGCCGCGCGACATTTCCTCGATTGGTTTTCCGGCGGCTTCACGCTCGAGCCCCAGACGCTCCAGAAGTTCAAGTGCACGCTGGCGAGCTTTGCGGTTGTTCAAGCCGTAGAGATGAGCCGCGTAGCTCAAGTTCTCCATCGGGGACAGTTTCTTGAAGAATGCCGCCTCGACGGATACCCGATTGATCAGGCGTTGAACTTTGATCGGTTCTCGGACGACATCGTGCCCCAGAATGGTTACATCGCCGCCATCCGGCAAGAGCAGCGTGGCGATCACGCGCACCAACGTGGATTTGCCGGAGCCGTTCGGTCCCAGGACGCCGAAAATTTCACCTCGTTTCACTTGAAAGGAAACGTGATCGACGGCCACGGTCGCGCCATCCTGGCCGTTTTTCTCCTTGCGGCGCCAGAGAAGAAGGTTGGGTTTGTTGAAAATCTTGTATGCGTTCCGGACATCAATCGCTTTTTGATTCACCGAGATTCTCCTTTATAAACAAATCGGCCGCGGTTTTCCGCGGCCAAAAGTCGGACGAAAATAAAAAACCGCGGGCGCTGGAGCGCACCGCGGTCTCGTGAATACGAGATGGTTACCTGTCGGTAGGCGCACTCCGCGAAGGCATGCTGGCAACGAGTCCAATATCGGACTGAATGCGAAGCACCTGGATACTGCTGAGGCGAATTTTCATCATTCGGTGCGCCTTCCTTTCTTGAAAGATGTGCCTAGTCTACTGTAAAACGATACCACCGTCAACCCTGTCGTCCCAAATGATTGCACTCTTCGCTACGGCATCTGCAGCAAGGCGATCGCCTGCTCGACCGAATCGGGGCTGCCGATCAGTCCGATGCGGTCTCCGAGTTGGAGAACGGTATCGCTGTGCGGCACGGAGACGCTTTCCTCGTGCTGGATGCTCAATATGAGTGCGTTGCCGGGCAAGCGAATCTTGCGCATGGGAATCCCGGCCAGCCGGGAATTGCTGCAGTACACCTCTCCAACTTCGACGTCGGCCGTGTCGTGCAGCAGGATATCGAACGCCAACGGAAAGCGAATGGCGCCTTCGAGCGCCATCGCGGTTGCGAGCGCAGGCTGAACGATTTTCACGCCCAAGTTTTGAAGCTGCGGGATCAATTCGACGTCGCTGATGCGTGAAATCACCAGGGGGATGTCGAAGGTCAGGCGGGCGAGGGTGCATACTTCCAGGGTCTCTGCGGAGCTACTGGTCAGGTCGATCAGGACGCGGGCCGTTGCGGCATCCGCTTCGGCCAGCGCGGAACGGAAGTCCGTACAATTGCAGTAGATTGCCACTTTGAGCTCTTTAAATGCCTGGATACGACTTTCGTCCGGACAGATGACCGAAACCCGTTCTCCGCTCGGCAGCAGGCGTTCAGCCAGGAGTTCGGCCATTTGATCTTGCCCCAGGATGATCATCCCCTGGCGGACGGTTTCTTCGCTTTTCGGATAGAGCCGGTTAAATAGGAGTGGTGCGAACGTGCAGGAGATGATGGCCAGCAGAATGATGGCGGCGTTCAGCGCCTCGCTGATCGCGCCCAGCTCGCGGGCGATCGATGCGGCGGCGATGATCAAAGAGAGACGGGCGGAAAGCAGAAAACCTGCCGCAAGAGATGGGCGCCACGGGAACTGGAGGCGGAAGATCGAGGCCGGGATGACTTTGACCAAAGCGGCCAAGACTACGAGCACCGGTATGAGCAGCAGGGCTGAAGGAGATTCGATCAGCGCGCTCAGATCGAATTCTACGCCGACCATGATGAAGAAAATGGGGATGAAGAAGCCGTAGCCGATGGCGTCGAGTTTCTCACGTGATTCGACGTCCGTCGATCCGGCGATCAGGCTGGCAATTGCACCGGCCAGGAATGCTCCGAGGATCAGCTCCACACCGAGCGCCTCGGCAAGCACTACCCAGGAAACCATCAGGGCGAAAGCGCCGCGTACACGAATTTGGGCCGTGGCGCTGGAGAGATCCCCGAGCATCCGGCGCAGGAAGGGCGCTTCGGTAAAACGCTGTCCGATCCTTGCCGCCAGCACGAACAGCGACAATAACACCGGAATAAGCAGCAGGTCGAGCGTCAGCCCCTGGCTGTTTATGGCGATGACGATGGTCAGCAACAGCAGGGTGACGAAATCGGCGATGGAGGCGGCCACCAGCAAGTACTGCCCATAAAGCGAGTCCAGGATTTCTCTTTCCTTGAGTACCGGGACGACGACGCCGAGCGAGGTCGTGCTGAGAATCAGCGCCATCAGCAGCGGGTTTTGGACGCCGTCCAGCAGCGATAAGGCGTAGGCGCCCAGCAGCGCAAGCCCGATGGTGCCCGTCAGCAGAATGAATGCGATTGGAAGCGGTTGTTTCCACCTCGCACGCTTTGCGCTGTTTCCGCGCGTGGGGAACAGCAAATTAAAATCAACTTCCAATCCGGAGAGGAACATCAGGTAGGCAAATCCGAATTCGGCCAGGAATTGCAGAATGGGTGAGCTGTCGACAAGGTTGAGTCCGCTGTGGCCGATGATCACACCGGCGAATATCTCACCGACGACGATCGGGAGACGCACGCGTCGAATGCGGCTGGTGAGGATGGGAACGGCCACGGCCAGCATCGTGATCAGCAAGAGCGCAGAAAAAGGATTGTGTTCCAAATGTGATTCTCCCGAATTTCACAGATAGAGTCCGTTATACCCTGCCGCGTCGGATGCTACTTGAATGCCTGGATCAAGTCTGCCAAGAGCCCGTAGGCCGTGGTTCGTGGACTGGGGTCGGATTCGACGATCGTGAGATCGCCGAGCGCGTCGCTCCGGAAGGTGATGGCACAAGACGTGCCCTGCACGTTGAAAAGCGGATTCTCGGGTCCCACCAGCGTCGGCCGCACGCTGGCGCGGATTCCCCCGGCGTGTTTCTCCGCACGGCAAAGCAATTTCCAGCGCGTTCTCTCCGCTGCAGCAGAAACGACGTCCTGCGGGTCGATATCTTCGATGCCTTCACGTTCGACCTGATCCGGCGTGAGCGGCGATTCCATGAGAACGGTGACCAGGGCCGCCACTTTGATGGCGGCGTCCCATCCCTGCGTATCTCCCCGCGGATCGCTTTCGGCGATACCGATGGATTCGGCGGCGGCGACCGATTCTTCGAAGGACTTGCCGTCCTCCATGAGGGACAGGATCAAGTTGGTGGTCGAGTTCAGGATGCCTTCGAAGGAATGGACTTCGGCGGCCGGAAGTGTCTCTCGCCACGTTGCAAATACCGGGGCGCCGTCCATCACCGTGGATTCGAACAGGAAGCGCTTGCCGTGTTCCTGCGCCAGTGCACTCAATCGATCGTAGGCATGGACCACGGGTCCCTTGTTGGCCGTGACGGCGTGCATTCCGTTTTCCAATGCGGTGCGGATGTGGTCGATTGCCGGTTGGCCGGTTTGGTAATTGACGGGCGTGTTTTCGAACAGAACGTCCGCGCCGCATTTGCGAACGAAATCGAGGCCGTGCTCCGGCGCCTCTACCGTCGAAAGCCGGGCGAGTGATTCTCCTCGGCCGGCGAGATCTAGCGCCTTCTCGAGATCGATACCCTGTGGGTTCAGTGCCGTCCCGTGGCGTCCCGTGGCGATGCCCACGGCGCGCCAGGCGAGGCCATGTCGATCACGCAGCGTCTTTTGCTTATCGAGTAGGAGACGCGCCAATGCCTGGCCGACGTTGCCGAATCCGATAAAGGCGATTTTTACGTCCTGCATGTTTCCTCGATCAATTTCGTCGTTAATTGCGAAGGATTATACCAGCGGGTACGGATAGGGCCGCCCCGGACCTGGCTTGGGGAACCGCCGAGCCGCGAGCAATTTTCTGGCACGGTCTTTTAACGCCTGGATTTCGTCTTCAGAAAGCAGTTCCATGTAGGCGGCGTATAACTCGCCGGATTCTTCCAGGCGCTGTAAAAATGCCTCGACGTCGGCGAGGATTTCCTCCGGGATGGGTTCATCGACGAAATCCCACACCACGGTGCGCAGCTTGTAGTCCTGGTGGAAGCATACGCCGTGATCGATCAAGTGGATGTGTCCATCGGGTGCCAGGAGAACATGGCCGCCTTTGCGATCGGCGTTGTTGATCAGAAAATCGAAGACGACGACGGGGCGCAGCCGCTGTTTCTCCGCCTCGCTGAAGGTGAAGTAGTGGCGATCCGGATCGGCGTCGATGAAAAGTTGCAGGGAGCCCGAGCCGGCAGGACCATCCCGGCGCAACACCGTCGGGGGAACGAGATCCCATCCCAGCGCGTTGCTGGTGACGAAAGCTGCGACTTCGCGTGCGGCGAGTGATCCGCGCGGGAAGTCCCACAACGGTCGTTCCCCCTGGGAGGGTTTATAAACGGCAGGGAGCGTTTCCTGATCGCAGGTCACCTGAGCGAGGAAGGTGTAATTCGAACTCCAGGTGAACTGGCCGATGACCTCGATCTCACCGAGCGTGAGATCGTGCAGCACTTTCTGGAGTTCCGTATCCGTGGGAATCATCGTCTTCCACTTCGACATCGATAGCAGCGTATATTTACGGCTGAATTCGAGAGGGGATCCCGGGGACGTTAGTGTTTGTGTCCGTTGCGTTTCGGGCAGAAGTGGCCTTCGGGATCGATGGGTTGACCACAATTCCCGCAAATCGGGCGCCCGCGGCTGGCGACTTCCAGCCCCCAGGCGCACATGCTGCGAAGCTGCGATCGTGTGCACCAGAATCGAGCGACGTCGCCCGCATCGAGGTCCTCGCCTTCGGCTTGAATCTCGCGCGCTACGAGCACCAAAAGATCATTCTCTTCATCGTAGCCCAGGCCCATGTGTCCGACGCGAAAGGCGGG
Source organism: Anaerolineales bacterium (assembly GCA_034430695.1). Lineage (GTDB taxonomy): Bacteria > Chloroflexota > Anaerolineae > Anaerolineales > E44-bin32 > WVZH01. The sequence goes on along the minus strand of DAOUEE010000115.1, from coordinate 14,001 downwards.
ATCGATCGGTTTTTCGAGCGTCATTTCATCTTCGATGAAAGCCGCTTCCGCATTCGAGAGATCCGGGAATCGATCGTCGAGATCGGCGAGAAATTGTTCCAGTCCGATCGCCAAGGACTGCACCTGTTGCTTTTCAACGATCAGGGTAATTACTTCCTCGCCCTTGCTTGCCTGGATATAGAAAACGCGTTGGCCCACAGGGCCAATGGCCCCGGTTGTGATTCGAGTTACCGGCTTCAAATCGTACTCCTTGGATGTCATCCAAACTCCGCGAACGATGTCTCCTTCGAGATCGATCGACTTTTCCCCAACTCTACAGGAAGTATATCATCCTCGCTCGGCCGCCATGGTGGCGCGCCGGTCATTCAGACCGATGAGGCGTACGTGACCGCCGTGGACCTGGAGAACGCTGATGGACGCGGGTGAAATCGTAAGCCGTTGGAAAAGGTCGAGCGGCAGGCCGATGTAATGTGCGAGGGCGAGCTTGATCGGATCGGAGTGGAAGATGCAGGCGATGACCGCCTTGGGCGTCCCGTATTGGGCGCGCAGCGTCTCCAGTTCGGAGACGATGCGGGCTTGGGCTTCGGGGAAGGATTCGCCCTCCGGGAAACGCGCCAGTGAGGGGATGCTCTGAATGACCCGCCACAGGTTTCGCCGGTACAATTTTTTCAAGGAAGCACCTTGCCATTTGCCGTATTGGATCTCCCCCAGGCCTTCTCGGACGATGACTTCCTTTTTCTTCGCCGCGGCGAGCGGTGCGGCGGTTTCCAATGCCCGTTCGAGCGGGCTGGAAAAGATCGCCCGAAGCCTGACGGGTTTCAACACTTCCGCCAGGGCGTCCGCTTGCAGTTTCCCGCGCGCATTCAGGTGTACGTTGGGAAGCCGGCCGGCAAGTTTCCCCGTTTTTACAAAGTCGTTCTCGGCGTGCCGGATGAGCAGGATGGTGGTCATACTCGTCGCTCAGCGTTTCTGATCACCACGACGGGTGAGATCTCGCTTGATGGTTTGGATTTCACTTTCTTGCGGCTCGGGAATAGACTCGACCCGCTCGATGCCCAACGCTTTACGCTGCGCCTCCCGCCAGCGCGCCAGCCTGCTTTCGACCTCCGTCTCGTATCCCTGATCGGAGGGTTCGTAGAACATCGTTCCCAGGAGTTCGTCGGGTAAATACTGCTGACCGACGTGGTGAGTGGGAAATTCGTGCGGGTACTGGTACCCCTTGCCGTGCCCCAGGGCTTTTGCGTCGCGATTGGCGTCCTGGAGATGCTTGGGCACGTCCACGATGCCCCTTTCTTCGACCAATTTGTACGCTTTGAAGTAGGAGACCGCACTGTTCGATTTGGACGCCGTGGCCAGGTAGAGCGTGGCCTCCACGATGGGGTACACCCCCTCGGGCAAACCGACGAATTCGAAGGACTGCAGCGCCGCGGCAGCGACGACCAGTCCCATCGGATCGGCCAATCCGATGTCTTCGGAAGCCAGGATCAGCAGTCTGCGCAGGATGAAGCGCGGGTTCTCGCCGGCGTAGAGCATTTTCGCCAGCCAGTAGAGCGCGGCATCGGGATCCGACCCGCGCACGGATTTGATGAAGGCAGAGATGGTGTCGTAATGTGCGTCTCCGTCCTTGTCGTAGAGGATGGCCCGGCGTTGGATCGATTCCTGCGCCACGTCGAGGTCGATGTGAATCGCGTCGTTTTTATCGGGCGGGGTTGTTTCGACGGCGAGTTCGAGGGCGTTGAGGGCATTGCGCGCGTCGCCGCCCGCGACGTGAATGAGATGCGCCAGCGCGTCCTCATCGACCGTGACCGATCTGTCGCCGTAGCCTCGTTCTTTGTCCTGCAGCGCGTGTACGATGACGCGGCGTAAATCGTCGTCGTCGAGCGGCCGCAGTTGGAAGATGCGCGAGCGCGAGACCAGCGCGCCGATGACTTCGAAGTACGGGTTCTCCGTGGTCGCCCCAATCAGCGTTATGGTGCCGTTCTCGACGTGGGGCAGCAGGGCGTCTTGCTGCGCTCTGTTCCAGCGATGGACTTCGTCGACGAAGAGGATGGTGCGTTTGTTGTACAGCTTGCGCCGTTCCTGCGCTTCGCGGATCACACGCCGCAGTTCCGGTTTCCCAGCCAGCACGGCGGAAATGGTCTCGAAGTGGGACTGCGTCGTGTTGGCGATGATCATCGCCAGGGTCGTTTTTCCAGTGCCCGGTGGGCCCCACAAGATGATCGAAGAGAAGAGTCGATCGGCTTGAATGGCGCGGCGCAGCAAACATCCCTCGCCGACGATTTCCTCCTGTCCGACGAATTCATCCAGGCTGCGCGGCCGGATACGCGCTGCCAGGGGCGCTTCGTGCATCAAACGTTCACTCAAGGCGTGATCGAAGAGGTCCATCGGTTATTCGATATTGTACCAACGAGTCGGGCTGCATGAGGCTTTTTCGATCGAGATGGCGACAGGCCTTGCCCGTTTTTTTCTGGAGTTGTTGAAGGCAGGTGGAGCAGCCCGTTTGGGCCGCATGAGTGTTGAACACCGAGTGAAGCAGGCTATGTTAGAATGTCCCCTCGATGGAGATTTGCACTGCGTACATTCCAATGTGCGCATTCGGGAGCACGATCGCAGTGACCGGGAAGGAAACGGGAAGGCAGGCTTTCACGCTGGCCTCGGCTTCTCCGAGAAGACGGGATTTGATGGGTTTAACCGGATGGGACGTGCGCGTCATGTCCGTCGACGTGAACGAACGCACGATCTCCGGCGAGGACGCTCACACTTTGGCCCGCCGCCTGGCGGAGGCGAAAGCCAGAAGTGCGCTGGAGCAGTCGAACCCGGAGGGCATCCTGCTCGCCGCGGACACAGTCGTGGAATACGAGGACCGGCTGCTGGGCAAACCGGGTGACGAGCGAGATGCGCTGCGCATGCTGACGGAACTGCGCGGGCGGAATCACACCGTCGTGACGGCGCTGGCGATCAGCCAACCCGGTAACGGATCGGTAGAAATCGAAGCCTGCGAGACGTCCGTCCCGATGCGGGAATACGCTACGGAGGAACTGCGTGCGTATGTCGCCTCCGGACGTGCCTTCGATAAAGCCGGCGGATACGGAATACAGGACGAGGATTTCCATCCGGTCGATGTGGATCGATTGGCCGGCTGCTTTGCCAACGTGATGGGTTTGCCATTGTGTCATCTCGTGCGCGCCGTGCGGCGTATGGAAGTCGAGCCGCCGACAGACGTTCCGGCGGCATGCCAGGCGTATACCGGCTATACTTGTCCGGTGTACGCGGAGATATTGAGGGACGCATCGTGAAACGACTATCGATTGTCTTTCTCTTTGCACTCGCGCTTTCTGCTTGTACGGGTTCGAACGGCACGCCGAATCAAGACGGAGGAGAAGGGCTGCCCAGCCCACAGGTGACCACGCTGGCAGCCCCGAACCCGGATGAGATGGCGGTCCGATTTCTGGATGCGTGGAAAGACATGGACTACGACACCATGTACGCACTCCTGAGTTCGTTGACCCGGGATGGATTGTCCCAAGACGATTTCGTCGAGCGCTATGAGTACGTGCGCACCACGGCGAACATCATCAGCCTCGATTACCAGATCGTTTCGAGCCTGGTGATCAGCCCTCAAGCCGCCGAGGTGCGCTACCGTCTGACGTTGACCAGCGGAGTCGTCGGGGACATCGTGCGCGAGACGCGCATGGATCTGAAGCGCGAAGGCGCGGACTGGCGTGTGGCCTGGACGGAGGGCATGATCCTGCCCGAACTGGAGGGCGGCAACCGTTTGCGCATGACCACGCTGACTTCGAAGCGGGCCAACATTTACGACCGCAACGGACTGGCGCTGGCTTCCGAAGCGACGGCCGACGAGCCCAACGTGGCCGCCTTGTGGCTGCAGCCCGATCTGATCGGCGACGCGGATTCGGAAGACGCCATGCTCTCGGCGCTGCGGCGCATGTTCGGGCTGCCGGACAGTGATCCGATCGTCCAGCGCTATGCGCCCATCCGTTACACGAATTACTTCACCATGTTGGGAACGGTGCCCTACAGCACGTACGAAAATTACGGCGGTTTAATCGCCAACCTGGATGCAGTCAAGGTGCGCTTGTACGGCGCCCGCTACTACTTTGGGGAGGGGCTCACGCCTTTTGCGGGCGCGGCCGCACCGCACGCCGTTGGATACGTCAGCCAGATTCAGGAAAGTGAATTGGAGGAACTCCGGGCGCGGGGTTACGCGGGGGACGAGTTCGTCGGCCGCACTGGGATCGAGGCGGTCTACGAAGACGAACTGCGCGGCGTGCCGGGCGGCACGCTGTATCTCACCGACCCGGAGGGCGAAATCACGGAAGCGCTCGCCTCGCGCGAGGTAGAGCTGCCCTATGCAGTGTACACCACCCTGGATCGCGATCTGCAGTTGGCGGCGCAGGAAGCCTTCGGCGAGTTTGCCGGAGCGATCGTGGTGCTCGAACGCGACACGGGCGCCGTGCTGGCGATGACCTCTTCGCCGGGTTTCGACTCCAATCTATTCGACTACGAAAATCCGAACGCGCAATTCGGCAACGCACTTGCGATGTTGAACGAAAGCCCGCTGCAGCCCTATACCAATCGCGCCACGAACGGCACCTACCCGCCGGGTTCGACGTTCAAGATCGTCACCTTGGCGGCGGCGCTCGAATCCGGAGAGTACACCGCCAGTACGATGTACGACTGTCAATTGGAGTTCCTGGAGTTGTACGAGCGGACCGGAAGACCGGAAGATATCTTGCACGACTGGCGCTACGACAGGGATTGGCCTCCCGCCGGGAAGATCAACCTGGTCCAGGGCCTGGAATACTCCTGTAACCCGTACTTCTGGCACATCGGGCTCGATCTTTTCGACAAAGGAATGCCCACTGCCATTCCCGATATGGCTGCGGCGTTTGGATTGGGACAAGAGACCGGCATCGAGATCGGCGACGCTGCGGGCCTGGTGCCCAACCCGGAATGGAAACTGGCTGAAGTCGGCACGGGTTGGGAGATGCACGATCCAGTACAGCTCGCCATCGGCCAGGGGGCGATGCTGGTCACACCGCTGCAAATGGCGCGTTTGGTGGCTGCGGTGGGAAACGGCGGTACGCTGTACCGGCCGAGCCTGGTGCTGCGCGTCGAGAACGCCGACGGGGACGTGCGCTACGAGTTTGCTCCCGAGGCGCAGAGCGAACTGCCTGTGAGCCCGGAGAATCTGGCGGTCATCCAGCAGGCCATGACCAACGTGGTGCGCGTGACCACGGCCACAGCCTACCGCAAGTTCCTCGGCCTGAGCGTCAACATCGCAGGCAAAACCGGCACGGCAACCACGGCGGGCGAGGGCGACAACCCGCACGCCTGGTTCGTCGGATACACATTCGAGGGGCGCGAAGATAAACCGGACATCGCCATCGCTGTGGTGCTCGATTACCGGGGCGAAGGCTCGGATTGGGCGGCGCCGGTGTTCCGCAGAATCGTGGAAACTTATTTCCGCGGCCAGGCGCAGTCGCTCTATCCCTGGGAGGCGCGCATCGGCGTGCCCAAGACGGAGACGCCGGAACCGGAAGAGGGGGAAGCAACGGCCACACCCGAACCTTAACCAAAGGCGAACCCGTGACTGAAGAACGCAAAATGCCCGGCCTGATCGTACGCGCGCAATCCGGTTTCTTTCACGTCGAAACGGACGAAGGCATCGTCGTGGCGGAACTGCGCGGCCGCCTGACGAAGGAGCGCATGGAGACCGACGCCGCCGCATTGGGCGACCGGGTCTGGGTGCAGGTGCATGTGGACGGCACGGCGACGATCGAAGCGGTCAGGGAACGCCAGCGTGTGCTTTCGCGGCGATCCCCGGGCAAGACCGAAGTGGAGCAGGTGATCGTGGCCAATCCGGATCAGTTGATCTTCGTCTTCGCCTGCGCCGATCCGGACCCCAATTTCCGCATGCTGGATCGCCTCCTGGTCGTCGCCGAGCGCGAAGGAATCCCGGCAATCGTCTGCGCCAACAAGATCGACCTGGTCACGCGCCGCAGCGCCCGAGCGGAATTCGGGGAATACAATCATCTCGGCTACCGCGTGATCTACACTTCGGCGTTATACGGAAAGGGCATACGCGGTCTGCGCAAGATCCTGCGCGGGAGGCTCTCCGTTTTTGCAGGACCTTCGGGCGCCGGAAAAACCAGTTTGTTGAACGCCGTGCAGCCCGGATTGGACCTGGAGACCAAGGAAATCAGTGAAACGACGCGGAAGGGCCAGCATTCGACCGTGGTGCCCAAGCTGATCCCGCTTCGGCGCGGGGGCTACATCGCCGACACGCCGGGCCTCAAGGCTTTTGCCTTGTGGGACATCGAGCCCGAAGAGGTGGATGCTTATTTCCCGGAGATGCGCCACCTCGTGGCGGAATGCGATTTCAGCGACTGTACCCACGAGCACGAACCCGGATGTGCAGTCATCGCCGCCGTGGAAGCGGGAAAGATCAGCCCGGAGCGCTATGACTCTTATTTACGCATCCGGCATGGGGAAGTGGACTAAAGGCTTCAACGGGGCCTGTATTGTTGTTCGATAAATCCTCGCTCCTGCAATAAGATGTGAAATAATTACCATTATTGCAATAGATATTGTCTTGCTCGCCATGACTTGATCGATGGAGCGTAATCCGAGATGAGGGAGCGATTTAAAGCGGCCGCAGGATGCGGTCTTCGCGCAGGCGTTTGAACCACAGCGAAGCGCCGCGCGGCATGGTTTCGATGGCCGCTTCCTGCCAGGCGCGGACGCCGAGACCTTGAATGGTCTGGGGTTTATAGCCCACGGCCCGCCAGGCGCCGACGTGCTGCGCCAAATAGGGGGGGAGGAACAGCAGTGAAGCTTCGCTCTGCAGTTCGATCGAGGCTTCTTCGACCGCCTGCATCAAGGCGGGGATCACTTCTTCGACGGCCAATCCTTGTTCGAAGTAAAGCTCGTCGATGCGGGTTACCAGATTCTCGACCTGCCAGCCGGTCACGCCTGCAAGGCGGTCGTCTTGTTCGATCAACAAGTACGCTTTCTCCCCAAAGGCCGCCATGACTTCTGCACGCGACATGCGCCGTTTTCCGTGCGTGGCGTGTGTAATGAAGCGCCCGATTTCATCGGCGTCTTTGGGCCGGCCGCGGCGAACGACGTACTCGCCCGGACGGGATACTTCGGGTTCCGGCAACAGCGGTTCTTCGGGCTGCGGCAGCTGTGCCCAGGCGTCTTGAACTTGATCCCAGGTATCTTCGAAAGAGCCGTTGTTGGTGATGACGACTTTGGCGGATTGGAGTTTCAGCGCCTGTGGGAGTTGCGAGGCAACGCGCTGTTTGGCCATCGTTTCGCTCATGTTGCGTTTCTGGATCAGCCTCGCAACCTGCAGTTCTTCGGTCGCATCCACGACCCAAGTGGTATCGCAGCCCGCAGCCAGGTCCGTTTCGAGCAGTTTTATGGCTTCGATCACTACGACGCTGTGTTTCGAACGGCGGATGAGAATATCGATGGCGTGGGTGACCAGGGGTTGAACGATGGCTTCCAGCCGTTCCAGCGCTTTCGGGTCGGAGAAGACGACTTTCGCCAGCTTGGCTCGATCGATTTGTCCCTCGCCGTCCAGCACCCATTCCCCGAACGACTTCAACACCAGATCGTGTCCCGGAGCGCCTTTCGCAATCGCCCGATGAGCAAGCGCATCGGCATCGATGCCGTATGCGCCGAGGTGCTCGAGCATTTTACGGACAACGCTTTTACCGGTGGCGATATTGCCGGTCAGGCCGATGACGTATTTTCCAGGCCAGCGACTCAAAGGTGGAACTCCTTGGATACATTAACGTGCTTCATTCTAACCTTGCGTGTATTGGATGTCAAAGGCCACATCATCGATTCGGCGATGCGTGGTACACCTGACTCCCGATTGCAATGTAAATATCGTTCGGTGGACCGAGCGAAAAGGCAGAGATTTCGCCTTCAAAGGGCTCCGTCGGCAGGTATTTCCCCTGATAGACCAGCCGCATGCTGAAGTGCAGCACGCTGTTGCTGAAAATGTCGAGGAAATAAAGCGACGGCTCGGGGGGTGGTGAATAGTCGATCTTTGCCGCGATGGCGCCGGGAATTTGCGGCGCCGCCTCGTGCCCCGGTCGATCGTCCTGGAACTGCGGATTCTGCTCGCATTCCACGCGTATGCGGTTCGTTTCCTCGAAGCGCCGGCAGCGGTCGATGCGGCCGTCGGCGTAGAGGATGAACAGCTCGTCCCCGGCCATGGCCATGTCGATCGACCCGCCGAGATCACGCACGTCTTCCACGAAGAACAATTCCGGCGTGCCGCTGAACAGACCACCGGTCGCGTTGTAGATCCAGACAGAATTCTTGAGCGGATCGAGCACGTACAACGTGTCTTCGAGAACGTCGATGGCGCGAATTCGCCCCCAACCGATGTCCGGCGGTGAAAGTTGTGCGATGGCCGGCTGGCGTTCCGGCGCGCAGTACAGCAGGGTGCCGTCCATATCGATGGCCACGACGCCTTCCGCACCCAGCGCGCCCGGCTCGGGTTGCACGACGATGTCCACGATCGGGTCGAGATCGGCGTATTGGGTGCTCGAGTTGAGGCAATCGAAGGCGGGGTCGATCTTGTAACCCCGTTCCGGCGTGCCCCAAGCGTGCCACATGATCTCGTGCTGCGAATCCAGGACGTAGATATCGGATTCGGAAGCCGCCAGTGCGGTGATGTTCGTGTCGCTGCCGAAGCCGCCGTTCACCATGGGTTTGAATTCGAGGCGGCCGATCAAATCAAGCGCATCCAGCGCCTCGACGGTCTTCTGCCACAACGTGTCGGCTTCTTTATTCCAATCGTAAGCCTTTGCCAATTCCAGAAAATGGCGAGCCGCATCCCAATCGCCTCGGGCTGCCTCTGCGCTCGGTTTCATCTCTGCGATTTGTACCGCCGCTTCGGCCTGGTACAGATATTCTTCGAACTGCTGCGATCGGCCGCGTCCGAAGTAGGCGACGGCCGCGATGGCGACCACAACCAGCGGAACGCCAACGGCTGTGCCGATGAGAAAACGGGTGGACAATTCACCAGGCGGCGGCTCTACGAGACCCGGCATCATGCCGCTGAGCAGATTGGCAAAACGGTGGCGCAGCGAAAACAGACCGTCGGAAATTTGTTCTCGCACGTCATCGAGTGTTTTCGCGAACTGGCTTCGCGCCGGCCTCGCGGCGCGCCGTCTCGCTGCGGTATGTAGGCCGGGACCTGGCTGTGCATATTCACCTTGCAGCTCGTTCCTCGTACTCGCGGCTGGCTCCTGGTGGGCGACCTTCCTTTCACCACGCAGGACCAGGCGTGCAAGCACGCCGGTAAGATCGTCGTTGCTTGCGGCCACCAGACGATCGATCGCTTGCACCGGATCGAGGGAAGAGAGTCCGGATAACGTCGTGTCCGACCAAATCGGGGGCGCAGCCGTGGTCAGAATGAAAAGATCGCTCGGCTGAACCTCGAGGTGATGGTAGCGAACGTATGGCGAGATGGAGGCGCCCAACGGTCGTCTGCTTGCCTCCTCGGAAGTCAATCGAAGCACTCGCCCGGGCCGTACGAGCACCGCCTGTCCGGTTCCCGCTTGTGCGATGTACAGATCTCCGTGGTGAAGCGCTGCGGCCAAAAAATGACAGCGGATAGGCTCGCTGACCTCTTCATCTTGATTCAGGTCGGTGAGGTGATCGTTGATGGTCTCCACGGCCTCGCGCAGTGCAGAGGTCACCGAACCCGGCGTGCCGAAGTAGGCGTCCAAAGCGAGACGCGTGAGGTGGTCGATGAATCCGGATGGCGGGTTGCTGCCGTCGGAAAACCGCAAAGTGACGAAGAGCATGTCCTCCTTGCGCCCGCGCGCTGCCCGCCGCGGCGCGGTCTGTGCTGCCGTGCCGGGTGGCGGTGTGATTCTGACACCGCCACCTGCGATATGGAGTAAGGCTACATCTGCTTCCACGGTTTCACTCTCTTGTGTATTTTACAGAATCGCCGCCAATGAGCAACTCTCGGTCTCTGATGGTGCAAGAAGCTTGCCTGGACTGGTAGAATGATACGATAATCAGCTCGTCCCTCGAACGATGCACGGTTGCGTATGTCGACTGAACTTACTTCCCACACACCGTTCCAGCGCCATGTATTACGTTGGAACGCCGTGGCGAAGATTGTGGATGGGGAAATTGTAAGGCTGGTTTGCGAAAGGAAACAAGATGCGGATCTCTTTTGTGCGCGACGATGAGACCTTCGATTCCCGCTCCGGGCGCTGGAACCAACTGCTCGCGAAGTCCATCACGAACGTGCCCTTCCTGCGCCACGAATTCCTGCGTGCCTGGTGGACGGACATGGGCGGCGGTGAGTGGGAATCCGGGGAGTTGTGGATCGCAGAAGGTCGAGACGCGCAGGACGATCTGATCGGGATCGCGCCGCTTTTCCTTTCTTCCGTAGACGGCCGGCTCACGTTGATGTTCATCGGTTCGCTCGAGATCGCGGATTATCTGGATTTTATAACGTCCATCGAGAATTGCGAATCGTTTCTCCTGGCATTCTGCGAATCGCTGGTTGCAGACGGTCCCGAAGGTTGGGAAATCTTGGATCTGTATAACATCCCCGAAGGCTCGCCCAGTCTGGCGGCGCTGGAGAAACTCGCCGCGGAACGCGACTGGCAGGTCAAACGGGAGATAACCGCCCCCTGTCCGTGGGTAAGCCTGGACGGCGGTTGGGAGGATTATCTATCCCGTTTGGACTCGAAGCAAAGGCATGAACTGCGGCGCAAGATGCGCCGGGCTGCGAAACATCTCCCCAGTGTCACCTGGGAGGTAGTGAAACCCGAAGACGATATCGGACGCGCGACAGATGTTTTTCTACGGCTGATGGCTAAAGATCCCCAAAAGGCGGATTTTCTATCCCAGGCGATGCGAACACAATTCCATCGGCTGACCCGCAGCGCCCACGAAGCAGGTTGGCTGCACCTTTCGTTTCTGAAAGTCGGCGAGCAATTTGCCGCGGGGTACCTGAATTTCGATTATGCAAACCGAATCTGGATTTACAATTCCGGCATAGATTTGGATTTTCGAACAACTTCACCGGGATGGGTTTTGTTGGGGTACATCATCCGCTGGGCCGCAGAGAATGGCAGGGATGCGGTAGATTTCCTGCGCGGTGATGAAGACTATAAGTACCGCCTCGGTGGGGAGGATCGTTCGATCGTGCGCATGACGATCGAACGAAGTTGACCGCCCACGAGGCATTCGATGATGAACGGCGCGTATCTCGGTTTGACGCTAACGGTAATTCTTTGGGGGGCGTCTTTTGTAGCGACTAAAATCGCTTTACAGGAGATCGCCCCTGCGGTAATCGCCTTCTTGCGTTTCGCCATGGGCGTGGCCGTACTTTTTCTGATCCTGATCAAGCGGAACGAGCTGCGACGCTTCACGCTTCGCGAATTGCCATCGTTGGGCGTGTTGGGCATATTGGGGATCACCGTTCATCAACTGCTTCAAGCCAATGGTCTGCAGACCGCGTCGGCGACAGCCACCTCGTGGATCGTCGCAACGATTCCGGTGTTCGTCGCTTTGCTGGGCTGGGCCTTTCTCGGTGAAACGATGTCTGGCTCTCGGGTTTTGGGAATCCTGCTTTCCGCCTGCGGCGTACTCGCCGTAGTCGGAAACGGCGACTTCAAGTCCCTGATCCAGGGAGGCTTCGGCACTGCCGGCGATCGCTTGATCGCCATCAGCGCGGTGAACTGGGCAGTCTTCGTCGTTCTCAACAAGCGTGTCTTCATGAAAAATGAAGGATCGGAATCGCGATCGGCCGTAGGGCAGATGTTTGCCATCATGTCCATCGGCTGGCTTCTATTACTCCCTTGGGCGATCGCCGACGGCGGGTTGGGGGAATTGGAGCGCGTTAGTTTACAGGGCTGGCTGGCGCTTGCTTTCCTCGGCGTAGGTTGTTCGGGCGTGGCGTACTATCTCTGGTTTAGCGGCTTGGAACGGATCGACGCCACGCAGGTGGGCGTCTTTCTTTACCTGGAGCCAATCGTGACCGTCCTTCTGGCATGGCAGATCCTGGGGGAGAAGATCGGCGCAGCGACAATCCTCGGCGGTGGGGCCATTCTGGTGGGGGTTTGGCTGGTCAATCGCAATCCAGCCCTACGGCCATCGTACGTCTCGCCTGTCGAATAGCAGTTCATCTGCTGCCCTTCAATTTCCCTTCACAACGACGCAGCTGCGCCGGGGCTGCCGGAATCCTCTCAATCTCATGACCAGGGCCAGATTCCCAGGCTCCAGATAAACGCCAGTCCCAGACCCAGCAGAAAGCCGAGTCCCAGCAGGCTGACGACCCACAACATGAATTGCGTGGTTCGACTGCGTTTTGAGAACCCTCTCCGTGATTTTTGGGGCACTTCGAGAACCACGATAGTGATGTTGTCGTGCCCCCCTCGTTCTAGCGCCATGTCCGTGAGTCGTTCGACGGCCTGCAGGGGATCGTGTTCGACGAGTACCTGCTGAATCTCCTCATCTTCAACCAGGTCGGTTAGACCATCCGTGCACAACAAGAGCATGTCACCCGTCTGGAGGGTCATGCCCTGGTTGGATTCGGATTGCTTATCGCTTTCGTTGTCTTTCATCCGCAAACGAATATCGGGTTCGGTTTGAATTTGGGACCCGATGTAACGTCTTAGTACGTGGGCCTGCGGATGATCGCGCGCCTGTTCGGGCTGGATGATGTCATGCTCGATGGCTTCCTGCACCCAGGTGTGATCGATGCTGATTTGCCGGATCGACCCGTCGCGCAGCAGGTAGATGCGGCTGTCCCCGACGGTGGCCGTGTAGAGTCTCGAGCCGATGATCCAGGCAGTTACGACGGTCGATCCCATGCCTTGTTGTGCGTCGTTCGTTCGAGAGGCTTTGGCCACGACATCGTTGGCTTCCAGAATCGCCTGCTGCAGGCTTAATGTGGGTTGTGCGATGCGTGAGGCCGTCAGTCGATTGACGATGGTCTCCACGGTTAAATCTGAAGCGACCTCGCCCGCATTGTGACCGCCAATCCCGTCGGCAACGATGGCCAGCAGCGCCGGCACGGATGTACGCTCCATGCGATAGGCCGTTACGGAGAAGCGGTCCTCGTTGTTCGTGCGGGTTTCGCCGGTATGGCTGTGTGCGGCAACGTTGAGGTGAGGTTTATCGGTTGGTATCACGTTTGCCTCCCCTGACTGTGTACTGCAGTGGATGGATTGGTGGCGCTCGGATAAATGCGGATCGTCGCTGGTGGGGGAGGCGCGGATTGCAGAAAACGCATCTTCACGCGGCCGATGTGGATCAGATCGCCGTGGGAGAGTATTCGCCCCTCTTCGGAGACTTCCTCGTAATTGACCCAGGTTCCCGCCTCCGATCCCTGATCTTTCAGCAGGTAATTTCCACCTGCCTGACGTATGAGGCGAGCGTGTAAATTGGATACGGATGGATCCAGCAGCGGTGCCGGAGTCATGCTGGGATCGCGTCCCAGGATGACGTCGCCCCCCGTGAGCGGGATGGCATCCAAATCCGTATCGTCGTCGTCGAGCAGCACGAGCCGAGCTTCCACCTCCTGCGGGGCCGCCTGCTTCCGGTAGCCGGCGCGTTTCAAATGCTGTCTGAGTACCGACGAGCCTTGCTTGGTTTCGGCGGCGGCTGCCGTCTGCGTGCGTGTACCGCTGAGGATCATGGTAGAGACGGCGATGCCCAAAATCAGGATAAAGACGGCGCCGATCACAGGCCCTACTGCGCTGCGCAGTGAACTCAAGCCGCGCGGCGGCGTATTTACTTCGATGGATACCGGAAGCTCAATGGACACGCCTTGCAGTCCCAGACTGTCCTCGACGACCGCTTGAATCGTGTGCGCCTGGGATTGAAGATACTTGCTCAAATCCCAATCGAGGTAATCGAAGGGTTCCTGATCGCGAACCGCGACGATTTCACCATCGACGACCAACTGACTTTGTCTCAACG
>DAOUEE010000114.1:0-2623 GCA_034430695.1 Anaerolineales bacterium | reverse complement strand
TGATCGCAAAGACGAAGTCGTGATTCACGGGCTGGTTTGCCCACTGCCGCTTTCGCACGAAGAGACGATCGTCATGGGACACGGAAGCGGGGGACGAATGACCCAGCGTCTGATCGAGCAGACGTTCTATCCGCCCTTCGAAAATCCGGCTTTGCTGCGCGGAGACGATTCCGCTGTGGTGGAATCGCCGGCGGGAGGGCGGTTTGCCGTATCGACGGACGCGCACATCGTCTCTCCGCTCTTTTTTCCTGGCGGAGATATCGGCCGCCTGGCGATCTGTGGAACGGCGAACGATTTGGCCATGGTTGGCGCGCAGCCGCTCTGGATGACGGCGAGTTTTATCATCGAAGAAGGTCTGCCGCGCTTCCTGCTCGAACGCGTCACCCAATCGATGAAGGAGGCCGCAGCGGAGTGCGAATTGATCGTCGTCGGCGGCGACACCAAGGTCGCCGAACGCGGCAAGGCGGATGGTCTCTTCATCACGACCAGTGGAGTCGGGTGGATTCCATCCGACCGAAATGTGAGTGGGGCAAACGCTCGACCCGGGGATGCGGTTCTGCTTTCGGGCACGATCGGCGATCATGGCATCGCCGTGCTCGCCGCGCGAGGCGAATTGGCTTTCCAGGCGGAAGTCGAATCGGACGTCGCCCCGCTCAACGGCATGGTGGAGGCGATGTTCGCTGCAAGTCCGTCCGTTCACGTACTGCGCGATCCGACGCGAGGCGGTGTGGCGACGACGCTCAACGAAATCGCACGTCAGAGCGGCGTGGCGATCGTCCTGGAGGAAACGACCATTCCGGTACGCCCTGCGGTTACAGCGGCGTGTGAGATGCTGGGATTCGATCCGCTCTATATTGCCAACGAAGGCAAATTGCTCGCTTGCGTTCCCGCTGAAGATGCGCAAGTCGTCCTGGCGGCGATGCGCAAGACGAAATACGGTGAGGATGCCTGCAGGATCGGCGTCGTGGCAGACGCTCCGGCCGGGCGGGTGTTGATGAAGACGGCCATCGGCGGCACGCGTGTGATCGACGTGCTGGCCGGCGAGATGCTGCCGCGCATTTGCTGAGGCGGAAGCCGTCTCGTTGTTCCAGGGTTAATGCACCAGAATGACTTGAATGTCGCCGGGATCTTGCCTGAAGGCGCGCTCTAGATTTACTCCGATCTGCTCCTCGACCAATCCCCAAATGTGCGTTTCCTGATTCCGCAGTAGATTGATGGAATGGATGGCGTCGATGTCGTTCTCGACGAGCCACTGGTAGAGTTCTTCGCCCGAGGCGTAGCTGCGTAATTCCTCGGGGAAGCGCACGTAGCTCATGCGCGCGGCCAATACGTGCCCCGGTGCGAAGGATACGACGCGCGATCCGGGTTCGAGATTGTCGATCATGAATAGAACCGCTTGTTCGTCCGAAGATGAGCCCAGCGAGCGGAATCCCGGGGAGGGATAGGCGCCTCTCAAGATCAATCCCAGGCACATCAAGACCAGTAGCCCGAAAAGCTGCCGGTTCACGATTTCGCTCCGGCTGGATAGGACGATCCATACCGCCCATATTCCGAACAGAAAGACGGATGCGGCGAGGAAGATGGCGAGTTTATCGTCTGCCAGGCCGTATACGCACGACGCCACGAGCGCAAACGAAATCAGCATCTTGTAGCGGCGGCTGTTAAAGCTTGCAACCGTGCGGCGCAGGCCAATGGCGGCCAGCGCGATCGTAATAAAGAACGGCAGGAGCAAATAGCCGCCCCGGAAAAACGTGAGGAAGTACACGGCCAGATGGGCAGGCCAAAGGAGCGTGATGGCCGTGAGTAAGTATGCCTTCTTCCTGAGCAGCTCGACGACGCCGACCAGGGCAAACAGAAACAGGAGTGCCCCGAGGCGGATGTCATAGGCGTGCAGCAGGGTGGACGGCAGCGAGGTGACGATCCCTTTCAGACGATCGAAGTAGGCCGAGGGATTGCGTCGAATGGCCCGGAAGATGGAGTAGCCGTTCTCTTCAGGAGAACCAAAGATCTGGCGCGCCTGGAGCTGGGCCTCGATGGTCAGGTTTCCGGCTTCCGGCTGTGTTTGCAGCGGTTGTCCCTGCTCGAACGCCATGTAGGTCCTTTTTGCCGTTCCCAGGCTGAAGTTTCCCGTGACGCTGCCGTAAAACAGCACGTAGCCTGCGACGAGAAGCGAGAAAGGTAAAACGCCCGCCACGATCGCCCGAAGGGATGATTTCATCGAGCGTTCGTTGTTGAGGGCGATCAGCAGGGTGAGCAGCAGGAACAGGGCGAAGAGCACGAGACCGTCGTTGCGCGAAAGCGCGGCCAGTCCGAGCAAAGCGGAAGCCTGCCACACGTGGCGGCGCTCGCGGGTGTTGTAGTACTTCAACACCTGCCAAAAGGTAAGACCCGACAGTCCGGCAAATAATGCATCACTCGGGTTCAGGAATAAATCCGTCAGCAGCGGAGAGACGACGAGCAAGCCTGCCGCAATGAGAGGAGAGGCGAACTTGCCGTATTGCCGTGCGACGAGATAGCCGGCGAGCCAGGTCAATGAAAACAGGATCAAACGCGCTGCGCAGGCGCTGTGAACGATCCAAAACGGGGAAGCCTGGAAGGGGAGATAGGTGACGGCGTACAGCAG
>DAOUEE010000113.1:0-4753 GCA_034430695.1 Anaerolineales bacterium | reverse complement strand
CTCGTCGACCACGTCGAAACAGTAGCAGGTCGGGCAAACGATGTTGCACACACCGCATCCCAAACACCGCTCGCCAAGCTCCCGCCAGAGGGGGTTCTCGTAGCAGAGCGTCATGATACTGGGCAGCGTGTTGAGATCCGCTTCCAGGTGATCGGGAAAGCGACTCCATTTTTCGCTGAGCATGCGGTTCATTTCGATGATTTCGCTGCCTTTTGTCCGGCGCGCCGCCGAGCACAGATCGATCAGCGCAGCTCCTTTATCGGATCCCACCTCGCACACGAAAGCGTTTCCGATGTCCGTTAGGTGCAGGTCGTATTCTTCCTGAATGGTGTACGTTCCCATGCTCTTGCAAAATGAGTGTGGCGAACAGGGCTGCAGGCATTCGATGCTGACGATCGTCGTGGCCGCTCTTCTACGCAGGTAAGTTTGATCCGCAGCGCCTTGCGCGAAAAATCGATCGACGAGTCGAACGGCGTGCAGGTCACAGGTGTGCATGCCAAAGATGAGGGTCTTTCGATCGTCAAAAATCGGTGTGACTTGTGTGCCATGTGTGCCTTTTTCAAATTGGAGCAGTGTCTCCCTTGGAGGCAGCAAAAATTTCTTTGGTGGGAGTATGGTGGTCGTGTAATCGAGAGTCAGAAGCGAATCGTCGGTAATCTCGGCAAACACGAAGTTGTCACGACGAGCTGTCGGACCAACCAAGCGATAACGGCCGATGAGTGATCCGATCCATGAGGAAAGCGATTTTTTAGCCACCGTGTAAAGACACATGAAATTCACACTCCTTCATCGGATTGACGTCGACGGACGTGTTTGGCGGGAAAGGAGCGGCTCGAATGTGAGCAGTCCGTGAAAGCCTCGGATGATCGTCCGAACGCTTTCTTCGACGGCTTCGGAGATCGGACCGTAGGTAAGTTTCGCCGGCTGAACGCCCAGCAGAACGACCTTGCAGCCGATTTCTGCGATCAGATAATCCGCTAAAATACTCAGGGGAAGTGTGTGAGTCGAAGCGCTCACGCCTTCGATCTTCTGCAGATCGAGCCAGCGGATGTCCCCGGGTTTCTGCGCAAAGTCCGCAGCGTCGATCAACACGACGAGATCGGGAGCAAACCACCGCAGCGGTCCGCAAAGATTCTCCGGCGCCGGACCTGCAGTGAATACCTGTACGTGGCCGTGATTCTGAAAGACGATTTCCAATGCTTGAGAGATCGCCACGCCGAGGCCATCATCGCCACACAGCTCGTGGCCGATCCCGATGATCGCCAATCGCGGTTCACGACCGTGTGCTTCGAGATCAGCCAGAATCCCGCGCAAGGTCTCCAGCCAATACTTCTTCGACATCTTGTTTGTCACCATAGTTACGGATAAGCTCAGCTTTCTGCGTGACCGCCAGTTCCCACTCCGTGTTCGACAGCGACAGGCATTCCTGTCGGCAGCTGAAGACGCACTGTGCGCAGAACGTACAGCGGCCGGGGTGATAGCGCATGACGAAGCGCTTCGCTTTCTTGTCGAGGACGATCAATTCGATCGCCGCAGCCGGACAGTCCTTGACGCACAGTCCGCAGCCAATGCAGTCTTCCGGATCCCAATGAAGCATGCCGCGCAATCGTTGCGGGATCTCGCGCCGCTCGAATGGATATCGTTCGGTGATCGGATGATGGATGAAAGCGGAGGCGATGTCCCCGATCATTGCGGCGAATCTCATGTTGCACTCCCTTGCAGCAAAATCAAGACGAACCACTGCAGTAAGACCAGCAGCGCTCCGTACCGCCACCAAAGTCCGACGGTTTGATCGATGCGCAGGCGGGTAAGAAGCGCTTGTGTGATGACGATGATCGCAAGCAGCGCCAGCGTCTTGATAAAGAATGTGAGCGGATCGTCAATTCCTCCGAGATAGAGTGCGGAAACGAGTGTCAGGCCAACGACCAGTTCGACGGCTTTCCCGAGGCGGAAGAGCGCCAATCCGCGCCCGGAGTATTCCGTCAGGGCTCCGGCGACGATCTCCGTTTCTGCTTCGGGCGCGTCGAAAGGCGGGAACTCCAATTTTCCCATCAGGGCGATCATGGCAACGAGAAAACCGACGGGTTGTGACAGCAGCAACCAGCGGCCTCCGGCCGAGGCGACGATCTCTGAGATCTGCCAACTGCCGCTGAATAACGCCGGACCCAGGAGCGCCAGCAGGAATGGCGATTCGTACGAGAAGAGTTGGGTCAGCGTGCGTGTGGCACCGATCAGAGAAAAGCGGTCCAGCGTATTCGCGCCTGCAAGGCCCATGCAAAGCGTGAGCAGACTCAGCATGTACAGCGTGACGATCAAATCTCCGGGAAAACCGAATATGGTTTTCATGCCGAGGATAGGAATGTAAAGGCCGGCCGTGAGTGCGCCGGTCAGGGCTACAATCGGCAGTCCGACGAACAGCCGCCGATCGACATTCTCGGGGATCACTTCTTCTTTCGCCAGCAATTTGAGTGTGTCGGCAAACGGCTGAAACCAACGTGGGCCGATGCGGTTCTGAAAACGCGCCAACAGCTTTCGATTCACCCACTCGTAGGACAAGCCGAGCAGGATGAGAAAGCAACCTCCTGGGAAAACGGCCAACGCGAATAGATTACACAGTTCGCTGCTGATAGTGTTCAATTCCATATTGTCGCAAATCCTTCCAGCGCCACCGCTGGCTGGTTTGGTTCGCCTGATCGATGACCACCATACGGTCGTTGCACGAAAAACAGGGATCGATCCCGGCCAGGATCATCGGCACGTCGGCCAATTGGTGCCCCACGGCGAGTTTCACGACCGAAAGCAGATTGCAGATCGTCGGCGTACGCACTTTAACCCGCTCCGGCACGTCGCTGCCGTTGCTGCGGATGAAGTAGAACAATTCCCCGCGCGGCGCTTCCGTCCGAACGATCGTTTCTCCTGGTTGAATACGCCGCGGTATGCGGACGGTCAGCTCACCGGGCGGCAGGTTCGCCAGTATCTGCCGGACAACCCGGTAGCTTTCGAACAGTTCTCTGAGGCGGACCAGGACGCGCGCTTCCAGATCGCCCTTGTCGTCCAGGGTGATTTGGACGGGGAAGCGGTCGTAGGCTGCATAGGGTGCTTCGGTGCGAATGTCACGATCGACGCCGGATGCGCGAGCGGTCGGTCCCACCGTTCCCAGCACTTCCGCATATAGGCGGCTCATCTTTCCGATTCCCCGCGTGCGCTGCAGGAACAGGGCGTCCGTAGAGATGACTTCGAGATAGTACTGCGTCCGTGCCTCCAGGAAGTCGATTCCCTTCAAGATGGGTTCTATTTGCGCATCTCCCACATCGAATTTCACGCCGCCGAGTACGTTGGCGGAATAATTGACCCGGTTGCCGGAAAGCTGCTCCAGGATATCCATGACCGTTTCGCGATCGCGCCAGCTGTACATGAAAAGCGTGTCGAAGCCGGCTTCGTGCGCGGTGACGCCAAGCCAGAGCAAATGGCTGTGGATGCGCTCGAGTTCGGCAAAGAAGACGCGGATAGCCTGGGCGCGAGCGGGCGCCTCGGCCTGGGCGAGGCGCTCGACGGCGAGGCAGTACGTCATGCCATGGATGTGGGAGCAGATGCCGCAAATGCGTTCCAGCAGGTACAGATTCTGTATCCAGGTCCTGCTCTCGGTGGCTTTCTCGATGCCGCGATGCGCATAGCCAAGCCGTACGGAGGCATCGGTAACGATCTCTCCGTCGACGCTGATGCGAAAGTGGGAGGGTTCTTTGAGCGCAGGATGCTGCGGGCCGATGGGCACGGTGAAACTTTGCCTTGTCGTTTGTTTTTCCATCAAATCTCTCTCAAGGTCATATAGGATCTGAGTGTGTCTTGATTGTGATCTTTGCGCAGTGGATAAACGTCTTCCGGCCAGTCATCCGGTAGATAGAGGCGTGATGGATTTCGCAGGCCGTCGATGCGTATGCCAAACATCTCCTGCAGTTCGCGTTCGAAGGATTCTGCACTGGGAATGATCTCGCAAAGGCTGGGCAGATGACCGTCGGATCGCGAAACGTTCAGGCGCAGCGTAATGACGGCTTCGCCGGTGCAGAAGTGGTAGAGCACTTCCAGGTCAGGAATTTCGGAGTCGAGATCCAAGCCCGTTATGGCGCTCAGATAACCCAAGCGGAGGACGCGCAGGCCGGCGACGACGGGGATCAAATCGTCGACCGTCTTGAGACGCACATCCAGGCGGTGCGGTTCGGGATGCACGACCTCGGTCTTCCACATCCACTGCTCGAGCAGCTGTGAAGCGATCTCCAACGTTTTTTCAGTATCATTCATCGTCCGGCGCTCCATAAGCGGATGTGCGGCTGCGCGTACGTTCCGATTTTGGCGCCCGCAGGCTGTTCAATAATTTGACGACCCCGTCGATGATTGCTTCCGGACGAGGCGGACAGCCGGGAATGTAAGCATCAACAGGGAGCAGCTTGTCGATACCACCCAGTATGTTGTAGCAGCCCCGGAATACGCCGCCGGTCAGCGCACATGCACCAATGGCGACGACGAACTTGGGCGTGTGCATCTGTTCGTAGATGCGCAGCAAACGGTCGCGCGCTTGTCTCGAGACGGCTCCCGTGGCCAGGAGAATATCGGCATGGCGCGGACTGCCCTGCAGCTTCACGCCGAAACGTTCCAGATCGTATCTGGGCGTCAGCGTGGCCAGTATTTCGATGTCGCACCCATTACAGGAACCCGAGTTGAAATGTAAAACCCAGGGCGAATTGGTCCGCGCCCACAT
>DAOUEE010000112.1:0-11685 GCA_034430695.1 Anaerolineales bacterium | reverse complement strand
CTGCTGCAGACACACGCATACTTATCCCTGTACGGCTGGAACTTGGTCGGCCTGACGACCCTCGTCCATTATCGAAATTTCCCCCAACGGCTGCATGGAATATCGATCATACTTCTGCATTGGATTACGGTGTCGCTCCTGGCCCCGCTTGGGTATGGATTTACGATTTTCGCCATTGCAGCCATTGTTTTATTCGTTTATCTGACCCGAGTGCTGCTATTCAGCCGCCAAGAACCCGCAAAACCCCAGTAACGCAAATCCCATATGCCGACGTGTCGCTCAGGCTGCGGCACCCGTTCGTTGCGCTCCCCTGCGTTTGATTCTGGCCGGCTGATTGAGTTCAACCAGTCTGCCATTTCCGTCGGCCGTGGAGTTACGTCATCGGCGCCGGATGAATTGCCGCTTTCAAGGCGGATGACCGTGCTTCGGTGTGTGGAAGTTGCACGAACGTGAGAAATTTTGATCCGGGCACGCCGTGGGGCAAGTCAGGCCGCAGCCGGCTGCCCGCCGATCAATCGCCGACACAGTTCCACGCCGCTGATGGCGTCGGTCGCCCAGTGGTCGGCCTCCACGTATTGGCTGACCTCTTCGGTGATCTGGCCGCCGCCGATGATGATCGGCCCTCGATAGCCACCGCCACGAATCTGGGCGATCGTTTCACGCATCGAGTCATAGGAACTGGTCAGCAAACCGGACAAGCCTACGATGTGGGGGTTGAATTCGGAGGCTTGCTCGCGGAAGATGTCTGGCGAAACGTCGACGCCGAGATCGTGCACGGCGAAGCTGTGGCAGCTCAACAACATGGTGAGAATGTTTTTTCCCAGATCGTGGATGTCTCCTTGTACCGTACCGACGAGGATTCGTCCGGATGATTTCCCCGTTACTTGCTTTACCACGATGGGTTGGAGCCATTCCATGACCTGGCTGAAGATCTCTCCCGCCATGATCAATCCTGCCAGGAAATACTCGCCGGCCTCGTAGCGTTCTCCGACCAGCTGCATCCCTGTGCTGCAGTCGCCGATGATCGCGATCGGGTCGTCGCCTCTGGAGATACGTTCCTGGACGAAGGCCAGGGCGGTTTCCTCCTGGAGGTTGGAGACTGCGTCGATCAATTTCGTGCGCAGGTCATTTTCATCCATGTGCGCTGCCTTCCTAGTCGGTAACTCCGATAGCGGCGGTAAATCGCAGGCGTTCACCGCTGCAGATGAACCAGCCCCAGCTGACGGGCCCATTGTCGAAATCGTAAAAGATGTGCTCCAAACGAAATGCGGGTGTTCCAATCTCCGATTGGAGCAGGACGGCTTCATCGGATGTCAAACTGGTCACGTCGATCACCAGGTCACCCCGTTTGAGATCCGTACCGCCGCCCCCGCTGAAGAGGCCTTGGAGTTCCGTGATCTCCATCTCGGTTTCGATAATGGGACGTGTGGGGTCGTAGATTACATACTCGCGGTGCAGGAGCACAGGTTGTGCGTCCTGGTAGATCAGTCGGCGCATGAAGACGGTCCGATCCCCGACGGCGATGGCCAGTTTATCTGCAACCCGTTCAGTAGCGAGGGCAATTCTCGCCTCTAAAATTTTCACCTTGGATTGACTACCGTCTTGAAAAAACTGCTGCAGGGAATCCAGGTTGAACGTTGCGGTGCTTAATTCCATCGGTTTGACGAAGGTGCCGCGTCCTTGTTCGGCGATGACCACACCTTGGTCCGTGAGGATGTTTATGACGCGCCGCACGGTCATCGGACTTACGCCGTAGCGCTCGCAGAGTTGGGCTTCGGAGGGCAGGCGATCTCCTGGCCGGAACTCCCCGGACGCGATTTGACCCAGAAGAATGCGCACCAATTGGGCATATGCAGGTTCGTATGAGTCGCGGTCAATGGACAGAATATGTTCTTCGGACAAAAAAAGCTCCACTATGAGATGTATAAATATATATATAAATCGATTTCCGTTGTCAATGCCTTGATGGCTTTAATTTGATAACTTCTCTATATAAGTGTATAATAGGTTAATCCATTTTGCTAGCCGTCTATTGATTCTCGAGGGATTTGTATCGGCAAGGCTGGGCGAACCAAGATCGTCGCCTGTGCGACGGTGGCCGAGGAACTGCAGGCGCACTTATGCGAAGGCATGGAGTGTTCTGTCTTAGATTTCGGTTTACACATCAATCCTTCACGGCTGCGGTCTGCGCTGCAAGAGGCCATCGACGCATCGGCGGCCTCCTTCGATACGATCCTCCTCGGTTACGGCCTCTGTTCCCAGGCCGTTGTAGGTTTACATGCCAACGGCTGTACCCTGGTCGTGCCTAAAGTCGACGATTGCATCGCGATCTTTCTGGGTTCGGACGAGGCCTATAAAAACCAATACCGTTCCGAACCGGGCACCTACTATCTCACCAAGGGCTGGATCGAGGTAGGCGACAATCCATTCAATGAATTTGCCCGCACCGTTGAGCGATACGGCGAAGAAAAAGCCCGACACCTTATGAAGATGATGCTCAACAATTATACCCGTTTGGCTTTGATCGACACCGGCCAGTACGATCTGGATCGCTACCGCGAATATTGCCAACGTGCAGCGAAGCGCTTTGACTTACGCTTTGAGGAGATCCCCGGGTCTAATGCTTTGATTAAAAAAATGTTGCATGGTCCCTGGGATGACGACTTCGTCGTCGCCCGGCCGGGCGAAACCATTACGTACCTTGACTTTAAGAGGACTACAAGCGAGAAGCATGAAGATCATCGGTGAAAAGATCAACGGCACACGAAAACGAGTGGCCCGGGCTATCGCCGGGCATGACGCAAATTTCATCCAGGATCTGGCTCGAAGTCAGGCGGAGGCCGGCGCAGACTGGTTGGATGTAAATGCCGGTACGAAGCAGAGCAACGAGCCGGAAGATCTGATCTGGCTGGTAAAGACCGTGCAATCCGTGGTGGATATACCTCTCTGTCTGGACAGCCCCAATCCGGCCGCCTTGACGGCAGCCATGCAGGTCGTCGAACAGACGCCGATGATCAATTCGATCAGCGGCGAGCCCTGGCGTTTGGAGGGAATCCTGCCGCTTGTGGCCGAGCATCACTGTCCAGTGATCGCGCTGGCGATGGACGATGACGGCATCCCTGAGACCAGTGCGGGCCGGATGGATGCCGTTCACAAAGTGATGCAAGCGTCTCGAAGCAGGGGAGTGCCCGATGAGGATGTATACATCGACCCGCTGGTGATGACCATGGCGACCAATACGGAAAGCGCCAATATTACCCTCGAAACCATGCGGGTCATTCATGAGAACTATCCTGACGCGCATATGAGTATGGGATTGAGCAACATCTCGTTTGGCATGCCGGCTCGAGCGAATATCAATCGAGTCTTCTTGACCCTGGCCATGGCGGCGGGTCTGGACAGTGCCATCGTCGACCCGATGGATCGCGAACTTAAAGCAGCTTTGGTCACCACGCAAATGATCCTTGGTCAGGATCGCTATTGTCTCAACTACACATGCGCATATCGGGCAGGCCTGTTCAATAGAAAGGAGCATCGAGATTCGATTTCCACATACGAAAGTTCGCCGGAGTGACGTACCCCATAAGGTGGGGATCTGGAAAACCGGACAGCGTGTTTGAGAGGAGGGACACTATCGATTGGCTTGCCCGATGGCTCTGGGGCAAGGACCCCAAATTACGTCCTTAATAGGAGGATATTATGTCAAAGAAACTTGTCAATGCCATTGCTGACATGAAAGAGGAAGAAGCCCTCAGCCTTGTCAGGGAAATGGTGGAAGACGGCACGGATCCCAAAGCAATCTTGGATGCGGCAAGAGAAGCCATGGATATCGTCGGTGAGCGCTATGAGAAGGGGACATACTTCTTGCCCGAACTGATGCTTGCAGGCGAGATGATGACCCAGATCACGGAAGTGATCAAGCCCGAATTGGCCAAAATGCCGACAAGCGAGAAGATTGGAAAGGTGCTCATCGGAACCGTCGAAGGTGACATTCACGATATCGGCAAGAACATTGTCACCTTCATGCTCGATGTCAACGGCTTCGAAGTCCTGGATTTGGGCGTGGACGTTCCTGCGAAGAAGTTCGTCGATACGATCAAAGAGTTTCAACCCCAGGTCGTCGCTCTGAGCGGGTTCCTTACCCTCGCGTTTGACGCCATGAAAGATACCGTGGCGGCCATTGAGGGCGCGGGTTTGCGTAAAAACGTCCATATCATGGTTGGCGGTGGCCAGGTTAACGAGGAGATCAGCAAGTATGCCGGCGCGGACGCCTACGGCGACAACGCTATGGCCGGCGTGAACCTCGCGAAGAAATGGACCGGCGCCTAGTAAAGACCTCATAAGAGAATCATGGAGGTAGGAAAATGGAAAAACAATTAACCGCAGAAGAAGTCCAGGAAGGATTGTGGCAAGGAAAACTCACGCTGAAGGATCCTGGAGGGAACCCCGTTCCATTCCAATCCGCGGAAGCGGAAAAGGCGTACAAGGATCGAATATTCCGGTTCAAAGATGCCATCCAGATGGAAAAACTTCCGGATAGGGTTCCGGTCACGATCTTTCCCAGCATGTTCCCCTGGACCAACGCGGGTATGACCGTTAAAGAAGCCATGTACGACTACGGCAAATGTGCCGAGGTCTTTCAGAACTTCGTACTTGAATTTGAACCGGACGTCCATTGGGGTGCATACGCACCCGGCCCGGGGAAGATGTATGAAATCCTGGACTACAAGCTCTACTCCTGGCCAGGGCATGGGGTCGCGCCGGAGCACAGCTACCAGTGCAACGAAGGCGAATACATGATGGCCGATGAATACGATGCCCTGATTAGCGACCCTTCAGGTTTCTTCGCCAGCAAATATCTGCCGCGTGTGTTTGGGGCATTGAGCGGCTTCCCAATGTTACCATTCCTGCCCGGCATCCTTGAAATGTACGGCGTTGCCCTGAACTTCATCCCCTTTGGTTTGCCGCCAGTACAGGCGACCTATCAAGCACTGTTCGAGGCCGGGGCGGAAGCGCTGCAGTGGATCGGGGCCATCGGCGGCGCTGATGGCTTTCTGGCAACGGCCGGTTACCCGAATATATTGGGAGGATTCACCAAGGCGCCGTTCGACGTCGTCGGCGATACCTTACGGGGCACGAAGGGGGTCATGCTCGACATCTACCGCCAACCCGATAAACTCATCGAGGCCATGGAATCCCTGGTGCCGCTCATGATCGGTATGGGCGTAGGGGCGTCTCAGCAAACCGGTAATCCCCTGATCTTCATCCCTCTTCACAAAGGTGCGAACGGCTTCCTCTCCGATGAGCAATTCAAAAAATTCTACTGGCCGACGCTCAAGGCGGTCATTCTGGGGCTGATCGAGGCCGGCTGTGTACCGCTTCCAGCAGCCGAAGGCGGATACAGCGAACGCCTGGAGGTTGTGAAGGACTTACCCAGAGGTAAGACCTTGTGGATGATCGACCTGACGGAAATGCAAGCCGTCAAGAAAACCCTGGGCAAGAATGCCTGTCTCCTTGGAAACGTGCCCTCCGCCATGTTGAACCTGGGAACTCCGGAAGAGATAAAAGAATACGTCAAGAAATTGATTGACACGTGTGGAAAGGACGGCGGCCTGATCATCTGCAACGGGGCGTTCTTCGATCATGCGAAAGTGGAAAACGTCAGGGCGATGGTTGAAACTACAAAGGAGCACGGCGTCTACAAATAAGCAGACCGAAGATTCGGGTCGCAAGCGGCGAAGGAGGAACTTTTGACACGGGAATGGCATGGTCCATCACGATCATCTCATTCATGCCGCTTAACGTATCCCTCAACGATCGTTTCCTGTGTTTGATTAGTGCGGGAATGCATCCTGGCCGTAAACACAGGTTCGTCGAAAAGGGCCGTTGTGTCCCTGGATTTTTCTTCTCATCGCGTGGTTGGTGCCTGCTTGGAACCATGAAAGCAGATCGAACGAAAGCAGTTCCGATCCGTCAAGCCTGGCACTCCATCGATCCGTGGGCGGCTGCTGGCCATGACGAATCGAAAGCTGTGTACGAACTCGAAGCAGACACGGAGTAGAAAGGAGAAAAGCTGGAAGGGAAGAAGAAAATCGTTTCCGATTGGATATGGTGGAGGGCATGAATGCAAGTAACTGGCCCGAAACATGATCCAGAACTCGGGATTGATCAGGAGGGAAAATCCTCATGGGTGTCAGCCTTCGCGGAGTGTGCCGGAGATCATTCACGCCGATTGGTGTGCGGTTGCCCTTCGAAGACCATCCAAACCGAGAGAGGAGCGTGCTCAGTCGTAAGGCATCAATATATTTCCATCACCTACACATTGCACTCGATCTATAGATTTTGCCATTCAATCTGGATACAGCGTACTTTTCGTGTATATGAGGTCGCTTCCGATTGAATCAAAAGGCAAAGCACCTTGAGGAGAAAGTCGTCTCTGATTGTTCAAAAGGAGGAAATGATGGGTGCAAAGGATGGGATCGTTTCAAATCCGAATAAACCGCCGATTGAAACGGTCGACGAAAAGGGCATAACGCGGCGCGGCTTTATCAAGACCGCAGCAGTTGCCGGCGCCGGGTTGGTGGCGGCAAGTTGTGGAAAGATCAGCCCATCGCGATCTAAGGATAAAATCGTCGTTGGAATGGCCCGGCCGCTTTCCGGCCCGCTGGCGATCATTGGGGATTCGGCCTTCAAGCCAGTCTACGAGACCTGGGTCCCGGAGGTCAATGACGCGGGGGGCATCTATGTCGACGAATTGGGCAAGAGCTTGCCCATCGAAATGCTGATCTACGATGACACCAGCGACGTGGGTACGATGACCAGGCTGACCGAGAAACTCATCGTCGAGGACGAAGTGGATTTCCTCTGGCCGGCTTGTGGAACGTCGTTCATCTTCGCCCAGGCCCCGATCGCCAACAAGTACGGCTACATTTTAGTGACAGCCGAAGGCGGGGCCACGAGTGTCAAGGAACTACTCCCCAGCCTGCCGTATCTATTCGTGACGCTCAGCTTTTCGGATTGGTACCAGCTGCCGGTGCTGGCCGATCTGCTGCAGGAGAAGGGCGCCACAACGGCTTACATCGCGTACATCGCCGACCTGCACGGCATCGAGTATTCCGGTGTTGCGGGCATCGAATTTCCGAAGAAAGGGATCGAGATCATCGGCGTCAAGAGCCTCCCACCCGACATCACGGATCTGTCGCCCATAATCAAGGACGCGGATGCGTCCGGCGCCGACGTCTTCTGCTGCTTCGCGTATCCCGATCAGATCATGCCCGCGATGGGAACGTCGATCGAACTTGGGTACAACCCCAAAGGCTGGGTCGGCGGCCCCGGCGTCAATTTCGGGTTCTTCCATACGGCCTTTGGCCCGATGGTGGAAGGGATCATGGGTTTTACGTCCTTCAGCCCGAAGCAGTCGGATGCGGCTCAGGCGCTGGCCGACAAGCTTTACACAGGCCAGCCGGAGGACATCCAGGATCCATGGGGTCACCCGTTGTACTGGGCGGGTCTCGAAGTATGGAAGCAAGCCATCGAGAAAGCCGGAACCCTCGACCAGACCAAGATCCGGGACATTCTGGCGACTGAAACGTTCGAGACGGTCCTGGGCCCCACCTGGTTCGAGAATGGCCTGCTGTCCAAGGATTGCCACACGGGCGAGATCGGACAATGGAACAACGGGCTGTACGAGGTCATCGGGCCGAAAGAATGGGCGACTGCAGAGATGATCTATCCAAAGCCGGAGTGGCCAACCGGCTGACTTGAGCAGCTGCGCAGGCTTGCTTAAAGAGACGCACCTCGGTTTATCATCGAAATATACTCGTCAGATCGTTCTTTAAGCAGCCTGCCTCTTTGCCCATCATCGCAAGGGAGCTGGTTACATGATTACAACCATCCTGGATATCGTTATCGCAGGGCTATTGCTTGGGGGCCTGTATGCGCTCATCGCCATGGGACTCAGCCTGCAGTATGGCGTAGCGCGAGTCCTCAACATATCCCACGGTGAATTCATCATGCTCGGCGGGCTGACCACGTGGTCGATCACTCAAACGCTTGACATCAACCCTTTTGTGTCCCTCGCTGTTTGCGCCCCCGTCGCCTTCGTCTTGGGCTATGTCATCCATCAGACGTTGTTCAAACGCCTCCATTCCATTTCTGACTCGCCGGCTATTTTTGAGAGCAGTTCCATGCTGGCCTCATTCGGCCTCATGTTCATCATTCAAAACATCGCTTTGCTGACGTGGGGTCCCGAGATTCGGGGCTATTCCTATCTGGCATTTCCCGTCCATATCGCAGGCACGCTGTTCGGCGCCAACCGCCTCGTGACTACCGGGTTTGCGATCGCAATCGGAGTGTTTTTTTACCTCTTCCTGGCACGCACCCGCATGGGCAAAGCTATCCGGGCGGCGGCACAGGATTCAACCACTGCAGGGCTCATGGGGGTGAATATCAATCGCGTCCTGGCATTGTGCTTCGGATTGGGTGCGGCTATGGCAGGCATCGCCGGGATGCTGATCAGCATGTGTTATCCGGTCCATGCGGTAATGGGCATGCCGTATACCATCATCGCCATCATTGTGGTAGCCCTGGGTGGATTGGGAAGTATTCCCGGCAGTTACATCGGAGGTTTTACGCTCGGGCTCATTGGAAGCATCGTGACGTATTTCGAACCGGGATTGGCACTGGTCGCGTACTATCTGATCTTCATCCTGTTATTGCTCTTAAAACCAACCGGAATCATGGGGAAGTAACGAAATGAATTCTTCCAAACTCAACCTACGAGCCTCGTGGCCAACCGGAGCAGCGTTTATGCTCTTGGTTTACCTCGCCACACTTTCTTTATACGCCTCTACCTATACCATCATCCTCCTCACCAGCATCTTCATGTACATCATTCTGACGGTGAGTTGGGTGATCTTCTCCGGCCCTACTGGCTATATCTCTTTTGCGCCTGCGGCTTTCTTCGGGGTTGGCATCTATACCTCCGCCGTCCTCGGCACGGAATTGCCGCTGCCGCTGGTCATTCTTACTGGCGGCGTGATCAGTTTCATCCTTGCCCTGTTCGTCGGCGCCCTGACGCTGAGGTTGAAAGGGGTTTATTTCACCATGTTCACCTTGGGGCTTGTGGAACTCAGCAAGCACCTTCTACTGTGGTATGAGATCAAGTATACGGGTACTCGAGGTCGGTTCGTCATCCTGGTCGATAACAATACGATCTACTACATCATGCTGGCTATCCTGGTTTTGCTGCTGCTCACGTCGTACCTCATCCGGCGCTCGAGGTTCGGGTTGGCTTTGCGGAGTATCGGAGAATCTGAAGAAGCTTCTGCTCATTTGGGTGTGAATGTAAATTTACTCAAGACAATAACCTTTGCGATTAGTGCGATATTCATGGGGGCGACCGGCGCGATCATGGCGACACGCTGGACGTATGTCGATCCGTATATCGCATTCAAATTACATTATTCCTTCATGCCTGTATTGATGAGCGTTTTCGGCGGAATGGGCCAACTTTATGGCCCCGTTTTGGGTGCCGGTATTTTCGCCATCCTCGAGGAACTACTGATCACCAAATTCCCCTATTACTACATGTTCACCATTGGTCTGATCTTGTTGATCGTCATTGTCTACCTGCCCAATGGGTTGGTGGGTCTGATCCAGAAATGGCAGAGGAGAAATCCGGAGGAGCAACATGCCACTCCTTGAAGGTATCGGCGTTACAAAAAATTTCGGCGGATTGGCCGCAGTGTCGGAGGTGGATTTTAAGATTACCAAAGGCAAAGTCGTCGGGTTGATCGGTCCCAACGGAGCGGGCAAGACGACGCTCTTCAACCTGGTGTCCGGAGCGATTGTCCCGAAATCCGGAACAATAAATTTCAAAGCCGAAAACATCACCGGTATGCAGCCGTATCGAATCTGCAGGAAGGGCGTGGCGAGGACGTTTCAATCGGTTAAGGTCTTTGGCAGCATGCCGGTTGTCGAAAACGTCCTGCTGGGTTCGATCTTCGGTGCCCCCAATGGCAGCTCGATGTCGGAAGCAGCCGAAGAAGCTACGGAATTGTGCGAATTCGTGGGGTTGTCAGAAATGCGCACGGCTCCGGCCCACAGCCTCACCCTGGGGAATAAAAAACGTCTCGAAGTCGCCAGAGCCTTGGCGACCAAACCGGAACTCCTGCTGCTGGATGAACTAATGGCAGGTCTGAACACCACAGAGTTGACCGAGGCGATGGAGTTGGTCAATAAGATTCGAGATCGGGGAATAACGATTTTCATGATCGAACATGTCATGCATGCGATCATGAGCATCTGCGATCGCATCATCGTTCTTCATCATGGGCAAAAGATCGCGGAGGGAACGCCCAAACGCATTGCAGCCAACAAAACCGTGATCGAGGCTTACTTAGGAGAATAACCCTGTGCTGGAACTATGTGACGTCTGCACTCCTTGTGAGGCGACCCAGGCACTCTGGGACGTCTGTCTGGAAGTTCGTGAATCCGAGATCGTCGCCTTGATTGGATCGAACGGTGCCGGAAAAACCGCATTGCTCAATGCCATATCGGGTGTTACACCCCCCGTTTCGGGCACGATTGAATTTCTAGGGAAGCGGATCGATGGTTTACCATCTCACGCGATCGTTGAATTGGGAATCTCTCACGTGCCCGAAGGTGGAAGAGTCTTTCCCGACATGACGGTGTACGAGAATCTCGAGATGGGGGCATATTCCCTTCGCGCCTGGAGTAAGAAAGAAGAGACCCTGAAGCAGGTTTACCAGATTTTTCCCATCTTGGAGGAAAGGACCGGACAATTGGCCCGGACGTTGAGCGGCGGTGAGCGCCAGATGCTGGCGATCGCCCGTGGATTGATGTCCAGGCCGAAGTTATGCATGCTGGATGAGCCCTCCTACGGCCTGGCGCCGCTGATGGTCGAGGAGATCTTTCGCGTCATTCAGGATATGCGGGCGCAGGGAATCACCATCCTGCTGATCGAACAGAACGTGCGGCATAGTCTGGAGGCGGCCGACCGGGCATACGTGATGGAAAATGGCCGCATCTGCATGGAAGGGGCTGGCGACGATCTGCTCGAGAGTGACTTCGTGAGGCAGGCGTTTCTCGGATTGTAGCAAAGTATACCGTGTCCCTTATCAACGCAGGTGGGAACCTGCACATGATAACCCGGCGAACATCACCATGAACCTTCAAAATTCGGATTAGGGAGCGCTTCCCCGTGAGTTATCAGGCAGGTCAACCACACTTTTTCTAGACCTCGCGGATAGGGATATCTGCGGGCAGGGAGGAAGACATGGACATCAAAGCTGCGGTCATCTCGGAACCCGGGGGTGCGTTCAGCATCGAACAACTCGAGCTGAGCGAGCCGAACGACGACGAGGTGCTTGTGCGGATAATCGGAACGGGTATTTGCCACACGGACCTGGCGGGCCGGGACATGCATCTACCGATTCCGGCGCCGCCCAGCGTGTTCGGGCATGAAGGAGCGGGTGTGGTGGAGCGCGTGGGCTCGCGGGTGACCAAAGTCAAACCGGGCGATCACGTCGTGCTCGCCTGGGACTACTGCGGTAAATGCAGTTCCTGCAAGTCCGGCAAGGTGCTCTACTGTCTGAACTTTTTCCGACACAACTTCCACGGCGCCCGTCCTGATGATTCCAGTACTTTGCGAAAAGGCGATCA
>DAOUEE010000111.1:0-2920 GCA_034430695.1 Anaerolineales bacterium | reverse complement strand
CTCTGTCCATCAGATAACCAGCCAATCAACAGCTCGTACTCGGGACCATCTGTCACCCTGCGCAAATCGGAGCCATCGACGTTTACCACATAAAGGTTTAGATCGTTGATGCGCACAAAGGCCAACCGCGATGCGTCGGGAGACCAGCGAGGATTGTAGTCGTAGTCCGATGTGCCGGGAAGAACCACGTTATCACCGGAGACGAGGTCAACAATGTAAAGCCCGGCCGTTCCGCTGTACGCTGCATGGGTGCCGTCCGGAGAAAGCGAAGGCCATGTCCCTGGACCAAGTATCTGACGGCTTCCATCAGTCAGATTCACAACAAAGATTCCCGCATTCGAGGGCGAAAGCGATTCGCCATCCTCGTTGATCCGACCATAAGCAATCATCTTGCCCGAGAGCCCCTCGACAATCGAATCTTCACTTTCCATCTCAAGCTGCAGCGATTCAAGCGTCAGACAAATCTGCTGGGGTATTGCAGTCGACACGGACGTGCTTCCCTCGGGAGGCTCCCAGCGAAGAGTCCATGGCCCCTCTTGACTTACCATCAATCCAAAAATGTGGTACCGAAGCTGCCCGGATGGGACCGGATCCGCATACTCGATACCGGCTTTGAAATCCCCTTTTTGGCCTCCTCCAAACCCACCCACCGGTGTGTGATCCGGATCTTCGAGCGCAATCGCAAACACCGATTCGTCCGATTTGAAATTGAAACTATATGCATTTTTAAGACGAACGGCAGAAACCAGTTCGACCCTGTGTCCGGCGAGGTCGAATCCCTGGTTCAATTCCCACTCCTGTCCTTCTTGAGGATCATTCCCGCTGTCGAATTGGAAATAAGCATCAACGGGGTACTCGACATCGACCGCTTCGAGGACGATCGACAGCGGGGCATCAAATCCCTTCTTGATCGCATAAGCCCACGGAAATACCCCCATCTCTTCGCTTGCAAGATCAAGATCGGTTGGCGTCGTAAAAGGAAGGTTGTGACCATTGGCATCCACGATCTCGGGCCAACGCGAAATACCCATGACCCTCGCGCCAGGGAATTCGGCACCCTGGTGGAAGGCGCCGGCCAGAATGTAGTTTTCCTCCAACTCGATCACCTTTTCCAATGACAGATTCGCTCCTGTTTCTTCGGTCTGCGGAACGTTGTCAGTTGGCGTCGCGGTAATTTCAATCACGGGCAAGACGGCCAGATCCTGTGAGGCTGGAACAAATCTCAATCCCAATTGCCAATTTTTGGGAGCTGCGCCCGGAGAAGTGCCGTGAAGACACGGAATAATGAAGACAGCTTCTTGGATGTCGGGAGGAATAGCCGGATAGACAACTCGCGATTGATACCCTGATGCCCAACCTCTGCCGCTTTCTTGCTGCCCGATTGGCAGGATTTCATGATCCGAAATACTCAAGTATGGCAGCGAACTGCATACAGGTTGACCGACCAATACTTCACCGCTTCTGGGCTGTTCAATCTCATCCGGTGGGCGAGCCTCCGGCGGGATGCCGTCCACCGAAAAAACCAGCACGGTTTGCCGGGAATCAAGCACGGCCTGCTCGACCACAACCGTGATCCCGTCCCGCACAAGGGATACCGGTTCGGCAAGCATACGCAGCCCGCCGCCCTCATCGACAAGACCAACTCCAGGGACGTAACCCAATAATCCTCTCAATGCAGCAAGAGCCCTCTCCGGTCCCACAACGATCAGCGAGATAATCATTGCCGCAATGATCAAAAAAACAGGGATTGTGATCCTCTTTGTCAGCCTGGAGGTGCGTGCCTGGCGAAAGACCTGCGTTTCATCAAACCCTTTTCGTACGCTCGGCCACAGATCGATCGTTTCGGGTGGAACCCCAGCGTCGGCGATTTCCTGCAGGACGGCGCGCGATTGTTTCTCATTCATGGCTACTCGTCCTCCCGCGTTCCGAGTCGTTTTCGACGCCTGAACATCCCGATATTCTTTCAGAAACCAAAATGGATCGTAGGCGTTTCTTGGCTGCATGAAGGGACCATTTGACGGAACTGATCGATCGTTCCAATCGTTGGGAAATTTCCGAACCCCTCATATCAAGATAGTATCGCCGCACGACAACCGCCCTTTCCTTCGGGGTGAGCTCGCCAAGCGCTCTCCAGACCCGGCGCTTTTCTTCATTGCGGCTAATGATATCCTCTGGGCCCGGACCAGTATCGCACAGCCAGGCTGGCGATTCGTTCATTTCAATCATCGTCTCCAGAGAAAGTGACTTCGATGACTTCATCACTGCTTTGATCGCATCGTTCGTAACGATGCGCATGAACCAGGGCCGAAAAGGATGGCCGTCTTTGAATTGATGGATCTTTATCGCCGCCTTCAGAAATGCATCCTGTGCGATATCCTCCGCCAGAGCACGATCCCCAACGATAAGAAACGCAGCCTGCACGGCTTCAACTTGATGCTGCTTAACAAGTTCTGCCAGGCCCGCTAGGTTACCGTCTTTGAGCAGCTTTATCGCATCGCTTTCTTCCATGAGAATCCTTCATAAAAAAGTGATGCTATATTCCTCTTATTATTAATATCCACATGCATGCGAAAAGGATAGGTGAGTCATAATAGACCTAAAAAAATTTTTACTCTGTGCTGGCCGAAAATGTACATCCGTTCTAAAAAAACCGCCATGCAGGGTGAAAAATATCATCTGGACACGATTTTCCTATTCTACAGGGTGAGGTTCCAACGGAAACAGTACGGATATAGTTTTTCCCCCCTACAGGGTTTTTACAATGCTTCCAGACCCCATCAGGGAATCGACCAGCGGACTCCAATCCCTATTGATAATACAAATATGAAAGGATCGATCGCACGACGGGAAGTACTTGGAGGAATGATCAATGATTACTACCGGAGCGCTGCTTGATCAATACGGATGAGGTTTTTCCCCC
>DAOUEE010000110.1:0-3803 GCA_034430695.1 Anaerolineales bacterium | reverse complement strand
GAGAACGCTGCGTTCCGCCGCGAGGGGTACACCTTCGGCGCTGGTCGCGCCGATTCCCACAACCGCCTCGTAGGTCGTATCGGGAAGCAGTTCATCCCGGGGATCGAAACGCAAGGTACTCTCGTCCGGCCAGCTAACCTGCCCGGCGACGGCCTCGCCGCCCGGGCCGATCAATTTAAAGGCGGACGTCGTTGCCTCGGCGTCCATCGCTTGATCGAAGAATATTTCGAGATCGGCATCGAGCTGGGTTTCCTCTCCCAAAGGAGGATCCTGCCCGATCACACTGGGCGCCAGCGGGCGACCATCGTCCACGAGTTCTACGGGTTCGGTCGCTTCGCCCACGGGCGATGTCGCAGTTTTCTCTCCACAACCCGCGACGATCAAGGTCAACAAGAGCAACAAGCTGATTACCGTAATTCTTCGTGTGATGACCATCTCCCAATTTCCTTCTCTGTTTTTGAAATTCCTTGTATTCAGGTTCGACGGCGGTCAATTCCTCCGTAGGCACATTCAAGAGGTTGCTACAGTGTAGCACGACTGACGGCCAATCGAACAGATGCAAGCGTGACCCGAAAACCGGCACTTGATGAAATAGTACTCTGCGGGGGGTTGACTCCACTATGCTCCTCTGGTATGGTGGTCTGACCAGATAACCAGTCATATCCTGGAAGGGCGGAACTATGAAAATCCACCCCGTTACACACCCAACCTTGGCACAAGTCGTGGCCGGTCGATTGGCGGCCTCCATATTGGATGGGGAGTTGAAACCCGGGGACAAGCTCCCTTCGGAGCGCAACCTGATCAAACAACTTAACGTCAGCCGGGCGACGCTGCGCGAGGCGCTGAAATCGCTTTCCGAAACGCGTTTGATCGAGGTCAAGCAAGGAGTCGGCTCGTTCGTGCGGCCGCTCGACCGCAGCAATTATGCCCAGGCGACGGAATTGGCCCTCGTTCATCGCGTGCGCGGCGTGCGCCTCAGTGAGGCTGTCGCGGACCCGGATCCCGATCCGGATAAACGCAATTCCTCCGAAGACTCGACGGACAGCCCGCGGCCGATTCGCGTCAGCGCCAGCACGGACGCACCGTTGCGGATTCCCAATCTGCGCCAGGATCGACTGGGCACCTTTGACTTCATCTCCTGGTGGGAGCGCGACAAAGTCAAAGAAGCGAAAGTGATGATCGTCGGCGCGGGCGCACTGGGGAACGAGGTCGCCAAGAATCTCGCCCTGATGGGAGTCGGGCATCTGTTCATCCTCGACTTCGACGTCATCGAGGCGGCGAATCTCTCCCGCTCCGTGCTTTTCCGCGAGCGCGACAACGACCGTCCGAAGGCGGAGATTGCGGCCGCCCGCTTGCGGGAACTCAATCCCGACATTCAGATACAGTATTTGAACGGCGACGTTCGCACGCAGGTCGGCCTGGGTGTGTTCCGCCGCATGGACGCCATTATCGGCTGCCTCGATAACCGCGAGGCTCGGCTAGCCGTGAATCGTTTCTGTCACTGGCTGGGGAAGCCCTGGGTGGACGGCGCGATCCAGGAATTGCTCGGATTGGTGCGCGTGTTTGTGCCAGAGGAGGGGGCATGTTTTGAATGCACCCTGACGGAGCAAGCGCGCAGGGAGATATCCATGCGTTATTCCTGCCCGCTCCTGGCTCGCGCCAACATCCTTCTGGGCAAGGTGCCCACAACGCCGACGATCGCCTCGATCATCGGCGGCATGCAGGCACAGGAAGCCTTGAAGCTCATTCATGACATTCCCGTCGAGGCCGGAAAAGTGGTGCACTTCAACGGCATGACCAACACGATGCACACCACCAGCTACGTTCGGCGCGAGGACTGCGAAAGTCATTGGACATACGGGGAGATCGTGGAGCTGGACAAGCGCGCCGAAGACACGACTCTCATGGAATTGCTGCAGATCGCACGCGGCGATCTCGGACCCGATGCGATCATCGAACTCGATCAGGAATTGGTGCTCGCACTCGAGTGCCGCAAATGTGAGACGATCGAAGAGGTGATGCGGCCGATCTCGGAGGTCAGCTTCGATGCGGCGCATTGCCCCGGCTGCGGCCTGGTCCGGCGCGTCGAGATGACCCACGTGATTACAGGAGACGAGCCATTCCTGCACCGCACCCTGGTTACGCTGGGCGTTCCGCCGCTGCACGTGATCCGCTCCCACAACGGGCAGGAATATCGTTTCTATGAGTTGACTGGAGACCTGGCCGATACGCTGCACTTCCGACACTTCGAGCGGTCCGCCATCAAACTTGGCGTAGATATTCCATCTACGGACGAGAGAAAAACAGACTCTGAGACGGAAAACGCAGCTCGCGGCCGAGTGCGTTTGCATGAATGAGGATCTCGTGAGTGCACAAACCCACGCCATGATGTCAGGTATTCGTTCTTCCTCTCGCACTCCCTTGTACAGCGGTGTGGCCGTGACCGGCAGCGCATCGATTGCGGCCGGTTTGGGATTCTCCGTCGTATACATACTCAACAAGGCGATCGAGCCCGTCGTGCT
The DNA here is from genome assembly GCA_034430695.1 of Anaerolineales bacterium. Lineage (GTDB taxonomy): Bacteria > Chloroflexota > Anaerolineae > Anaerolineales > E44-bin32 > WVZH01. The sequence goes on along the minus strand of DAOUEE010000110.1, from coordinate 1,281 downwards.
CACCATAACGAGCGACGTGGGGATGGGACTGGCAGCCGGCCTGGCCGCTCGTTTTTCACTACCTCGTCGCAGCGCGGCACTGCGCTGGTTGGTGGCGCTGTTCGGGCTGTGCACGGGATTGATCTTCATGGGATGGCTCAGCCGCGGTCTTTTGGGCATGGATCTCATCGATCGCACCTCGCTGGAGCCGGATTGGGACGGACTGCAGCGCTTTGCGTTTGGAGCACTGGCGGCTTGGCCGGCAGTCAGCGCATGGACCCGGAAGCGTAGAGATCTTGAGGCCTCATCGCGGGCCAACAGCTACGCCCCTACGACGGGACGATCCGTGCGCCGCCGAGGCAATCAACGCGGAAACGCCAGAGTCGCCTCGAAGCGCGCAATGGCGATGAGTATGCCGGCGACATCCGCGCGAACACACATGGGTGGACGTGCAAGGGTTCGAAAATCGCCGCCTCGATCCGCCGGCGTTAAAAATCGCGGGCGGAATAAACGCATCAGCGCCTCGATCCACCTGGCCACAAAAGTGGATCACCGCTGCCCGTATTGTCTCGAGCCCGTCGATCCCAACGACCCCCGCGGGGTCGTGGAGTGCACTACTTGTCACACGCTGCATCATGCAGATTGCTGGGGCGTCACGGGGACGTGCCAGGTGCCCCATCACAACAGTTGATCTCTCGCCGTGATACCAGAAAGGAGACCCGATGCCAGATATCACAGTAACGATCGTTTTGCCCAGCGGCGGCGCACGAACGGCGGAAGTTCCGGATGACGTCGCAATACGAGATTTGTTGGCCGAGTTGGTCGCGCTTCTCGAACTGCCGACGGTCGGTCCGGACGGCCGCCCCATGGGCTATCGCCTGGACAGCAAAGCATTGGGGCGCGAACTGCAAGAAGACGAGACCCTTTCCGATGCGAAAGTTCCGGAAGAGGATCGTTTGATCGTCACGACGGACATCACCGCGGGTAAAGTCTCGCTCGACCAAAGTCCCCGCATGCGCCGCTTGCGCGGCGATTACGAGCGGATGCGCGAACTGCAGGGACGCACGTCGCTGATCAGCTTCGAGGCGCAGTCCGTTCACAAGGGCGTACCCCCAGAGCGATACATCGTTACTTTTCGCTGCAAGAGTATCGTTGCGGTTAATAAGCGCGGCGAGCCGAAATTCGGCGAACATCACCAGGTGGAAGTGTATCTCCACAATCAATATCCCCAACGCTGGCCGGGCCTTAAATGGCTCACGCCGATATGGCATCCCAACATCAATCACATCAACGGAAGCGTGT
>DAOUEE010000109.1:0-26752 GCA_034430695.1 Anaerolineales bacterium | reverse complement strand
CCTGTGACAGTGAGCAACCGCTCTTCCCCTAACGGAGGGTTGGTTGAGCGGCCGTAAAAGAGTGGGCCTATCCACGTCAGGCATCCTAACGACCTGGCTGAGGCTGACAACGGGGTGGCCTTTTTCTATTTCTACACAAATGCACGGGTGGATAACGCACGAGCGTCCAGATCGGCATCCCGACGGCACCCGGAGATCCCTTCGTACCGCTGCTTCCTCTCGGACCTGACGGGGTTGGAAGGTCTCCGCCGCGTCGGACCCATCCGGACGCTCCCTGAGAGCATACCCTCCCAGGAAACGGGTGTCAACGTTTACGTGGCTTCATACCCGGAAGTCTGTGGGTGGAATCAAACGACACCGCCGTGGCGGTGTCGGCTGGCGGAGAGGGTGGGATTCGAACCCACGGAGCCTTGCGGCTCACGCGCTCTCCAGGCGCGCGCGTTAGGCCGGACTACGCAACCTCTCCATGCGATACTATGGCAACTTACCTGCAAATCTTCGGTGATTATAACATGACGCCGTCAGCGGTCGGGCAGGCGCAGCACCCACAAATTGCGGCCATCTGCGGACAGATAAACCATCCGCCGGCCGTCGGGAGAAATCTGCCAATCGTTGTTGGCAATCGAAATCGCCGTCCATTGCGGAAACGTGAGCTGGACCGCCTCCCCCGAAGCCGCGTCGACCTGCCAGAGGGAAATGCCCGGGGCATCCATTTCCAACGGAATTACAACGAGCACATCGTCATAGCGCCAGCGGTATGCACCGAAGAGATCGAGCTTGATCCCGGGCGAGCCGTCCGTGCGAGCGATCCACAAGCCATTGGCGTCCGCATCGGAGGATAAAGCGACGTAGAATGCGATGTAACTTCCACCCGGCGATAACAGTGCGCTGCGAGGACGTTCGGCCTCGATCACCAATCTGGCGGCGCTTGTTTTGGTGTCGACGCGCCAGATGCCCGACGGCATGGCGGGACCCAGTCTTCCGGTTACGTAGATCCCATCTTCGCCCGCCTCCCAGCCAATCAGGTAGCCGCCGTTGACCGTGATCACTTCGTGCGCGTTGTCTCCATCGTAATCCGAGATCCAGATCGTGCTCTGGCGTACATCCGGGTAACGGATGCTGCGCGATCCCACCGACCAGGCGACCGACCTTCCGCTTGGTGAGAATTCGACGATGCGCCCCTGGCTGGGGATGACCCAGCGCGTATCATCCGCCCAGCGTTCGACGTACGTTCGACCCGCCTCCGGGTAGGCCACCAGGGTCATCGATCGAGAATAAACACCTACGCGCTCATGAACGACGGTGCGCTCCCCACCGGCAATCGGAACGCCGTACAAACCGGCAGGATAATATTCCCCGGGTTTATCGAGAAAGAGCACCCACTGCGAGTCCTGCGACCACGTCGGAAGCGAGCAACATCCCTCCTGTGTCAGGCGAACCGGCTGGGGATCGGGAGGCGTAGGTTCTACGGGCAGGAAGGGCGTCGCCGTTCTCATACTGAATTCTTCCGTCCGGCTATCCGCCAGGAAGACCGCTTTCGCCAACCCTTTCGGAGAACCCTGGGGAGGGATGCGTGTCACGGACAGGGAGTTCGAAGTTCCCTTACAGGCGCAGGCCAGAATCGCGAAAAGCAGGAACCCGATCCGAAACTTCATCGCCTTACCCTCACCAATCCGGAGGCCAGGCATTTCTATACTCGTTCAGTAGAGGATAGCCGAAACGAACGTCGGGCTGATCCAGCATGTCCTGCCATAGGCGAGGGTTGTCCATGTCCATCTCGAAAATCAGCGGCGCTCCGCCGACGAGAGCGAGCCGCTCCCAATCGGCTTCGATCAGCGTGAGCGGATTGTAGGCACGCGTATGGCCTTCCGAGCGGATTTCCAGGTGCAGATGCGGCCTCGATGCGCAGGTTAAATCCGGATCGCCAACCTGGCCGACCACTTGTCCCTGTGTCACCTTCTCCCCGCGCTTGAGATGCGAGCGCACCAGCAGATGGCCATAAAAGGAAGCATAGCCGTTCCCATGGTTGATCATCAAATTGTGCGGAGCTGCACCGTGCCAGCTGTCGACGCTGTAGACCGTGCCGTCGCCGATCGCCAGAACGGGAGTACCGCAGGGTGCAGCGATATCCACGCCGAAATGAAGCCCTTGGCCTGCCACGTACGTCGTATCTCGAAAGCGATAGGCGAAGTCCGTGTTGCCGTACGGCTGAATGAAATACCAGCTGTCCGGACCCGGATCGCCCGCAAAGGGCAGGACAAACGGCCGCTGCGCTTGATCGCTGTTCGATCCACCTGTGGCATCCGAAAAGCTGAAAACGCCGATGGCTGCAACCATCGCAAACAGCAGCGTTGGCCGCAGCAACCACAGCGGCTTCCATCGGCGTCCCCTTGCGGACGCAAAACGACTCTCATCCATCTACGGTCAACTCGGCCGGTTCCCTCGGCGGAAACAGCAAATCCAGGACGTCAGGGGCGTAGCTTGCCACGGTTTCGGAAGACAACCCATTGAGTCTGCAGATTTCCGCATAGAAATCGGCGCTCTTTCGTTTGCTGCGATTTTGCGTCTCCACATCCATCTCCCAAAGTCCGAATTTCTGCGACCATCCGCGTTCCCATTCGAAATTGTCGATCAGGGACCAGTGAAAATACCCCCGGACGGGCCAACTGTAGTTAACCGCACGCCACACCTTGTGGAGGTGCAGGGCGAGATAGCGCCGCCGAAAATCATCGCCTGAGTCCTCTGTGCCGTTTTCGGTGATGTAAACCGGTGTATTATAGCGAATTGCCCAGCGTAAGGCATCCCAAAGTCCCGCCGGTTCGTTGGCGATGAAACCCTGCGGACTGAGATCGGCATCTTTGGCAAAAGCGCCAGCCTCGAATATCTGTTTCGGTTTCAGTGGATTGAAAGAACATAATTCCGTCGTATAGTAGTTCAACCCGAAAAAGTCCTGCTTCTGGGCAGCTTGTGGCAGGTGCAAACGGAAAGACGAAAACCGTGTCCAGCCAGTGTGAAAAACCTGCGGATACAAGTTGTTGAACGCCTGATGCTTCATCCGGGCGACCCAGCGATCCAACGGGTTGCGAGGATTCGTCGGTCGAAAACCGCGATAGTGATGCGCCAGGCCGACGCGGTTATCCGGCGATACGACATGGATGGCCTCGTATGCCGCTACGTGTGCATTGACGATGTTGGTGATCACTTCCGGAAGCCGGCGGATACTGTGATCTCCGGGCGGCCAGTCGCCTTGTAGATAACCGAAGTATAAAAACGTGTTCGGTTCGTTTATCGTCACCCACAAACTGACCAGATCCCCCAGATCCTTGACGACCTTGCGGGTATAGCGCCTGAAATGGCGCACGATTTCAGGATTTCGCCACCCACCCTTGTCTTGAATCCACTGCGGCGTGGAGAAGTGGTGAAGTGTAACCATGGGTTCCAACCCACGCTCGAGTGCACCCCGGATGATCTCGCGGTAATACGCCAGTGCGTCATCGTCCCAAAGCGCCGGATTCGGTTCGATTCGGCTCCACTCGAGAGAAAGTCGATGGGCGTTCTGGCCCGCTTCCGCGGCGCGGTCGAAATCTTCCCGCCATCTGCCGGACCACCACTCACAGGCTTTGCCGGAGCGTTGGTTTTGAAATATTCGACCACTCTCTTGCTCCCAGGCCCACCAATCATTGCCGCGGTTGTAGCCTTCGACTTGATGCGAAGATGTTGCGGTGCCCCACAAGAAACCGCGCGGGAAATGACAGGTGGCTTTTATCACGCATGCCTCGAGAGCGAAAGCAAAATACGCGTCATGACATTCGACGCCTCATTATCAACCCGGGCCATTGTAGTCTCGACTCAAATTTCCGCCAAGTCCGTCAGAAAACAACGGCTGAGATGACACGTTCCCTGGGCGTAATATCCGAAAGCGAAATTCAAATGCAAGGATGAAAGGGAAAAACCGTCAGGGAATGACGCGAGCCTCGGCCATTAACTCGAAGTCATCGATCGACGCATCGAGACTGAACACCGTGCAATCAAAAATGGCGGGATCCCCCAGAATGACCGCGGATTCGGGTTCCCAAATCCGAAAGCCGATCACCTTGTCGTACCCATCGAATGCGATCAACAACAGCCGCAGACCCACCTCGATTTCGCTCTCCCCGGCCGTGGTTTCGAGTTCACCACGCACCCGCAGACTCAAGCCGTCCGGGCTTGGTGTTTCAGAGAGAATGTGCACATCCACTCGACGGTAGCGAGAGTCCGCATCATTAACCGGAACGGCGCTGAGCATGGAAGCGACGACGGCTTGCACGCCTTCAGGAGGAGAAGGGAAGAAGCTCGCCAGCGGCATCCGGGCACCGGCTTGCAGCCGATTCAACGGCCCGTAGGCCACGCGTTGATCCAACACCTGGCCCGCCTCATCCAGGAGGTATATGAGGCTGACGACTCCTTCGACGTCGTCCGAAGAATCATTGGTGATCTCCAGGAGACACCACACTCCGTCCGGGCTCGGCGGGAAGCAGCGCACGGGCGAAAGCGCCAGCGGCACCGGCGTGGGGGTTGGCAGAAGCACATCGACGGGCTGCCCGCCTTCGTTGGGGATGATCAACGCCGTGCCCACGCTCAAGAATTGCGGGTCGATGCCTGGATTGGCCAGCAGAAGATCCTCCAGGTCAACCCCGTAGAGAATGGCGATGCCGATTAACGTCTGATTTTCCTGAACGACGTGAACGAGCGGAGTCGGCGTGGGCCCGATCGGAATCTGTGAGGCGATCTTTGTAGGCAGCACCTGCGGAGTCGGAGACCTGGTGGGATAGTACGGCCGCAAGGTACTCGTAGCCGACTGGTGTTCCCCTTCCCCGGCAGCAGTACACGAGGCAAGCAGCATCATCAATATGAGAACGGCCGCCCAAAAGTCCCTGGAATTCACAGTGCGGCGATTATACCAATGTGGGATAGCGTTGTGCGAAGAAAAACGCTATGCTAGACTTCCAGCTAAAGATCGAGGAACGTCACGTGGCGGATTCAGCAAGCACGACGCTTACAGAAGCTATCGCAGCAGCACGAGCAGGAAACCGCTCGGAGGCTCGAGAATTACTCGCCCGTTTGCTTCGAGCAGACTCGTCGAACGTAGAATACTGGATTTGGATGAGCGCGGTTGTGGAATCGCCGCGCGAACGCAAGTACTGTCTCGAATCCGCCCTCCGCCTCGATCCGACCAACCGCGCGGCGCTTCGCGGCCTTACGATTCTCGGGGCTAGAAAACCGGACGATGCGGAGCTTTCATCCGCAGCGCAAATACCCCACAGGAAATTCAAATTTGGCCTGGATGAAGTTGAGGAAGAAACGCCGGAGGAAGAAGTAAAATCCACGCTCGAGATCACGCCAAAACCGAAACCAAAACCTGCGGTAGATGTTCCCTGGAAAACCATAGGAATAGCCGTCTCAGGCGTGGTGCTCGTCGGGACCATCATTCTCTTCCTGCCGCAGATAAAATCCGCCGTACGTTCGATCTTTGGCACACAATACTTTGGCAGTGCCGCAGAACTTCCGCCCGCCGAAGGCACGGTGACCAACACCTTCGAACCCGGAACCCCTACCGCGACTCCCCTTCCCGCAGCGACGCGCGTCATGCGCACACCCATTCCGACCGAATTGGTGAGCACACCATTGGCCATGCTGGTCGAGAACTCACCGACACCAACCCCCATGATCGGTGTAACCCCGCACCCTGAAGAAGCCTACGATGCGGGAATCAATGCTTTGCTCAAAGGGGATTACGAAACCGCCTTGAGCTACTTCGACCAGATTATCGAGAGCGTTCCGAATCCATCGGCGGATGTATATTACTTTCGTGGGGAAGCGCTGCGTCTGAGCGGCAGTTACGGCCTGGCGCTTCTCGCCTACGACAGCGCCGTCAATAAGAACGCAGACTATACACCAGCTTACATCGGACGGGCACGGGCGTTCCTGGCGCGTGATGATAACGAAAGTGCGCTGGCCGATTACGATCGCGCCCTGCGCCGAGAGCCGTTATTGGTGGATATCCACATCGATCTGGGAAAATACTACGCTTCCCGAAAACTATGGTTGAAACTCGAAAGCACAATGCAGGAATCCCTCGAACTTGGTGTGAACACGCCCTGGATTTACATTTACCTGAGTGAAGCGCAATTAAACCTCGGGAATTACGCTGGGGCATTAGATAATGCGCTGGAAGGCAGCGCAGACGACCCCTCCTTGCTGGAAGGATACCTCGCCATTGGCCGCGCCTACATTTCCTGGGGTGTTAACAGCGTTGATCCTTCGTATTTCAATGCTGCTCTTTGGCCGCTTCAGACCTATACGAACTACAAGCCTGATGATCAACGGGGTTGGGCGGCCCTGGCGCGTGCTAGCGCTGGTCTGGGCAATCTGGACGAGGCAATGGATGCTGCGGATCGGTCCATTCAGATTAACGATCGTCATGCGCCGGCATATCTCGCCCGCGCAATCGTCTATATGCGTCAAGGCAATTACCAGGCCGCATTGGATGATTTACTGCTCGCCCGTCGATATGGTCAGGAGACCTACGATCTCCTGATCCACACTTCAGAAATATATTTCTACATGGGGAATTACGAGGACGCGATTAAATCAGCCAATGCAGCGCAGACGGCTGCTAACGACGAACCTATATTCATCAATCAACAGATAAAAACGGCTGAGGTGTACGCCCTCCTGGGCAAGATATACGAATCCAATCCGGAAGCCATCGACGACGCAATTATGCGCTGGCGTTGGATCCTCGGCCTGGAGCACGTTCGTCCGGAAACCCTCGCACTAGCAGAAACGCATCTTGCCGAGCTGCTCGGAGAGGGACCGACACGTACACCTACGAAAATCCCCACGGCGGCTTCGACCGGCGAACCGCCTGACGGCGAGGCATCGCCGACCCCTACACCGTGACGGTCCGTCCGACTGATGAGTTCGCTATGTCACACATCACCATTTGCTCCAGAAAATCAGACCGATGGATAGCAACGCCGAGATGAGATCGTGGCGGCGTCACATCTGGTGGGTCCTGGCTGTAGCCAGCCTGGTAACCCTTGCCTTGTGGCTGCGTCCTTCTGTTGGATTCGTCCCTCAATGGGATGCAATTTTAATCGGCGCAGCGTTTACAGCCTTCATTGCAAATTTTCCCATCCCGGTCGGCCGGGTGCGGATCAATTTTACCCACGCCATCGGCCTGACCCTGGGAGTCGCGCTCGGTCCCGGTGCAGCCGGATTGTCGATCTTGATTGGGTTGGCGATCGGTGAATCGATTCGTTTCGTTCGAGAGTTCTATCAGTTGAATAAATCGTTCGATTTCTGGCGAGGTTTCAAGTCCTGGACGCTCAGCCTCAGCCGGCAATTGTTGAGCATCTCCGGCGGATTAACAGCATTCCTGCTGCTGGGAGGGAGCCCGCTCGTTATAACCCATCAATCCCCATCGATATTAGCCAGTGTCGGATTAGGAGTAGCGTTCACGACATTGTTCATCTCCCTGCATTGGCTCGATCACCTCCTCTTTGATTCGCCGAAAGCTTTGATCCACGAATTCCCCATCCCGTTTCTCGTGGCGTTAATCCCCGTACCTTTCGGCGTCATCAACGCCGCAGCATACATCATGCTTGGTTTCCAGACATTGATCATCTACGGTGCCATCGTTTCGTTGTTTTCACTCGTCGTCAGCCGGTTGGTCGTTGCCGACCGCGATATCAAGCGCAGGATACAAGAGATTTCGACCATCAGCAGAATCAGCCAGGCCATGCGCTCCAGCCTCGACCTGGAAGACCTGCTGACGACGATCTACACACAGGTATCCCAACTGTTACAAGTGAATAACTTCTACGTCGCGCTCCACGACACCGTCGAAAACCTGATCACCTATCCACTGGCAATTCGAAACGGTGAAAACCAGGAATGGTACGACCGGAATTTTATGGATCGCCTCACCGACCGGGTCATTCTCCAAGGAACCCCGATCCTCATCACCCATGATGCATCCCAAGCCTTACGCTCAATGGGACTCCCAGAAATTGAAAACGCGCCCGAAGCATGGCTCGGTGTACCCCTCGTGAGTCCAGAACGAACGATCGGCTGTCTGGCTGTGTTTCACACCGATGCGCAAAAATCATTCGAAAACCACGACCTCGACATTTTAACGACTCTGAGCGGTCAAGCTGCCGTTGCCATCGAGAATGCCCTGCTCTACGAGCAGACGCGGAATCGAGCTCAGGCGCTGGCTTCATTAAACGAGATCACCGCCTTGATGAGCTCCACGCTCGATCCCGAACGCGCCCTCGAACTGGTCAGCCAATCGATCATTCGCGTCAGCGGAGGTGAGAAGTCCGCCATCTTCCTCTTCGAGAAAGATCTGGGAGAGTTATTTCTGGCACACGGGCTCAATCTCACTGACGGGTTCATGAAAGCATGGATGACCATCCCTATGGAAGAAGAAGAGCGGATTCAAGCCTTCATCCATGAGCGTCCGATCCTGGTTGCGGACGTTGATGAATCGGAACTTTCTGAGCCGGTAAAAACACAAATGAAAGAAGAGGGGATTCGAGCCTTCGCCGATTTCCCTTTGATTACGCCATCCGGCACGATCGGACAGCTCTCGGTGTATTTCGCAGAGACGGAAAGTCTTCAGGAAGATCAGATCGATTTATTAAAGACTTTCGCCGCCCAAGCGGCTTTGGCCGTGGCAAACGCCCGCGCTCATGCTGCGACGGATCTCGCCCTACGTAAACAAGTCGACCAATTGGCTACATTGGAAGCCATTGGCCTCGAAATGAATGCCACCCTCGACACCAAAGAACTCTTCGAAGCCATCTTGAAGCATGCGCTCCGCATTACCAACGCATCCCAGGGGAATCTTTCTATCTTCGATCCCGAGCAGCGCGCGCTGCGGATCGTTGCCCAGCGCTCCTACCCGGATGCACCGCGCAACGAGGAATCCATCTTCGACATCAACGATGGCGCACCGGGTGTCGCCTACCGGACAGGAAAAATCTGCAACGTCGCAGACGCGTCTTCTGATCCGAATTACAGCAATTGGATAGACGATTGTACGCACAGCTTGCTCAGCGTACCGATAACTCGTCAGGACAGCGTTCTTGGCGTAATCACAGTGGAGAATACGAAACCTTCCGCGTTCAATCAAGAGCATGAAAAATTCCTCAGCCAACTCGCCGCGCAGGCCGCAGTCGCCATCACCAATGCGAGACTGTACCAACAATTGGAAACGAGATTTCACGAACAATCTCTGCTCTTTACTGCAAGCACGCACATCGCCTCCACGCTCGACAGCGATGCAATTGCGATCGCCATCGCGGAGAGCGTAAGCATCGCGCTGGAGAGCGATGGTGCAAAAGTCTCGCGGTGGGATCCCAACCAGAATATTCTCTCCCTCCAGGCCGGCATCTGGAACGGGACGCCCGAGAAGTCCGGTTCGGTCGCCATTCAGGCAGGTGATGTCGAAGCCATCGAGACCGCCATGCGGGAATCTACAACTGTTCAGTGGACGCTGAAGGACGCGCCGAGTCCGGCAGCAAAAGTGTATCTATCTGCTTTTCATGGAGCAGCAAGTATCTTGATCGTTCCCATCATTGCCGGGGATCAGACTCTGGGCACGATCGAAGTCTTCTCTGCCAAGGAACGTCTGTACGTCGAAAATACGATCCGCACCGCGCAGACGATCGCCAGTCAGGCCGCGATCGCCCTCGAGAATGCGGAATTATTCCGCCGCATCCGCGAGAGTCACAATCGTCTCTTGGCAATCCTGAACTCCACGAGAGAATCGATGTTGATGATCGACCCGCAAGGAAGAATCATCCTCGCCAACACCCAATTCGCAGCACAGGCAGGTCTACCCATCGAGCAGTTGATTGGAAAAAACCTGATCTGCGCAGAATTCGACATGACCAAAACGCTCGGATTCAGCAGCGAGGATCTGCAGGATTTCATCTCTCGGCTGCAGCACGGCGATGCCGACCGGGAAAAAGCCACCGTTTTCGAAGGCGTAAAATCTCCGCGGCGCACTTTTCAACGATCGATCACACCCGTCCGGGACGCAATCGGTCTTCTGATCGGCTCGTTGCTCGTCTTCAGAGACGTCACCGAAGAGCAGGAATTGGAAGAAGCGCGCAAGCAATTGACGGAGATGATCGTCCATGATTTGCGCGGCCCCCTGACGGCGATCCTCGGCAGCCTTAAACTGCTCGAAGAATCCATTCCGGCGAAATCTCCTTCTCCCGTCGCCAGCCAGGCGATCACCATCTCCCACCGCAGCGTTCAGCAAATGCTCGATCTGGTCAACTCCCTCCTGGACATCGCCAAACTCGAATCCGACGAAATCGACCTCTTCGTTGAAAGAATCTCGATCAAGCAACTGTGTGAAGAGATGGTGGAAACCTACGTTCATGAGGCCAATGACGCTGGAATCATCCTCGATTGCACTTGTGCCCAGCGGTTGTCGAAAATTTCCATCGACAAGGAAAAAATACGGCGCGTAATCGGCAACCTGCTCGACAATGCGCTGCGCTTCACGCCTGCAGGCGGCCGCGTAGATCTGACCACACAGAAATCGGATGGGGGAATTCTCATTCAAGTGATCGACACCGGACCCGGTGTGCCCAAAGAGTTCCGGGAACGTATTTTTGAACGATTCAGTCAGGTTCCGGGATTGGACGGTAAGCGCCGCGGGACCGGTTTAGGACTCGCTTTTGCACGTCTGGCTGTCGACGCACATGGCGGCAGGATTTGGGTAGATGAGAATCCGGATGGGGGAAGTATCTTCTGCGTCTTCCTGCCGTACGGTTAAACCCTGCAAGATGAATTAGAAATCGAACAATCGCTCCGGAGCCCAGGTTTTATAGAAGCTGCGGAAAGCCGCAGTCTCGTCAATCAGTGCCTGCAGTTCGGCGAGCAACCTTCCAACAATCCTTCGATCGCCCTCGCCTGAACCTCGGATCACGGTCATTTCATCCAATCCGGAATCACCGATATCCAGATCGCCGCGGGCGATCAGCCAGGCAATTCCCTTGTGTACGGTCAATTCACGCTGCGCCGTTGCGGCGGCCAATTTCCAGATATCGATCCTGCCGTCATTTTTTCGCAGGGCGTATTTAATCATGCCTGTCAGCGTTTTCAGAAACGTCTCGAGATCGTCATCTGTACGGCTGGAAAACAAATAGACCACCCGGGGTGATACAGATTGCACGGCTTGATGCAGCTCCTCCAGGCCCGCAGGCGGCGTCCAGATGGCCAATTGCTCCGCCGGGGACAATTCATAGCGCGAGTACCCCTCCGGACTCTGGTTCGAATTTCCCTCACACCAAATCTGCACGCCGGCATGCTGCAGCTCATTGATCTTCTCGAGTGGGCTCCCCTCCCCGCGGAAGTCAACATACTCGAGACGGCGCGGCCTTCTTTCGAAAGCCGGTTCTTCCACCTCCAGTTTCCGGGCGTCGACCCAGGTAAGCTGCACCTCTCTTTGTCCACGATACTCCGTTGCGCGCAGGTGATAGGCAATGTCAAAAGTCTCCTGGGGGATGTTTTCCAACGCACCTCCCCACCAGAGGACTCGCCGGGTTTCACCCTGGTCATCACCAATCAGAAGCGAAAGATGTTCCCTCGCTCGGCCGATGTGTTTCTTCTCCAGAATGCGAACGTCCTTCGACGCCAATACGAGCTGTGGATTCCCGGGACCAAACGGCGCGAGACGTTCCAGATCGTCTGCGAATTCCAGCGTGAGTTCCTTCAACCCTGCGTAAGCGTCGACCACGACCTGCGGTCGAGTATCGATTTCGCGCATGTATTCCGCAACGGTCTCGCCCAACTGCTGGCGGAAGACGCCGATGCGATCCGCCTCGATCGCCAGTCCGGCCGCCATCGGATGTCCCCCAAAACCCTCCAGGATCGATTTGTGGCTGGCAATCGCCGCAGAGATATCTACCCCTTCAATCGACCGAGCGGAACCTCGCGCAAGCCCATCGTCCTGGATGGAGAGGACCAACGCGGGCCGGTGATAGTGTTCCACGAGATTACTGGCCACGATGCCGACTACGCCTGTCGGCCAATGTTCGTGCGCCACGACCAGCGCTGCGTGATCGAGCAGCGAAGGATCGGCTTCGATTTGCACCATGGCGGCCTGGGAGACTTGATCGCAAAGCAGGCGTCGGCGCGCGTTCAAGCCTTCCAACTCCGTGGCGTAGATCTTCGCTTTTTTCTCGTCCGCCGTGGTCAGAAATTCGACGATGCTGTTTGCGTCCGAGAGGCGGCCGAGTGCGTTCAGGCGCGGCGCGAGGATAAAACCGATTTGCTCCTCGGTGACGTTCTCGGACGAAACGCCGGCCACGTCCATCAAGGCGCGTAAACTCAAGCGAGGTGCGCTGCGTAAACGTTCGAGGCCGCACTGCAGCAGGTAGCGCACGTCCCCATACAGCAAAGCCAGATCCGCCACGATGCCCAGCGCGACCAGATCGAGCGTACTCTGTATCCGCTCCGAACCGGGATCCAGCGCCTCGATCAGCTTGTACGCCACACCGACGCCGGGCAGATTGCGCAAGGGATGATCTGCCGCGAGCATCTTGGGATCGACGATCGCCGCCGCATCCGGCAGTTTTTCCGGCAAATCGTGGTGATCCGTGACAATCACATCCACGCCACGGGAATTTGCAAAATCGACCGCTGCGTGAGCCGAGATCCCGGTGTCACAAGTGAGCAGCAGGGAAATTCCTTGTGCGATGATGCGCTCCAGGGAACGAACGTGAACGCCGTGGGATTCGTTCTGCCGAACGGGAATGTAGTGGGAGACATTGGCGCCCATTTCCCGCAAAGCTTCGACGAGCACGGTGGTCGCCGTCTGGCCGTCGACGTCAAAATCCCCCCAAACACAGATCGCCTCGCCTGCGTTGATTGCCGCTTTTAGACGGAGAGCCGCGCCGCTGAGATTCGGGATTTCTTCGGAGGCCGTCGGCCGGTAAAACGCAGAGTCGAGAAAAGCGCGCGCCGCCTCGACGCTCCGGATGCCGCGTCGCTGCAAGGTGGCCGAAACCAGGGGATGCCCGCCGATCGCAGCCCGCAGTGGTTCATCGACGTCGTACTTCTCAGGTTCGACCCATTCGGCATCCTGGGACATCAGAACTCGATTTCCGCGATCTGATCGAAGTCGAAGTCCAACGCAACATCCACCTCGGCGTCCTCGTTCCAGGCCTGATAATCGCCCGCACTTGTGCCGCGCCGGCACAGAGAGCGGTATGGGCAATACGTGCAGCGGGCGGCCTCGGTCGTGCGCTCGAACTCATTCTCCTCGAGCCGCCCGATCTCTTCCACCAATCCTATCAAAGTTTGCTCATCGGCCTGGTACTGGGATTCCGTATAATCGAAACGATGCGGCTCACGGGGAAAATCCGCAAACCAGTAAATCATCTCGATCTGTTCGGGGAGAATCCGGTCGCCGAATCCCACATCCGGAGCAGTTTGCGCAAGTAGAAACGGATACACCTTTGACTGCAGACGGTCGGCAAGGGACTGCGGAGCGGGATGGCGCCGGCTGGTCTTCCAATCCACAATCACCACCCTTTCGCCGGGGTCGATGGCGAGCAGATCGAATTTTGCCTCGATCCGCTGGCCGGAAAGCGGCGCACTGACCATAACTTCCGCCCGGCGCAGATCGGGTAAATCCGCGATGGGATAGTGCAAATAATTTCCCCACCACCTGGCCAGATCACCGCTCGCCTGCGCTCCCAGAATCCCTTCCGGTATGCCCAGAATGTGCTGCTGGATCATGCGATGAAATGAATTTCCCAGGCGCAGAAATCTTTCGCGTTCCGCTTCAGGCTCGGTCACGGCTGCCGGCCAGGCAAGATGTTGAACATAGCGTAAGTGAAATCTGCGGCGGCAGTCGATGTAATCCTGCAGGCTGGATTGGCTGTATACAAAATCATCCGGCAGCTTCATCGTGTTCCGACTCCCAGTAGGATTGCAGCGCGATGAAGGGCGCCGCTTGCTGTTGATCTCCTCGCCGTCCGGTATTCCAGGTCATCACCAGTTCTTTCTTCGCCCGTGTGATGCCGACATAAAGCAATCGCAACCGCTCGGATACATAGTCAAGTCGCGCAACGTTGGTCGCGGCGCCTTCTGCATATTCGAAACCGGCTTCCATATCGGCGAGCGCCGAAAGCTGTGCCAACGCTTCCGCATCCAAGTTCAGCGAATCCCGCACGAACCATTTCTCTGCGATGTACTGGTCGTGCGCCAAGCCTGAGGGAAAATCGTAGTTGTTCACAGACACTACATATACCCGATCCCATTCCAAACCTTTCGCTTTGTGCACCGTAGCCACAACGACCTTGCCCTTGTGCTTCTCCGGATCGAAACCCAGATCTTCAGCACTGAATCCGATGAACCTTCTCTCGTTCTTGGCAATCACGCCGAGTTCATTGCCGAGTGCGCCGATGTCCCAATCCGGATTAACCTCCTGCGTTCTACGCAGGATGGATGCGAGTTTGTACGCCAGAGCCAAATCCTCGGCCTCCCGGAATAGGTCCTGGGACAATGTGAGAATCAACTGATCGATGGGCAGCAGCACCGCCCGGTGCCAGCGTTGCAGGACAGCCCGAAACGAGGCCAGCGCCTCGACGACCGCCGGCGCCTCGGACGCCGTTTGCCCCTCCAACCAATCCTTCTCCGTGCGAGGCCAGAGAAATGCTTCCGTATCGCCACATTTCCGCAGCAATTGCGCACCGCGCTGCATGATTTCGCTGCGCTTCGGGTCCTGACGCGCCTCGCGATCCCATACTCGATACGCTTTGGCGAGATCACGGGCGGAGGTCGGATCGTGCAGATGTTTGAGGACAAGCGTCAGTGCCCCGGCGGTCTCCCGGGTCGAGCGAGAACTTCTCAGAATCTCGATGTAGGGAATACCACGTTCCTTCAGCTCGCTCACGATGTGGAATCCGCGATTGTTCGTCGGCACGAGGACGGCGACCGTCTGGTCGGGATTGTCTGGCAGCCAATCCGAGAGCGATTTCCCGATCGCCGTAACTTCCTCCGCAGGCGTATACGCCAGGTCGACGAGGCGGATCCCGGCCGGTTGATCCGCCGGATTGGGTTGCGGGTCGCCAGACGGCGTCGGTTCGATGTGCGGCAGGGCGAGTGCCCCGCGCACTTCGTCGCGTGGATGTTCGTACATCGTCCAATCGATAAGGTAGTTGGCCAACGAAAGGATACTTAGCGTGGAACGGCCTGAATTGGGAAGCTCACGCGCCTGAACGTTGGCCTCGGCCAGGAAATCCCGCAGGTACTGTGGGCTGGCCGTCGTGAATGTCTCGAATATGGCTTGATTCGGGTCGCCCACCCGCACCCAGTTGCCTTCGGGACCGACCAGTTTTCGCAGGATCTGCTCTTGCAGGCGGCTGCTGTCCTGAGCCTCATCTTCGAGTACGTACGGCCAACGGTCGCGTAAACGCCCCAGATAACCCGGATCCGCCTGCAGCGCACGCAGCGCCATTACGATCAAATCGTCGAAATCGACACCACCGCGGTAGCGAAGTGCTTGCTGATAGTCTGCAAAAATATCGCGGCCCATTTTCAGGAGCGGAAGAGGTACGTTCAGACGTTCCAACTTCGCCTGAATTTGAGCGGGGGAAAATTGTAGATCCTTGGCGGTGCGGATGAAGTTGGTCGCAAGGCCGATGACCAGGTCGGGCCACTGGTACCTGCGCACGTTTTCGATTCGATTCGCATCGACATCCGGATGCAGGAAATCATCCAGCATTTCCGCGTGACCCTGCAGCCACGCCTCACAAGCCCCACGGATGATCTGATCGCGGGCGCGATCGTCCACGATTTGAAACGTCTCCGAAAGGCCGGCGAGTTCGGGTCGTTCACGCACGATGTCGTGAGCGAGTCCGTGCAGCGTGCGGATGCGGTAGCCGATCCTCGGTATCAAACCCCGGTCCATCATGAAGGCGGCCACGCGATGGGCAAAGTGATCGACCGCGGAATTGACGAGTGTAACCACGAGGACCTCTTGCTCACCGCGAACCGAGCCTGTCGAAATCAATTCCGCAGCCAGACACGAAAGTGTATGCGTCTTGCCGCTGCCGGGCACGGCAGACACTCCCATTCGTCCCTGGCGGTACTGCAGCACTTCCATCTGCTTCGGGCGTGGTTCAAACATCTCCACTCCCGGAATTGGCAAGAAAAACGGCTTGCAGCGCTCGCAGCAACGGGCCGCGTTGGTCCAAGCCATCTTCTCCCAGATCACTCAGGCCGAGAAAGATCCTCTTGCGACAGCGGTGCACGAGCCCCTGAGTCAGTACGTTGAGGGTGTCCTGCCGGGCGGCATATTCTTCAGCATCGGTCCATAAGTCACCCCGGACCCAATTGCGGCTGAGGACATACGGATGGGTGAGCGGTTGGTAGAGGCGTTCCCACCAAGCCGGGCTGCCGATTTCGAGCCAGATTTGATAATCTACGGCCCGATTCGACATGAGGAACGTGTACGCGGGTGCAAGCAGTACGGCATCCTGGGGCTGCTGCTCCCAATCTCGAAGATAATGCGAGGCAAGGACGCCGTCCCGCACCATAGCGAGATACAATTCGCCCGTCGTTCGCCGCTGCGAGGCCGACTCATGCTCGAGCACCCAGCGGAATTTCTGAACGGATTCGATCAGATTGTTTGCCACCCCTCCGGCGTCGTAATCACCCCAGAAGTGATATCCGGGTTGCGAAAGCAGTTCGCCGAAAATGCGCCGGAAGAAATGATCGAGCTCGAGTGCAGAACCTGACTTGTAGGTCTCCAGCCAGGTTCGCATCCCATCGTACTGCTGGCCAAAGGTGAACGTGATCCTGCGCTGCATCTCACCCTGGACCTGCTCGAAGGGTTCGAAGGACGGTACTCCGTCCCTCGAACGGTAAAGCACCTTGGTGAGCAAATTGGTGCGGATCAGATCGATATCCCCGATCGCACTCAGCAGTGCGCGCGTGACCTCGAAAGTTGTGGGGACGATCTTCCATTGGGGGTGGGCAAGGGCAGCCAGTGTGAGCAGGCACTGCGCCGCAGGCTCGTCCCGCAATGCACGCGAAGGGCGATGCGAGCGGGCGGGAATCCCCTTGTGGGAAAGATTTTCCGTGAGTGAAAAACGCAGTGCGTCCCCCATGAACGGCGCCAGTACGACGATTTGCTCCGGCTGGACGCCGGGATCGTTTAACAGTCCTGCTATCACATCCGCTGCCCATTCCAGCATCTGGGGATGATACCGCTGGTATTCGATGTGCACGTTGTCGAACGATGACCCCTCGAGTTCGGAAGAATGACCGACCAGCTCTTGTTCGAGATGGCAAGCGAAAACCTTCATGTCCTGCGACACTTCATGGGATTCGGTGAAGGTGGTTCGTTCGTCCGCGAGATCTTTGAAACGGTACGCACTTCGGGGATCTGCGCCCAGGAAACGCCGGTATCCACCCGCATCGTCGTAGATCATGAGCGCCGACTTGAAATTCGGAAGCCACGCCTGAAGAATATCGTGGCACACGGGCACGTCCTCCTCGAGATTGTCGGCAATGAGATGTTGATAGCGTTCTTGAACGTACGTCTGAAACACGGGATGCGGCCAAAGATACTCGTTGAAGACCTGTATCTGCAAGGAAAAGTCCAACAAATTCCGCTCCAGGCACGCGGCGCGGAATCGAGCGGCACACGCCTGGGCTTGCTCGTAGATGACAGCTTGCTGCGCCTCTCCGACCCAGGCATCACGCAGCCGGTCTCCGATTTCATCGAGATCAAATCCTACGACGGCGGATTTGTTCATGTTGTCGATGATCTGACTGAGAATGCGATTGCGTGGAATCGAAACGTTCTCGAAATACCGCTCGCCGTCGATGAGCGGACCGATAGTGTGTGTCATGTAATACTGTGTGGTTTCCAGTGTCAGGAACAACGGTGGTTTATGCGGATTGACGAAGCCGGCTTCCTCGGCGATCAACGGCCAAAACAGATCGACCATCCGCCGTGCGAATCCACCGAGGGTAACGATCGTGACTTCGCCCCCTGCTTTACGCTTCGGGCGGGAAACGAGTCTGCGATAAGGCTCCGCCAGCGTACGCTGAGGGACGAGAGTAAAAATCGAGTCCGCACGAATCCCGGTTTCCAGAAGATGAGAAACCCGCGCGACGCCGCTCGTGGTTTTCCCCGTGCCGGAAATTCCCTCCAGGAACACCGAGCCGGAGGCCGGTCTTTCGGCGATACGTTGCTGGTTGGCGGATAGCGATTCAGGCAGCATGTGCTTCCATGTGATCGATCGATTCCATCCCCGGTTACAATTGCCCTCTATCATACTCCATAGCAGGAGATATTGGATCATCGATGCGAGATGACCACCGCACGCAGAAATCAGGATGAGTGGTGATGAACTACTAGACAGAACCCGGCAGCTACGATAAAATTGTTCTTCGTAATTCGAACAGCATTGCAGGAGGCAACATTGGCCAACACTCGTTCGGCGAAGAAGAGAATTCGCCAAAACGTCAAACGCCGCATGCGGAATAAGTTATACCGCACCCATGCACGCACTCAAGTAAAAACTGCGCGCCAGCTTATTGAAGGCGGCGAGCGGGATACCGCCGTTGAAGCCGTTCACCAGGCCGTCGGTGCACTGGATCGAGCGGTAAGCAAAGGCGTGATTCACAGGAATAACGCAGCGCGCCGCAAGAGCCGCCTGCTGAAACGCCTGGCTGAAATGGAGTGACTTCAGCCGTTCCACCGCCACAGATGAATCGTTCCAGGACGAGCGACGCACCAGCAGGTGCGTCGTATTCGCGCAATCCGTCCTATGCTATAATCACAAGCCCCTAGGAATACGCTGATGTTCAACATCGAATTGGACCAGGTCGCAGAAAGCATTCGAGAGACGTGTTCGCGGCTCGGCCTTCCGGCCAGTGGACGAATCCAATGGCAGCCCATTCCCTTCAAAGGCCAATGGGGTTTTGGGACGAATGCATGCTTTCAACTCGCAGCCGAAGAAGCGCGCAGCGGCAAGAAGGTCAACGTCCCAGAACGCGCCCGCGAAATTGCCGCTCTATTAGCCGAAGAGATCGAAAAACAACAAGGCTTTTCCCGTATCGAGGCCGAAAATAGCTATCTGAATCTATATATCGACCCTTCTGTATACGCCAAGCGGGTCACCGATACGGCGATCCAAATGGATGAAGACTTCGGCCGCGGGCCAGCCAAAGACGAACGCGTCATGGTGGAGTACGCACAACCGAATACGCACCATTCCTTTCACATCGGCCATGCGAGGAACACCGTTCTCGGGGAGTCACTGGCACGCTTGTTGGAATTCGCCGGATTCGATACCATTCGCGCCTCCTACCCGGGGGACATTGGGTTAGGCGTGATTACCTGCATGTGGGCTTACGAAAAATTCTACCGGGGCCAGGAACCGGTGGGTATTCACCAACGCGGACAATGGCTGGCGAAGATTTACGCCGAGGCCAATCAACTCCTTACGCCGAAAGAAAACGAAACGCCGCAAGAAGAAGAACGCAGAGATGCTTACGATGAGGAACGGCGGCAGATGTACCAACGTTGGGATGCCGGAGATCCGGAAGTGCGGGATTTATGGCGAAAAACCCGCCAATGGAGTCTCGATGAGCTCGACGACATCCTGCGGCTGCTCGACGTCGATATCGACGTTTACTTTTTCGAAAGCCAGGTCGATGAGCCGGCGAAAGAAATCGCCGAGGAATTGATCGCCCTGGGCATCGCCGAGGACGAACGTCCGGAAGGACCCGTCATCGTCAAGATCGACGAAAAACTCGGCCTGAAGAAAGAAAAATACCGCACGGCAGTCATCCTGCGCAGCGACGGGACGACCCTGTATTTAACCAAAGACCTGGCACTCGCCAGGGAAAAATTCGAGAAATACAAAGTCGATCGCTCGATCTACGTCGTCGACGTCCGCCAGAGTCTTCACTTCCAGCAGGCGTTCCAGATCCTGAAACTGTGGGGGTACAAACAAGCGGAAAAATGTTACCACCTGGCTTATGGTTTCGTGACTCTGCCGGAAGGCGCGATGTCCGCCCGCCGAGGCAATGTGATCCTTTTCATGGACGTCGTTGAAGAAGCGCAACGGCGCGTGCTGGCGATCATCGCAGAAAAGAACCCCGACCTGCCCAAGGAAAAACGAATCGAGGTGGCCCGGCAGATCGGCTTGGGCGCTCTGACTTACAGCATGCTCTCGGTCGACAATAACAAAGACACGGTATTCGAGTGGGACGCCGCACTGAGTTTCGACGGTCAATCCGCACCGTACATTCAAAACGCCCACGTGCGGGCGAACAGCATTCTGCGGAAAATCGATCAACTGCCCGAACATGCGTCGTTCGACTACGAACTTGCACCTAGTGAGATCGATTTAATCGAAGTGATCTCGCACTTTCCAACGGTCGTCCAGAAAGCCGCAGAAGATTACAAACCCTTGCTCATGGCGACCTATGCCTTCGAATTGGCAAAATCCTTCCACACCTTCTATCACAACGTGCGCGTCCTGCAAGCCGAAAGCGAGGAGCAGGTTAATTCCCGTTTGCGGATCACGGCCGCAGCTCGGCAAACGATAGCCAACGCACTCACCTTGCTGGATATCGAAGCGCCGCAGATGATGTGATCTGTCCGTTCCGACCGTTGGCTTGCTGTTTTGATACCATTAATCAAAAAGGGAAACGCTCAAAATATGGCACAAGAAAACGTGATCATCATGGGAGCCGCAGGTCGCGATTTCCATAATTTCAACACCTATTTTAAAGACAATCCGGATTACCGGGTTGTCGCTTTTACGGCGGCGCAAATTCCGAACATCGAAGGACGCAGATATCCCCCATCGCTTGCCGGCGAGGCATACCCGGAAGGTATTCTCATCTACCCCGAAGCACGACTTGCCGATTTGATCGTCGAACACGACGTAAGCCAGGTGATCTTCGCTTACAGCGACGTAACGCATGAATATGTGATGCACAAAGCCTCCTTGGCCGTGGCGACGGGAGCCGATTTTCGCTTGATGGGACTTCGCAACACACAGCTTCGATCCGAAAAACCGGTGGTCTCCGTGTGCGCCGTGCGTACGGGCTGCGGTAAAAGCCAGACGAGCCGTCGCGTACACGACATCCTTCAGGATCTCGGCTACCGCGTCGCCGTCATCCGGCATCCCATGCCCTACGGCGACCTGGCCAAGCAGGCCGTGCAGCGTTTTGCGAATTACGACGATTTACAGAAAGCGAACTGCACCATCGAAGAACGCGAAGAATACGAACCGCATCTTCGGCAGGGCTCGATCGTCTATGCGGGGATCGACTACGAAACCATCCTGCGCCAGGCAGAGAAGGAAGCCGACATCATCCTCTGGGACGGCGGCAACAACGACCTGCCCTTCTACGTCAGCGATTATCACATCGTCCTCGTCGATCCACTGCGTCCCGGACACGAACGCAAGTATTACCCCGGCGAAGCCAACGTCATCGCTGCGGACGCGATCGTGATCAACAAGATGGACTCCGCAAACGAAGCTGACGTTCAAGTCGTGAAGGCGAACATCAACGACCTGAATCCAGATGCCGTCGTGGTAGAGGCCAACTCCCCGATTTCCGTAGACGATCCGGAAGCCATTCGCGGCTGCCGGGTGCTGGTCATCGAAGATGGGCCGACTTTGACACACGGCGGAATGTCCTTTGGGGCAGGCTGGACGGCCGCCAAACGATTAGGCGCAGGAGAGATCGTTGATCCTCGCCCCTTCGCCGTGGGCAGCATTCTGGAGACGTACGAGAAATACCCCAACGTTGGAAAAATCATACCCGCCATGGGATACAGTACGGATCAAATCCACGAACTGGAAGAGACGATCAACCGAGCCGATGCCGATCTCGTGCTGATCGGTACCCCGATCGATCTTGGACGCTTGCTGAAAATCAACAAACCCAGCCAACGCGTTCGCTACGAACTCGAAGTCATCAGCCGCCCCACGCTTGCGGAACTGCTCGAACGGAAATTCGGAAAAAAGTGAACCTGCAGCGATGAGCAAAAAGGCCAAGCGCAAACCGTTTGCCCGTCTGAAATGGGAGCAGCGTCGAGAACGCGGCAAAGCGGCAAAACTCAGCTTAACCTCCATCGTGAATTGCGGTTCCGACAACGAACCTCAAGGAAGCATCTTTCAGGGTGATAATCTCGCCGTCATGCATGCCTTACTGCCGGATTGGAAAGAACGCCTCGATCTGATTTATGCCGATCCGCCTTTCCTGACCGGAAACGCCTACACAGCCCGTGTGGGACGAGGCGAGGATTCGCGAAAGCCCGATACCTGGCAAAAAATCGAGGGCTACGAAGATTCCTGGCCAAACGGCGCGGCCTACCTGGACATGCTCTTCCAACGCCTGCAGTGCATGTACGATCTGTTGGCTCCGACCGGAACGTTGTATCTGCATCTCGATTGGCACGCTTCCGCTTACGCCCGCATCTTGCTGGATGAAATCTTCGGTCCCGATCGACTGCTCAACGAGATCGTTTGGGTCTACCACGGTCCTTCTCCCATTCGTTCCGCGTTCAAACGCAAACACGACACGATCCTGGCATACACGAAATCCAAAGAATATACATTCAACGCCGATGCGGTCCGGATACCGTATGCTGCCTCGACGGTGAAAACATTTCAGAGTTCCGATAAAGCCGGGTTCGGAAAGAAGCCGGATCTGGCCCGGGGGAAGGTGCCTGAAGATTGGTGGTACTTTCCCGTGGTTGCTCGCCTGCATGCCGAACGAACGGGCTATCCCACACAAAAGCCGGAAGCGTTAATGGAACGGATCGTTCTCGCCTCCAGCAACGATGGGGATTGGGTGGGAGATTTCTTCTGCGGCGCCGGTACGACCGCGGTCGTCGCCTCCCGGCTGGAACGCCGCTGGATCGCTTGCGACAGCGCGCCGCTCGCCATCCAAAGCACCTACCGCAGGATGCTGCTGGAAGAAACACCCGTGCCGTTCGACGTGTGGCAGACCCAGGAATCGGCGGACAGACACCAGCTCGAACTTGAGACGTTCGTCCAGCCAGCCAATAATAACGTCGAAATCGAACTGACCAATCTGTCGCCTGCGGCCGAGGAATTCGAACCATTCCCGGAAAATGTAGTCCTGTGGGAGGTCGATTGGACGTACGATGGGAAATTTTTCAGAAGCACGTCGCAGCATGCCCGTCCCTGGCGCAAGGGCAGTATCGACCTCCGTCTTTCACACACCTATCCCGAAGCGGGAACGTACAGGCTTGCAGTCCGAGCTTTCGATCCGGCGGGATACAGCGGCTTTATTACGCGGAAAATCACCGTCCCCCAAAACTGAGCCGGCCAAGCACCGGCATATACACAAATCCCCCAAACCGAGGTTGGGTAAATCAAAAAACAGCGGGGAGTCCCGCTGCACGGCAGATCGTGATCCAACACTGATTTACGGAATATCGAAGCGGTATCCCATCCCGCGTATGGTTTTAAGAAAGCGAGGGTTTTTTGGATCAGGCTCGATGGCATGGCGCAGCCAACTCATATGGACATCCAGCGTGCGCGTATCCCCGGTGTAATCCGTGTGCCACACTTGCCGGATGAGCCGTTTGCGGGTCATCAAACGTCCGGGGTTCTGCATGAACACTTCCAATAGCTGCGCCTGCTTCGGTGTCAGACGGGTTTGCCTGTCCAGACAGTGCACCTTACACTGGGCAAGATTCAATTTTATCGGTCCGACTTCCAAACTGTAGCGTTCATCTCCGGGCAACAGTCGGGCGATGCGGTTGAGCAATTTACGCGGGGTGAATGGGTGGATCAACGTGAGGCTGGCACCGCTGCCCGGGTCTGGACGGGTACCGTCTGGTGAAATCAGAATGATCGGGATGTTACCCAGGGCTGCGCGCGCTCGCCGGGTCAGACGGGTCCCGGCCATGCGCATGGATGCCGCATCCAGCACCAACATGTCCACACTTTCATCGCCGACGGCATCCAGGGCGTCCTTGATTTTATGGAAGACAAAAACGGCATAGCCCTTCTTCTCGAGTGCAGATGCGAACGAAGGCGCGTTCGCGCGGCTGCTTTCGATTAGAAATATTTGAGCCGTTGTCATAAAAAGGAGACCCTTCGGCGCCGAATTCAGGCAACCCCCTGTAACTATGCCCGGTCGTCATTATACACAGTTTTAAGGATGTCGCAAATAAGACTTAAGTTCTGCTTCCTTTAAGGTTCGCTCCGATCCATTGCATCGATCGGACATTTTAGCCACGTCGAATTTGAATCTCGAATCTCGGAACGAGAGCACCCGGATCCATCCCATCTGTTCTGCGAGGGTATAATCATAAACGAGATGACCTTAAGGCAAGCGGATTACGTTTTTTTGGGGAGACTGCAGCAAGATTACCTGATCACCCACGACGGCCATTCTCACGAGGGGATTCTCGGAGGAAACGCCGTCTACGCCGCGATCGGTGCAAAGCTGTGGAGCGACTCGATCGGTATCGTCAGCCGCGTTGGCTCGAACTTTCCGGACTCCTTAATTACCGATCTATCCAACGCGGGTCTAAACACCGACGGTGTTACTGTCCTCCCCGAACCCCATGAAGCCCGTGCGTTCTATGCCTATGCCTCACTCGAAGAGAGGATCGATACGGTTCCCTCGTCCCATTATTTGCGAATCAACCAGCCCCTTCCCAAGGAACTGATCGGATATCAAGTGGACATGCATCCGCGCGAAAGCTCCACCTTCGACTCCCTCTCGATCAGACCCGGCGACCTCGGTCCGTCGATCGCCGGCGCCAAAGGAGCTCACGTCTCGCCAATGCAGTATCTTTCCCACGTATCCGTACCTTATCGCCTGCACGAAATGAACGTACGCGTGATTAACCTCGATCCATCTGACAGCTACATGAAACCGGATTGCCGGGACAAACTGCCGGCAATCGTCACGGGCCTGGATTCTTTCATCCCAAGCGAGGAGGAGGCGAAGGCGTATTTTCGCCCCCTCGAGTTGGACGTGTGGGAAATGAGCGAAGCGTTCGGCGACATGGGCTGTCAGTTCGTCATTATAAAATGCGGCGCCCGAGGTCAAACGCTATGGGAACGAATCAGCGGACGAAAGTGGCGCATCCCCGCTTACCCCGCCCGCGTCTACGACGTAACGGGCGCAGGCGATTCCTTCTGCGGCGGATTCCTGATCGGTTTGACCCGAACAGAAGACCCCGTTGAAGCTGCCCTCTACGGAAGTGTTTCGGCGTCCATTGTCATCGAAGGGACTGGGGCGCTCTTCGCGTTGGACGCCCTCCCCGGACTGCTCGAGGCCCGTATGGACGTTCTGCGCCCCCTCGTTAAACGGGTGTGAGCCATGGACTTCGATCGCCTCATCCAAAGAACCATCGCCATCCAGTCCATACCCGCTCCGACGTTCCATGAAAGTGCTCGCAGAGCATACCTGCAGAGCGAATTCGAGAAAGCCGGTTTACTCGACATTGAAATCGACCCGGTCGGTAATCTGCTCGGCCGTGTTCCTGGTGAAGGCAAGTCCCCCTTGGTCGTCAGTGCACATCTGGACAGCGTCTTCCCCGAAGACACACGATTGAAGACACGGCATCTCGGCGATCGCATTATCGGACCCGGAATCGGCGACAACGCCATATCGTTGGCCACCCTCGTGGAATTGGCGATCGACCTGCCAGCCACTCGTCCGGCGGCTGATGTCTGGCTGGCCGCGAACGTCGGCGAAGAAGGTTTGGGGAACCTCATCGGCATGCAGGAGATCGTGAAACGCTTTGGCGATCGAGTTACAGCTTACATCGTGCTCGAAGGTATGGCTCTCGGACAGGTATACAACGCAGGCTTGCCGGTCAGGCGCTACCGTGTGACCGTCACGTCGCATGGCGGACATGCCTGGATCCATGCCGGCAGAACGTCTGCGATACACGTATTATTGGACCTCGGTTCCCAATTGACCCGGCTTCCGCTGCCACAACACGACCGCAGTACGCTGAACATCGGAAGAATTGAAGGAGGTATCAGCGTCAACTCCATCGCACCGCGCGCCCACCTGGACATTGATTTGCGCTCCGAAAGTGAAGCGGCGCTGAATGACCTCGAGCGTGAAGTGATCGCATGTATCGAAGGACATGAGACGCGGGAGGCACGGATCGAAATCGAGCAAATCGGATCCCGTCCCGGCGGCAGCCTCGCCGACGATCATCCGCTCTTGTCCATCGCCATCGAGGCCATCCGCAGCGTCGGGGAATCCAGGATCGAGATCAGCACCGGATCGACCGACGCCAACATTCCCCTGAGCCTGGGATTTCCCGCCATATGTCTTGGCCTTACGCGCGGAGGCGGCGCACACACCATGCAGGAATTTATCGAGCTGGAACCGATCGAACGCGGCTATCAGGCTTTGATGACGCTCATCCAGAAGGCTCTCCATCTCGATTGATCCAATGCTGTTTTGAGGAACAGGTTACGGTGATTGTGTAAAGCTGGGAGCGAGTGTCGGCGTCAAAGTAGCTGTAGGCGTTGCCGAGGAAGTGGCAGTTCGCGTCAGAGTCGGTGTGGCCGTCGGTGGATCGCCAATTACGGTGAAACGCGAAGACACAACCCATCGTTCTCCAACGAACATCTGGATTTCATATTCACCCGGCAGCCAATACTCCGGCTCACACTCGGTGTAGCCAAAC
>DAOUEE010000108.1:0-47443 GCA_034430695.1 Anaerolineales bacterium | reverse complement strand
ACCCTCGAGGACGTTTTCATCCAATTGACCGGACGGAGGTTGCGGTCGTGAAAGCCGTTCAGATCGCCCGCAAATTTCTACGCGAGATGATGCGTGAACCAAGCCTGCTGGCCCTGATTCTGCTCATCCCTTTGGCCTTCCTCGGCATCACGGCCTTCGCTTACAGCGAACCCTATCAGGCAACGCATGAGATCTGGGTGGCCGTCGGCGATGGCGGGGATGCGGGACTCATCGAAGCCCTGCGCATCGCCAGATATCCGGACGGGAATCTGCTCTTCGAGGTCAAAACGGTCGACGATGAAGGAGAGGCGCAAGCCGCCCTTCAAGAACGCCGGATCGCGGCGTTTCTCGAAGTGAATGCGGACGGAGACCTCGAGACGACGGTGCACGGCGACGCGCTGAACCCGCACTTCTACCGCGTGAGCGTGATCCTGAATGAAATCTTGTACCGGCACGCCGACCGGATCGCCGGGCGTGCGGCGCCATTGGAAGTCGTCGAAGCGCGCTACGCACCCAGCGGATCCTTGAACGAATTCGACCGCTACGCGCCCGGGATGATGGTGTTTGCCTTGTTGATGCTCATCCCCCAAACCGCCATGCTCGTCGGGCGGGAGTCGCGCTGGGGAACGCTGCGGCGCCTGCGCTTGAGCCGCGTTCGCTCGTGGGAACTTCTGCTCGGGATCACGCTCGCGCAACTGGTGGTCGCCGTGATCCTGGTGCTCGTCGTTTTCATGGTGGCGCTGACGTTGGGATATCACAACAACGGCTCCCTTGCCCTGGCCATGAGCGCCTGTCTGGCCATCAGCTTCTCGGCGATCGGCATCGGATTGATCGTAGGCTGCCTCGTCGAGAACGACAGCCAGGCGGTCAATCTGGGCAGCACGGCGACGATGCTGGGGGTATTCGTTTCGGGGGCATTTTTCCCCGTGCCCTCGACGGAACTCTTCACTATTTTTGGACATTCGATTATGCTGTTCGATTTCTTCCCCGCGACGCACGGACTGCTCACGCTGCAGCAAATTTTGAACGACGGCGCTGGCCTGTCCCACGTTGCATTCCGTCTCAGCGTAACGCTGCTGCTCTCCGTTCTGGTTTTCATTGCGGGCATCGCATTGTTCCAGCGGCGCAAGTTGCGTGGAGACGGCGCCCCTGCGGGCTGAACGCCCGGCCCATGGGAAAAATCCCTCATTGCGTATAAAACCAAGTTTGCATAAACTTTGAACCAGACAACGGGGGCTCGTTTCGGCTTCCCGGGCGTCGTGCTGCGGCACGGAATTGTGGTAAAGTAGACTCGTTACATCGGATTGCGTTGGTAAGAAAAAAATCGCACCGGCTTCAAACCAGTCGCGACGCGGTGGTATCGAACGCAGTGGAATGGTCGTTCTCGATCAGCAATGGTGCAGGGTGCAGAAAGGAAGCTACATGGCGAAACCCGTCATTCTTCTCATCGACGACGAAAAAGCGTATGCCGAAGTGATCAAAGAGGCCCTCACGCCGATGGGCATCGAGGCGCATATCGCCTGCAATGCGATGGAAGCAATGCTGGTCATGCAGCAGACAACACCGGATCTGATCCTGCTCGACGTGATGATGCCCGAGGTCGACGGCCTGACTCTCCTGCGCTGGCTGCGGGAGAATTCCAGAGGCAAACGAATGCCCATCCACATCGTCAGCGCCAAGGCGCGCCCGGAAGACCGCGAAGCCGCCCTCCAGGCCGGTGCGGACGGCTTTCTGGCGAAACCCTTCACCATGCAGGATCTCAAGAAGACCCTCGCCGAGTACCTTCCCATCTTGTCCTCGAACCAGGAACAGCCAAACAGCCAGTAATCCATTTCCGAATTGCTAACCGCTCCCGGGAATTTCCATCCGGGAGCGGTTCGATTCCGGTTAAGCCGGCTCTCGCCGCGGAAGTATCGATACGGGCGAAAGAACTACGCTGCAGGTTTTTCAACGACGAGGGTGAGCAAATAACCGAATTTGCGAGCCCACGAACTGCGCCGTTCGAGCTGCTCGAAGGGCCAGAGCAGTAAGGGAGTCAGCCGCCGCAGCGGGATTCCCCTGCTGAGGAAGAACAGGTCGGCCATGCGCAGGATTCCCGGCATGAGCAGCAGGCCCGTGCGCGTCCGCACCTGCAGACCGCTTTGCGTGACCGCGCGCCGCAGCTCCCCGGCGCTCATGCACTTCTCGGGCGCGTAGAGATATTTCCCGATCGACGTCAAAGCGTAAACGAACAGCGGCCGCAGGAACAGATCCCATTTATGCGGCACGCCGACGATGGCGATTCCCCCGGCTTTGAGCACTCGCTCGATTTCGCGCAGCGAAGCTACTTGATCGTCGATGTGTTCGATCGTTCCCATGGTATAGACGAAGTCGAACGTGTCATCCGCAAAGGGAAGGCCGCGTATCTCCGCCTGCAGGAATCCGGGCTTCTGGGTGTGATCGCGCGCGCTGCGTTCGGCTCGTGCGGCGGTTTGATGGCTGATGTCCAACCCGCAGGTCCAGGCGCCGTTTTCGGCCATCCAGTTCAGGATGCGCGTGTTGACGGCCTCGTTCCACAGGTCAAGTTTCAAGACCTTCTTGCCGCGCAGATCGCCGACGTGCCGCCGGATCAATGCGATCTCCATCTGCCGGTAGTAGCGCGTCGAGGCGGCCGGCAGCAGGTCGGGCATGTCCCGTGCAATTCGATCCCAATGTTCGCGCAGGAGTCTATGCTCATCCCCCATGGCTCTGGACTGCGGGTCACGGCGGCGTTCAGTCATGGTCCTGCGTTCCTTTTTCGATCCAGTCCAACGTGGCCCGAATCCCGGCCGCCAGCGACCGCGGCGAATAGGCCAGCTCGTCGACCGCTTTCCGGGAGCTGAATACCCAGCTGCGGGTCAGGGACTGCATGGCCGTCGAATAACCGTACCCATCCCCGCTCCTGCGCACAAAATCGGCGAGCGCGGCCGCCTTCCGTGCGGCGTTGAGGGGAATCGACGCCCGCAGCCGCCGTCTGCGTCCGGCGAGTTCGAGCACCAGGGCGTTGAATTCGCGGTGGGACACGGCCTCGCCGCCCAGTATGAAGGTCTCACCGCTTGAGGCGCTGCGTTCAGCCGCGAGTATTCCCGCCACGACGTCATCAACGTAAACCAGATCGCGCGCTCGACTCCCATCGCCCACGACGACGTCGATTCCGGTGCGCAAGAGGCGGCGCATCTGCTGCGTGATGCGGTTGGGATGCTGGGGATGATCGGGTCCGAAAATGATCGACGGGCACACACAAACGAGATAGAGACCCCGGCTCGCCAGCGGCTGCAGGGCGTGCACAGCCTCCAGACGGGTTTGCAGATAGGGGTTGTCGAACTCCTTTTGCGGGTCGAAGTCGGTTTCGCTGGCCGCCTGCTCCTCGTTGCCGGCGAAAATCAGCGCCGTGGAGACGTAAACGAATCTGTGCACCTGCGCTTGACGTGCCGCCTCGGCCAGGGCCAGTGTTACCCCCACGTTGACCGTTCGAAATTGTGCGGTTTTGATTCCTGTTTTTGCCCGTGCACCCGCGAGGTGAAAGAGACTCAGGTTTTCCTGTAACTTGATCTCGCCGTTGACCCGCGCGAAATCGGGGAGTTCGACGATCCTTAGATTCGGGTGGTCGAAGCCCGTCATGTGGCGGGAATTGCGCACCGCCGCCGTCACTGCCCGTCCCTGTTGCAGCAATGCGCGCACGAGATGCCGGCCGAGAAAACCACAGGCGCCGGTCACGAGTGCAGGTCTGCTTTCACTCATGCTTTTGCCGCAGAGCGGGGATTGGCTTTGGAGCGGAAGGGCGTTGAAGCACGCGGGCGTCTTCCGCCGCTTTTACCCGACTCAACGCACCGTCAGCGTCGATCAAATAAACGGCCGGCGACAAGCCTGCGTAGCGAGTGGCGCGCGAAATCGTGTAAGCTCCCCCAGCGCAGAAAGCGAGGTAGTCGCCGGGCTGCCGCGTTGGAATACGACGCCAGAAATCGATGATGTCCATCGTGTTCAGCGTGCTTCCGGAGAGATGATAAAAACCGGTTCCCTCACTGCTCGCCCTCAATGGAAGTATTCGACGGCAGAGGAAGAGAAAACTTTCGCCGAGATAATTGCGGCTGGCGTCCAAAAAAAGCCAGCGGCCCTCGCGGGCATGCACGCGGGCGATCAAGATCCCCGCGTCCGCGACGATCGAGCGACCAGGCTCCAACGCCAGTGCAGGCCGGTACGACAAGCCGACCGAATGCAGTTCGCGCTCGAACACTCGTGATAACGCCGAGGCGAACTCTCCCAGCGAGTCATGCTTGCGATCCAACAACCAATCTGCCCGTAAATGGTTATTGAAGGTACCGAATCCCAATCTGCGCGACAAGAACGAGGGCAGGCCTCCACCCAGGTTGATCTCTTCCAGCTCGATGTTGTATCGATCGTGGATGCGCTGCGCCAATTTCACCGCGCGGCGAATCAATGGACGATACTTCTCCGGGCTTTCGATCTGGGTGCCGCGATAGAAATTGATCGCCGCCAGGGATAAGAAATCGCTGTTCTGGATCATCCCAACCGCGCTGAGGATTTCAGCGGCACCGAATCCCAAGCGGCGGGAGAGAAATGCGAATGGCGAGAAACTGGCGAGGCGAGACCCGTTACACAGCCGCAGTGAAATTCGCAACCGCACCCTCTCTTCCAGCGCCAACTGAGCCAGCAGAGAAATGTCGTCCATGCGAAAAGCATGAAAAAAACGCACGCCCAGGGCGATGGCGCTGCGGATTTCGTCTGCGGATAAAACCGGGCGTTGGAACGCGATTTGCTCGGGGTCGAAGCCGCAACTCAATGTCAATTCGGCTTCCGCGAGATGGGAGACTATGACGTCACTACCGAGGCGTTGAAGGATTTTCAGCACTGCAGGTTCGTTGTTGGTTTTCGCACAGTAGCGGATCCGCGCCAGATTCGGCCCGGTTGTCAGCCCGCGTTGCAGGGCTTGAAAGTTGGCCCGGAGGAGTGGTTCACTGAACAGGAAAAAGGGAGAGGCGTAGTCCTTGACGAGTTCCGGGAGGGATTGGCCCTCGAAATACAGGTCGCCGTCCTTGAATGTCAGCATGTGTGCCTGAATTCGCTCTTCCTTTGGCGAGCCGTAAACGAGGGTTTATCGTTAACTTCAAGCTCGGTGATAATCGGCCGGGATCGCCGTTCACCCCTTGAATGCAGTTCTGTTCGCGCCACGATCGTGAAGCGCTAATTATAATCCAAATCGTATTGTACTTGCCGAAGCCAAGCGCGCGCTCGTGAAGGTCATCGGTCGGGGAAGATCCTTCAAAAGTCGTGCCGTGTCCTAGAAGATCGGGTAAAGGTTGGCCGCGATCCAAAGCAGCAATCCCAGGACGGGAAGCAGAAGAACCCAGGCCCACTTGGATATTTCCATCGCCACGGCCCCCAGTGTGGCAAACATGCATAGCGGAATGACGATGGCAAACAAGCCGACGGATTTCGTCGCCAGCATGGTGATGGTGAATGGAATAGCAAAGACGGCACCCAATAGCGCGAACAGCGGCTTCTTTTGAAACACTCCCAGGGCGCTCAGAAGCAGCGACAGGATCACCAACGGCCAGCCGAAAAGAAAGGTCCCCCAGATATCGCTCATCTTGTTCAAATCCTCCGTGCAAGCTCTGGCAACATATCTATTTTAACTCAAATTGGGCATGCGAAGACGAAAGTCCACGATCGCTGAAACCGGCAGCGTTCGCCTCCAATTTTGAGAAACCCTACCCCAAGACCCTTTTCGCATACGGAATCCTGCGGATCAACGCCGCAAGCACGAAGCAGGATGGCACCGCGATCACTGCCACGATCACGAATTTCAAGATCGTCGGGATCGGCACTGAAAGGAAAAGCACGTTCAAGGCGAACAAAACCGTTTGGTGGATGATGTAGACTGTGTAGACGCTGGCGGCCATCGATTTCAGACGAGGGCTCGAGTCGTTGAAACGCTCGCGGAAGAAATACAACAGGAACGTCAGGGCGGCGATGAACAGGATCGATTCCCAGGCTGCGTAGGCCAGGGATTGCCAATACAAACCGCCTAAAAAACTCTCCAGGGCGGTGTCGCTTTCCAATACGCCACCCAGAATAGCCACCACGAAGAATACCGGCAGCATTGCCAGGGCAACAACACCCCAACGGCGAGCCTGATCCCACCCCAAACGAGTAAGCCAGTCACCGCGGTAGGCGAGGACACCCACAAAGAACGCAAACGTGTAATGGGCGAAATGAGCGAACTGGAAACCGGGCGCCACCCACTTGCCTACAGGATAGCCGATGCGCACGATGAACGTCAGTGCGGACAGGGCGACGATGCTGAGAAGCATGCTGCGATCGGAAGGAAACCGATCCGGAAAGAATCGAAAACGCTGGTGGTTTGGCGTTCTGTCCGACCAGGCGCGATAGGCCACGTATACCAAAGCGAAGATGAGCAACGCCTGGAGGAACCACAAGTGTCCCACTGCGTAGGTGAAATTCCATTTAAAAGGGATACCTCGCCACCAGACACCCAGGATCAATTGGTTGATGTTTATGATCAGGGTGGTAAATACGAGAATGGGCACTCCCAAACGGATGAAGCGATCCCGAACGAAAGCCGCCGCACCTTTACGCTCCAGCGATCGAGGTGTGAAGTAGCCCGCCATTAAAAAGAATGCCGACATGAAATAAGACTGGTTCACTGCGGTGAAGAATGTGAGCAAAATGGGACTGAATTCATCGACGGCCGGATCTTTAATCGCCCAATCGCCGCTGCCGCCGTAGGCGATCGCGGTGTGGTGCAGAATCACCAGAATGGTGAGGTAGATCCTGAAGTTATCCAGGTAGAACAATCTCGTTTTCGGTTTATCGCCGGCTTTCGCTTCCATCTCCCGGTCCTTTGATCTCGAATCGGCACGTCCATTGGGCGCACCATCCACCTGGACTCTTTACGGGAAACTACCGTGCGCAGGCGCGTGATTCGGACAGCCCGTAATCAACAAATTCGTTGACACACTGATTAACACCGGATACAGCGCAGCGTCTCGATTGCGGTATCGAAGGATGGCCTCTTGCGAATTGACTCGAACCATCGAGGTCCTTCGTCGCCTGCCGGAGGCACGCTAAGGGTTAAAAAAAGAAAACCAACGCGGTATCCCGACGTTGGCCGTTCGAGTGGGCGCGAATGGACTCGAACCATCGACCTCACGGATGTGAACCGTGCGCTCTAACCAGCTGAGCTACGCGCCCGTATGTACTAGGAGTTTAATGGAAACACAGGCATCCTGCAAGATATTCCTCTCCCTTACACTGCGCTTCCCAAGATGATTCTCAGCAGCGTCTCGAGCTGCTCGGGGGTGATGTCCGGATTCTCCTGCTTGAGATAGCTTCGAATCTGTTCTTTTTGATCGTCGCTGGCGGAACCGGCTTTTGCCATCTGGACGCAGATTTCGCGCAGTTCCTGGGTGTGATTGGGGAGCGAGGGATCGTATCTCCGGGCGTACTCCTCGGGCGTCAGATCGAACCGGCCCTTGCGGATGCCCAGCTTCGCCTTCCACAAATCCGTCTCCCGCCGGCCGCTCTCGACGCTGTCCGAGAGATGGACGCAGTTAACGCCGGCGTAAATTCCAAAGCGGCCGCGGATCGTTTCGGGCGCAGCTTCGTGGGCCTGCGTCTTCCCCAGGAAAGCCCGCAGGCGTTCGACGGCAGCGTCGTCCGCGACCTCGATGAGCATCACATACACCGGGCAGGCCGTGACGTAGTGCTCCAACCAGGGGTAAAAGGGCCGATCCGCGACGTGCGCGTAATGCTCGGCCGATAGCGCGGCGTCCACCTGGCGCGTTTCGAAGGAAACGATGTCCATATCTTTGTTCGCCAGAAA
This sequence comes from Anaerolineales bacterium, assembly GCA_034430695.1. Classification (GTDB taxonomy): domain Bacteria; phylum Chloroflexota; class Anaerolineae; order Anaerolineales; family E44-bin32; genus WVZH01. The sequence goes on along the minus strand of DAOUEE010000108.1, from coordinate 39,561 downwards.
TTCTTTCACGATCGCCGCACCGACGTTCTTGCGCAGCACGGCGTCCGCCTTGAGAAAAGTCAACAATTGTGCCACGTTTCCACCTTCTTCGATGAGTCTGTTTGAAGCACGCTCGACCAACGGGTCGCCCGCCGGCGTCATTCTAGCACAAAAGCATGCGGGTTGGATTTTCACCCCGTCTACACAGTGCTATAATGCGGACGGTGTATGGAGATTTGCGTGCTCGTGCCTGCGAATCAAAACGCACCTGCCGAGGGAGGCATGATCGAACTCAACATACCCGGAAGGGGGCAGGTCCAGATCGACCACCTGGTATCCGACGTAAACGGCACATTGGCACTCGATGGTCGTTTGATGGACGGGGTGGCCAAAGCCTTGATATCCCTGATCGACCGGCTGGAAATCCACCTGTTGACCGCAGATACGCACGGCCGGCAAGACAGCATCGACCGTCAATTGGGCTTGAACGCAGTACGCATCCCGCCCGGTGGCGAAGCGGAAGCAAAAGCGAAATATGTACGTCAATTGGGGGCTTCACGGGTGATCGCCTTGGGGCAAGGCGCAAACGATAGTGGGATGCTGCAGGATGCGGCGATCGGGATTTGTGTGCTTTCGCAAGAAGGTCTCGCCGTGGAGGCTTTGAACGCTGCAGACATTGTGACCCCGGACGTGCTGTCCGCTCTCGATTTACTCGATAATCCTTTACGACTGGTCGCCAGCTTACGCCGATGAGCATACAACCAACAGAACCCCTCAACGATCCGGAAGAATTATCCCCCGCAAGACGCCGACGCGCCCGTCGAATGCTCACCCAACTGCGTGCGGATGAACGCGAAGTCTTTCTCGAAAACCTGGCCCATTCCGTCTCACCCAGCGTCGACCTCTTTCTTTATGCGATTCTCGCCGGATTGCTGGTTGGCCTGGGATTCAGCCTCGATCAGAACGCGCTCTTGATCGCCGGCGCATTGGCCACCCCACGTATGGCACCCATAGCGGGATTGGGCCTGGCCGCTGTTTCGGGATCGCCGCGCTTTTTCCTGCGCATGTTCGCTGCTTTGGCGGTGGCGCTGGTGTTATTGAGTCTGGTAGCCGGTTTGAGCGGCTTTATAACTTCTTCGCTTTCATCGGGGGTCTTGCTTGCACTCGAACACGCCTCGCTGAATCTGGTCGACTTCGGATTGCTTATCGTCGGTGCGGTTTTAATGTCGCTCTCCGTCGGACGCACCCAGCAGGTGCCCTTGTTGGCCAGCACGGCGGTGGCCTACGAGCTGGTTCTCCCGCTGGGCGCCGCGGCCATCGGTTTGGTGCAAGGGAATCCGGAATTGTCGCAGGATGCGCTGCTCCTGCTCGGCCTTCATCTCACCTGGGCGGTCGTCGCCAGTATGGGAACGTTCGTGGCGTTGGGTTTTCGTCCGTTGACGGGCTACAGTCATTCCATCGCTACGGCGATCGTACTCGTCGGATTGGTCTCTCTGGTAAGTGCCCTGGGACTGGGTTACTCCGTCATGGCTTCCCTGCCCACGCCGACGGTAACGCCAACGTTCACACCAACCCCTTCCGGCACGCCCACGATTACGGCCACCTTCACGGCCAGCGCCTCGCCGACGGTGTCCTCAACCCCAACCGTTACACCCACCTTCACGGCAACCGCCACACCGCTTCCGCCTCTGGCCATCGTGATCCAGACCGGTGATTTAGGGGGGTACCTGCGGGACGCCCCGGCCGGAGATATCACAGGATTTCTACGGGATGGTGACGAGGTGCGTATCATCGGCGATCCCGTCGAGGTAAACGGCGTGCTCTGGTGGCCGGTACGCACATCCGACGGGAGTGTGGGGTGGCTGCATGGAGCCCTGATCGCGACGGCGACCCCGACGCTGCCGATAGCTCCCACAGCAACGCCCTCTCCTACGCCGTAATTTCAGTTTCGGATTCCACAAACTCCCAGCGAGGAAGCACGTACTGCGACGTCGATCAGGTCTGAGAGGCGAGGGGATGGTTCACGTAGATCGAACTCGAGGGGCGCGATTGGGGACCGCAAGCGCATTCATGAACGATCGTTTTTTAGGTAAAATCGTGAGTTGGCATATATAGTATGTAAGTCGATCCCGAAGGAGTGAACGTTGAGCATCGTATCGGCCATACAAGACTTCCACCGGGCACGGCGGAGGGCATCCATGGAACAAATCGTCGCCCGATTCACCGGAAAGTCGGCCGATCTACTTTCTTACGACGAAGTGCGCAAGAAGTTGCACGCCGTCGAAGAATCCTGGGAAGAACTGCAGGACATTCCCCTGGACGCGATCGTCGGCAGTGTCGATCGCTATTCCGATTTCACGCGCAGTTTCCTGCCGCGCTACGACAGCGACAAAGATCGCTGGACACGGGTCCAAGTCGCAGTCACCGAGCCCACAGGGCTGCCGCCCATCGAGGTGTATCGGATCGGTGACGTGTATTTCGTACGCGACGGCAATCATCGCGTGTCGGTCGCACGCCAATTGGGGGCCGATCACATCCAGGCCTACGTGATTGTGGTGCACACCAAAGTCCCACTCTCGCCGGACGATCAGCCCGACGATCTCATTCTCAAGGCCGAATACGCCAAATTTCTCGAACACACGAAGATCGACCGTCTGCTACCCAACGTGAACTTCATCCTCACCGTTCCCGGCCAGTACCGCCGCCTCGAAGAACACATTCAGGTTCATCATTACTTCATGGGCCTGGACCAGCAGCGCGACGTTCCTTACGATGAAGCTGTCATCCACTGGTATGAAGAATATTACCTGCCGATCGTGGAGATCATCCGCGAGCGGGGAATCCTGCGGGACTTCCCCGGACGAACGGAAACCGACTTGTATCTATGGATCTCCGAGCACCGGGCTATTCTCGCCGAAAATTTCGGGCAAGAAATCCGTCCGGAGATCGCCGCAGAAGATTTGGCGGAAAGCGCAGACTCGCAAACCAAAAGCAGATTCACGAAAATCCTGGATAAAATCCGCAGCTTGACCACAACCACCAAGCCGCGCTTCCGATTAAGGCCGGAGCTGCGGCGCGACAGGCTTCTAGAAAATGGCGATGTGGGGCCGTTGTTCGCCGACGTTCTGGTGGGCGTCGGCGGCAGCGACGAACGATGGAACGCCCTCGGGCAGGCGCTGCAAGTGGCGAAGCGAGAAGGCGCGCGGATCAATGGGCTGCACGTGCTCCCTTCCGAAGCAGCGTTGGAAAGCGAGGCGGCCCGATCGGTTCGTCGAACCTTCGAACAACGCTGTGCCCAGGAAGGGGTCGAAGGGACGCTTAATTTCAGTATTGGCGACGTTTCCGAAAGACTGCGCGAGAGAGCGCGTTTCAACGATCTCGTGATCGTCAATCTGGCGTACCCTCCCGAACCGAGGCCAACATCCAGGCTGAGCTCCGGATTCAGCAAACTCGTCCGTAATTGCCCGAGACCGATTTTGGCCGTACCCCAGGTGATCTCCGCATTGAACCGGGGGGTACTGGCGTACGACGGGAGCCCCAAAGCGGATGAAGCTTTGTTCGTCAGTGCCTACCTGTCTTTACGCTGGAAAATTCCCATCACGGTAGTCGTTGTAGACGATGAGAAAATCGAGAGCGGCAAGACGATGCACCGCGTCCAATCGTACTTCAAGCGCCAGGAAGTGCATGCCCACTACGTGATGGAGGTGGGCGATGTTTCCGATGCGATCTTGCGCACGGCCGACGAGGATCACAGCGAGCTGATCGTCATGGGAGGATATGGTGCCGCGCCCGTCAAGGAAGTCATGGTGGGCAGCGTCGTCGATCAGGTCCTGCGTGAGAGTCGGACGCCGGTACTGATCTGTCATTGATTCGCCGATTCGGCCCACTCGTTGCGTATCTCGGTCCAACACCCGGCGAAATCCGGGGCCGACGAATGAAGCGGGTCGTGAAAAGAGGTTCATCTATCATGTCATTTCGCAAATGGAGGACTCACTTCTCCACGGCATTGATCATCTGCGCGGCCACTCTGGGAAGCTGCTCCCAGGGATTGCCCCACGAAGGATCGGGGAGTATCGACACCTTGCTAACCCCGCTCTCAGACCTGGCGCCCGTCGAACTCCAAGAGAATGAGAAATTACGCCTCGTGGTCACGACCGACATCGTCGCCGACGTGGTGAAAATCGTAGGCGGAGAGGCGATCGAAGTCGTCACGCTCATCCCGGCCGGCGCCGACCCGCATACCTTTCAAGCCTCACCGGGAGATCTGCGCGCCATGACCGAGGCGCATGCGATCATACTCAACGGTGCCGGTTTGGAGGAATTCCTGTATCAAACATTGTCGCAGGTCCCCAAGGAGGTGCCCGTCATCTCCCTTTCGGAGGGCATCGAACTGCGACAATTTTCTGCCGATCAAGTTACCCAGGCACAAGACGGCGAACACGCAGGCACGGACCCGCATGTCTGGTTCGATCCTTTGAACGTCATGGTTTGGACAGACAACAGCGCACAGGTTCTGGGCGCTTTGGATGCGGCGCATCGGGACGACTACAGCGAGAATGCGCGCCGCTATGACGAGGCTTTGGCAGGTCTGCACGATTGGATCGTGCAAAAGGTTGCGGAAATCCCGGAAGGGAATCGAAAACTGGTCACCGATCACCTGGCCTTCGGCTACTTCGCCCAACGATACGGCTTCGAGATGGTTGGCGCGGTAATCCCGGCCTACAGCACGGCTGCGGAACCCTCCGCACGAGAGCTAGCCGATCTCAATGATAAGATCAAATCGGAGGGAGTCCCGGCCCTGTTTGTAAGCATCACGGCTAACCCCCAACTTACTGCGCTGATCGCCCAGGATACCGATGTCGAATTGGTGTCGCTCTATATCGGCTCGCTTAGCAAACCCGGCGGACCGGCGGATACCTATTTGCGATTCATGCAGTATGATGTTAATGCAATCGTCCAGGCGTTAGCCAAGTGAGGTTTGCATGGCCCAATTGATCACACGGCCGCCCAGTCACGATCGAGAAGCGCCGGCGCTGTCCATGGAAGCGGTACACTTCGAGTATGACGGCACCGTCGTCCTGCGCAGCGTGACGGCCGAAATTCAAGCCGGTGAACTCGTCGCCATCGTCGGTCCCAACGGCGCCGGGAAGACCACCCTACTGAAAATCGTGGCCGGCGTTTTGAAACCCGATCAAGGAAGCGTACGCGTGTTCGGACACCGACCCGGCGGACACGTTTGTATCGCCTACGTGCCGCAGCGCAGTCAAGTGGATTTGTCTTTTCCCGTGACCGTTGCTGAAGTGGTCATGATGGGCCGCATACGCAAGATCGGCCCCTTCCGTTGGCCGAGCAAGGCCGATTGGACGTTCGTGCGCCAGGCGCTGCAGCGTGTCGGTATGTCCGAATTCGCCGAGCGACAAATCGGGGAATTATCCGGCGGCCAGCAGCAGCGAGTGTTCCTGGCACAGGCACTCGCGCAGGAAGCGGAAATCATCTTGCTCGACGAACCCTTCACCGGGCTCGATATCTCCAGCCAGGAAGCGATTCTATCCATGCTGCAAGAATTGAAAGCGAGCAGCGTGGCCATACTCGTTTCGACACACGACCTCAGCCTGGCGAACCAACGATTCGATAGAGTGATGCTGCTCAACCGCCGTCTGATCGCCTTCGGAGTTCCCGCTGAAGTGTTCATCCGGCCGAATCTACTGGAGGCATACGGGGGGCACGTTCACGATCTGCCGGAAGCGGGAGGCACGATGGTACTTGCAGAACCTTGCTGCGGCGACGACGCGGAGGCGGAACGTGGCTGAGTGGATGCAGTGGTTGGTCGAGCCTTTCCGCTACGAGTTCATGTTGCGCGGCCTATGGGCTTCCCTGATCGTCGGTGTGGTCTGTCCGGTCCTGGGAACGTACGTCGTCCTGCGGGGAATGGCGTTCCTCGGGGATGCGCTGGCGCACATCATCCTGCCGGGAGTGGTCATCGCCTTCATGATCGGGTGGCCGCTTCCCGTCGGCGCACTGATCATCGGCGTCGTGGCCGCACTGTCGATCGGCGCCATCGGACGGCGCGCGGACATCAAGGAAGATGCGGCGATTGGGGTGGTGTTCGCCGGAGCGTTTGCGCTCGGTGTGGCGCTGATTTCAGTCCAGCGTAGTTATGCCGTCGACCTTGCGCACATCCTCTTCGGCAACCTGCTGGGCGTATCGACTGCGGACATCCGTTTGATGCTCGGCCTGGGCGCGATCGTCATGTTGGCCATCTTCGCCTTCTACAAGGAATTTCTGGTGCTGTCCTTCGATCCCGTACTGGCGGCGACGCTGCGCCTGCCCGTGGCCTTTCTGCAAAACATGCTGCTGGTATTGTTGGCCATCGTGATCGTGATTTCACTCCAGGCGGTAGGCGTTGCCCTGGTTTTGGCCATGCTCGTCACGCCTGCGTCGGCTGCCCTCCTGCTTGCGCGCCGGCTGCCGGTGATGATGTTGCTTTCCGCGGGGATCGGTGTGTTCTCCGCACTGGTGGGTTTGTATCTCTCGTATTACGCGGACATCGTTTCCGGATCGGCGATCGTACTTGTGGCGACTCTCTTCTTTGGCGTGGTCTTCCTGTTCGCTCCCCGCAAGGGCATACTCTCGAGTCTGCTGAGACGAAATCTCGGCTGAATGACTCACGCCGCTGCTCTCCACAATTTGCAAGCGAGTACGTGCGTTGATATCCACGCTGCCTGCTGCATTTTCCCGGGTCTAAACGGGAACTCGCCTCCCTCGCACAATTGTCCGCGCAACCTTACTCAAGGGTCATTTTGCAACGACCTCCGAAGGGTTTATCATTGGAAACATGTCCCGAGTGCACGATCGCTACCCGTTGGATTCGATCGATTGGGTGATTTTCAGCACGCGTGGTTTGTTCCTCACCGCGCTGCCGCTGGTCGCCGGATTCGGCGGGATACTCTCCGAAACGCTGATCATCCTGTTCACCATCTGGCTGCTTTTCACGCTGCTGACCAGCCTGCTCCGGGTCGGGGGTTGGCGTCCGCATTGGCTCGAAGCCGTCGTCGCGGCGGTCGAGACAGGTTTCGCGGTGAGCTGCATCGTCCTCTCCGGGAGGATGGACAGCCCACTTTGGTGGAGTCTGTTGATCGGCTCGACGAGAGTCGCGCTGGCATACGGCTTGATGCCGTCGCTGGCGATGACCGCCTCGGGATTGTTGGCCTATGTCGTCGAGAGTGTGGTCACGACCTCGTACGCCGCTCAAGATTGGCCCATACTCACCACACTCGGGATCATCATCTTGATCTGCGCCTGCGTGCTCGGCTGGCTTGCAAAGCGAGTTCACACGATTGCCGAGCAAATCGGACACGAAGAAGGGTTGAGCCTGAGCCAGGTACGGGAACGTGAACGCGAGCGCGCACGTGCAGTCTTTTCCATGGCTGCGGAACTCAGTTCGACATTGAATTACGAGCGCGTTCTTGACATGGCTCTCGACATCAGCGCCCAATCCCTGGCCGACATCGACTCCGAAACGACGGATCTGGTCAGCGCGCTGCTGCTGTTTTCAAACGGCGTAATGCACGTCGCCTCCGATCGGGGCTTGACGCACGCCGATCGCCGCATCACGTTTCCCGGTGAGCAAGGCGTCCTGGATCGCACATTAATCAGCGGGGAACCGCGCCTGACCCGCAACCCGGGCGAGGATCCGGAATTGCAGCGCCTTGTCGGCCTGCACGGCCGCCAGGTGGTCCTGAGCATTCCGCTTTCTGCGGGTCTGGAAACCTACGGCGTGCTTCTCTTTGCTCATCGCGAACCGCATTACTTCACCGCAGAGCGAGTCGAAATCCTATGGGCGATCGCACAGCAAGCCATGATTGCGCTCCAGAACGCACGTCTTTACCGGGATCTCGAGCAGGAAAAGGAACGTATCACGGAAATCCAGGAAGAAGCGCGCAAGAAATTGGCGCGTGATTTACACGACGGTCCCACGCAGACCATCGCCGCCATCGCCATGCGGGTCAACTTCGCCCGGCGCTTGATGGAGCGCGATCCCAAAGCCGCCTCCGAAGAACTCTACAAGGTGGAGGACATGGCGCGGCGCACGACGAAGGAAATCCGGCACATGCTCTTCACGCTGAGGCCGTTGATCCTCGAATCCCAAGGGTTGGTCGCAGCACTCATGCAGTTGGCGGAGAAAATGCGCGAGACCCACGGCCAGAACATCATCATCACCGCGGATCCCGAGGTGGCCGAAGACATGGAGATGGCGGGCCAGGGAGTCGTTTTCTACATCGCCGAAGAGGCGATCAACAACGCCCGCAAACATGCGGAGGCGGAGCACATCTGGGTGCGCCTCGAGCGACGCGAGGATATGTTCGTGCTGGAAGTAGAGGACGACGGCGTGGGTTTCAACGTGGGCGCCGTCGACGCCAATTACGAACAACGCGGCAGTTTGGGAATCGTCAACATGCGCGAACGCGCCGAGTTGGTCAACGGCGTGCTGCACATCGAATCCGCCGAAGGCCGGGGCACGTGCATCACCGTCTACGTGCCGTTGAGCGGCGAAAGCGCCGAGCGCCTGCACAAACCGGGTTTCGCGTACTGATCGCTTGCCGGAAGCGGCGAATACCCACGAGCAGCGTTACGTGTGCCGGAGCCGGGTAAGATACCGGACGCTCCACACGTCTGATCTCTGGGTGCCTACAGCGTATGGCACGCTACGAGATTGGGTTCCTGGAAAATTTTTGGATTTAGCTGGTATGCTGTAGATATCATTCCTACTACGATCGATAAAGCGAGGCACGAATGCAGAAGGAAAAAGTCATCATCATCGGATCGGGCCCTGCCGGCCTTACCGCGGCACTCTACACGGCGCGGGCCAGATTGGAGCCCCTCGTGATTACCGGCAGTCTGTTGGGTGGCCAGATCTCAATCACCAACGAGGTTGAGAATTATCCCGGCTTTCCCGAGGGCACCACGGGGCCGGAGCTGGTGGAACTGATGCAGAAACAAACCGAGCGTTTCGGGGCGCGCTTCGCGATGGACGAGGTAACCGAGGTCGATTTCGACCAGGGGTCTCCCTTTCGCATTAAAACGCTCGAGGAAGAGTATGAAGCGGAAGCGGTCATCGTCTGCGTAGGCGCTTCGCCAAAACGCCTTGGCGTACCGGGAGAAGATGAAATGATCGGGCGCGGCGTGTCGTACTGCGCGACGTGCGACGGTTTTTTCTTCCGCGATAAAGACGTCGTCGTGGTCGGTGGTGGAGACAGCGCCCTGGAAGAAGGTTTATTCCTCACCCGTTTCGCGAATCGAGTGCGCATCATCCACCGGCGCGACGAACTTCGAGCCGGCGAGGCCCTGAAACGGCGCGCCTTCGCAAACGAAAAAATCAGCTTCGTCTGGGACACGGTGGTCGAGGAAATCCAAGGAAACGGCAAGGTGCAAAAAGTGCGTCTGCGCAACGTGAAATCGGACGCCGCCAGCGAATTGGAAACGGACGGCGTCTTTATCTTCATCGGCCATTATCCCAACTCCGATCTCTTCAAGGGTCAGGTGGAGATGGATAAAGTTGGCTATCTGCTCACTGACGAGCGGATGATGACCAGCGTTGCGGGAGTGTTCGCCGCGGGCGAGATTCAAGATCCCGTCTTTCGCCAGATCGCCACATCGGTCGGACAGGGCTGTGCGGCAGCGATGATGACCGAACGCTGGCTCGAAGCGCGGGAGTGATCCCGGGGCAAGATTCCGGCACAACCCTTTCTATCGAATCCCCATTCTTCGTTTCAAGATCGGCAGCATCTCGCGCATCGCATGGGCGCGGTGACTGACTCGATTCTTCTGGCGCACACGCAATTCCGCCATCGTCTGGTCTGTGTCTTGCACCAAAAAAATGGGATCGTATCCGAAACCGTGCTCGCCCCGCTCCTGGGGGATGATCTCGCCCGGGCACGTTCCCGTGGCGATATCGGTCGATCCCTCGGGATCGGCGAGAGCCAGCGTGCAGCAAAAACGTGCCCGCCACGGTCTCGGATGGGGTTGCAGCAACTGGAGCAGGTAGCGGCGCCGATCGGCGTCCGACCCCCCAACGATGCGAGCGGAATATTTTCCAGGCGCACCGTGTAAAGCTTCGACCTCCAACCCGCTATCGTCGGCGAGCGCGTAGAGACCCGAGGCGCGCGTGAAAGCCAACGCCTTCTTCCTGGCGTTCGCAGCGTAGTCCTCGCCAGTTTCCTCTACGTGCAGTTCGAGGCCGAGGGACGCGGGTTCGACGATTGAAAGGTGAAGATGTTCAAGCAGCGCACGCAATTCGCGCAGCTTTCCGGGATTGTTGCTTGCGATCAACAAGGATGACATGTGCTACGCTCCAGAAATTTTGGCTACTCGAACAGTACCAATACCCCATATATAGGGGTTACTTACTTATAATATCCCATATATTGGGTATATTTCTCGAAAAACACTTTGTTATGTTTAGTATTAGTGCGATGGCTTGACCTCGATTGCTACTTATGTTATAATTCGGAAGCTTTTTTAGTATTTCGTTTGCAAGGTGGTGCACAACTGAACCTTCGTCATCCGTTGCGGCTTAATGTCGGGTTCTTGTTGAACGAGAGCATCGGCTGCAGCCGCAACGTTGAATATAACGTCGACAGCGTTCAACTCGGAGAAGACTTGAAGGTCAATGCGCTTCAAGGTTCACTCGACCTCACGCGGACAAGTCTGGGAATCTTGGTCGAAGGATCGCTGCAGGGCAAATTGAGTCTCGAATGTGTGCGCTGTTTGAACTCTTTCGATCAAAATCTCACCGGCGTCTTCGAAGATCTATTTGTCTATCCTGCCAGTCGTGCGGACGATCCTTTGCTCGCCATCCCAGAAACCGCCGTCCTCGACCTGACGCCCGTTCTGCGTGAGTACCTATTGTTGGACGTACCGATTCAACCGCTTTGTCGTCCGGATTGCAAGGGCCTCTGCCCAATTTGTGGAGAATTGATCACCGACAAGAAATGCGATCATCACCAAGACGAGATCGACCCTCGCTTTGAAGTGTTGAGAGCATTGCTGCCAAAGTCGTAAACGACGTTAGGTTGTCCTGACACACATCAAGCCGATAAGAACTTCTCCTGTACTGCCGCCAGGAGGGCATCCATGAGTGTATCAAAGGATCGGTGGGAAAAACGAGAAGCCTTCGCCGCCCTGCTTGAAAAGGGGGACTTCCAGGGATATATCACCATGCGCGATATTTTCCGCGTTTTCCCAGAAGCTGAAGACATCGAAGAACGCATCGAACGATTGCAGACTTTTTTCCATAGCGCCGGAATCGAAGTATACGAAGAACAGACCCAAATTCCGGAGCATTTTCAACAAGAAACATCAGTAGACGGCAACCACGGTATTGATCTCAGCGCCATCTCGAGTGACGACACCGTGGGCCTTTATTTAAAGGAAATGGCTCGCGTCCCGCTTCTCAACACGGAGGAAGAGGTCGACTTGGCCAGGCGCATCGAACGGGGCAACGAAGCCGAGGAGCGTTTGCTGAAATCCAACGGGAAATGCAGCGCCAAGAAGCGTACCGAACTTCAGACGTACGTTCAAGACGCCCTGGCCGCCCGCGATCACCTGATAAAAGCCAACACGCGCCTCGTGGTCAGCATCGCCAAACGCTACATGGGGCGAGGCGTGCCGTTCCTCGATCTGATTCAGGAGGGCAACCTGGGTTTGATGAAGGCGGTGGAAAAATTCGATTATCACCGCGGATACCGCTTCAGCACTTACGCCACCTGGTGGATTCGCCAAACCATCACCCGCGCCATCGCCGATCAGGGCCGCACGATCCGCGTTCCCGTCCACATGTCCGATCGTATCCGCCGACTGTATAAAGTGGCCCGCCAGCTCGAACAAGAGCTGGGGCGAAAACCTACGCCCGAGGAAATCGCCCGGGTGCTCGATGTCGATCCTCGCAAGGTGCAGTGGATGATGCGCGTCTCATGGAGACCCCTCTCGCTGGAAAGCCCGGTCGGGGAGGAAGAAGACACTGAACTCGGTTCCTTTGTCGAGGACGACACCACGCCGACACCGACGCAGAGCGCATATCAAAACTTGCTGCGCGAGAAGGTCGAGGAAGTTCTGAGCACGCTCAGCCCACGCGAGGCGCGAATCCTGCGGCTTCGCTTCGGCTTGCACAACGGCAGACCCTACACCCTGGAAGAAGTGGGGCAAAAATTCGGCTTGACGCGAGAACGCATCCGCCAAATCGAGGGGAAAGCGCTGCGCAGGCTGCGGCACCCTCGCCGCTCACGCCAACTGCGCGATTACTTGAGTTGACCAGCGGCTCACAGCCGGCAACGAACATTCATTAGAAACGGTCCTGCCGCCTGCGAATTATAAGGCAGGGCCGATTTGTTTAAGTCCTGGAATGTTGATGGATCGAGTCCGGGACACTTCGCGTCGCTCACACCCGTAGGTGTCTGCCGCCCAGGTCCTCGGGCTGGCGGTATAAAAGCCATACGGAATCCGCTTGGCGGTACGCCAGTTCGTATACCTTCTCGTCCACAGACATCACCAGGAAATGGACTTCCCCATCTTGCTCCCACCGCCGCCCAAGCGAGGCGATGGCCACGCGTTCGTCGTTCCATAGAAAAGCCAAGGGACGAATCGAACCGTCGGTTTCAAATTTCGCTTCGACGGCAACGGGATAACTCATTCCAGTTCCTCCAGGTAATCCCACAACAAACGTAACGCCGCCGTGGCGGACTGCGCTTTGTTCGCCGCGCGATCGCCGTCCCAGACATGGCGTTCCACTCGCGTGCCTATCGGGCCGCTTATGCCGACGAAGGTCAATCCAACCGGTTTCTCCTCCGTGCCGCCGCCCGGACCGGCGATCCCCGTCACGGACAAGCCGACGTCGGCTTCCAGCGCCCGGCGCGCACCCTGCGCCATCTCTCGCGCCGTCTCTTCACTGACCGCGCCGTCGCGATCGAGTACATCCTGGCTCACGTCCAACAACCGCATCTTGGTCTTGTTGGCGTAGGCCACGATGCCCCCCAAAAAATAATCGGACGACCCGGGCACGTTCGTGATGCGGTGTGCGATCAAACCCGCCGTGCAGGATTCGGCCGTCGCCAGGGTCAACTTGCGCCGCCGCAAGCCCTCTCCAATTTTACTTTCCAAGCCGCTTTCCGTCATCTTCGCCCGATCCTTTCTGCCTCTCGCCCATTATACCCGTATGGGTTGACAGCCTGTCGCCCGTTCGGTATGCTTCGCGCGTGGAACAATTCTCGCTCTTTGGCCTGGAATCGCAGATCTGGAGCGTTGCCGATCTGACGCGCTACATTCGACAATCTCTAGAGAGTGACTATCGTCTGGGAGACATCTGGGTCTCTGGAGAGGTCTCCAACGCATCACGACCCGCCTCCGGCCACTTCTATTTCACCCTCAAAGACGAGCAGGCTTCGCTCCGCTGCGTCATGTGGCGCTCCGAGGTCTCCGCGCAAACCTACCTTCCCCGGGACGGCGACTCGATCGAAGTCCACGGCCACATCGGCGTCTACGAGGCCGGGGGTCAGTATCAGCTGTATGCGGACGAATTGCAGAAAGCGGGGGAAGGCGCGTTGTATCAACGCTTTCTGCATCTCAAGGCACGTCTGGAATCCGAAGGCTTGTTCGACGCCTCGCGTAAGCGGGAGCTCCCACCCTGGCCAGAGCGGCTGGGGATCGTGACCTCGCCGACGGGCGCAGCGCTGCAGGATGTGCTCAACGTCCTGCACCGGCGCTTCCCGCTCACGACGGTCATCCTGGCGCCAACCCCTGTCCAGGGAGACGAAGCGCCTGCGGGGATCGTCGACGCGCTGCAGGCGTTGAACCAGTTTGGGCGGGTGGACGTCATCCTACTCGTGCGCGGCGGAGGTTCGATCGAGGACCTGTGGGCGTTCAACGACGAAGGCGTGGCGCATGCGATCGCCGCCTCGCAGGTTCCTGTGATCGCCGGGATCGGACACGCCTCGGACCTCGTCATTGCCGACCTCGTCGCGGACGTGCATGCCCCGACGCCTTCGGCGGCAGCCGAGATGGCGACCCCGGACCGTCAGACCTTGGCACAAGCGCTGCGTGATCAGCTTCTCGAACTCGGACAGGTCTTTGGCGAGCGACTTCTGGATTTGCAGGATAAACTTTCCCGTCTCACGCAAGCGCTGCAGCTTGCCTCCCCCCGGGTAAAGATCGACGGCGCGCGGCAGCGGGTGGACGAATTGAGCGCCCGCACGCTGGCCGCAATGCGCTATGCATTGGCGCTGCGCCGGGCTGCGGTGAAAGGTGCACTGAACACGCTGCGAGCCGTGGGACCCGAGTCCGTGCTGTCTCGCGGCTATGCCATCATCCGGCGCGCTGCCGACGACACGGTGGTACGTTCGACACGGCAGGTCTCTGCTGGTGATTTGTTGAATATGCATCTCCAGGATGGAGAAATTTCCGCCACGACGGAAAAGGTATCCCCAATATCCGCTGACGCCGAAAATGAGACGCGTTAGGCTGAAACTACGAAGGGCGTGTAAAATTCCCGAAGCGGCGGCATCATGCGCCGTCGAAAAAGTGCAGCACTGTGAACCGCTATATCTCCTGCTGGCAAGCCTTTCTTCCCTGAAATGATTTCTTCCCTCTGATTGCTCGAATACTCATGTTTGAAGTTGTATGCTATGCTAAGACGCGGCCGCGATGTCTTTTATACAATGAAATCATGCGGATTCACGCATTGCCATTTCTTGAATTGGGACGCATTTATATAGATGTGTATTGAAGTTCTTTCAGGGGCGATTTGGTCACACGTTGATGATCTTAAAGCACTTGCATCTTGCGCATCAGCGGAGAAGTGGATCTCTCTTGAATGAAGTCTCGAAATCTACCCATAAACTGGTTTGGCGCTATCCAAGCTCACTCTTCCTCGCTCAGAGGACATTGCTTTCTGCCATTGGGTTACTTCTATACCTCTTGGATTATGTCCCACGTACAGAAGATCCTGTTCTCAGGCCATATTTTGGCGTCTCCCCGGTTGCGGACGGGGCCGCGGGAGCATTTCTCGGCGTCTGGCAGCGATTTGATGTAATTCACTTTTTAAGAATTGCCGAAAACGGATACTCTAACCCTGCACTTTCACCTTTCTTTCCTTTATTCCCGCTGCTTACCCGATGGATTGCCAAACCGATTGGCGAGCATTATTTACTTGGTTCGTTTTTAATTGCCAATCTCTCATGTTTGTTTGCTCTGATTGTTGCCTACAACTGGTTGTTAGATGAAGGGTACGGTGAGAATTTTGCAAGGAATACGCTTCTTATCTTTCTCTGGTTTCCAACTTCTTTTTTCCTGTTTGTTCCTTACTCCGAATCGCTCTTCCTGCTTCTTGCATTGGCAGCGCTATGGAGCTTACGGAAAGGCAGATGGCTTTTAGCGGGCGCAACATCGATGTTGGCAACCTTTACACGTCTCAATGGGTTGATACTCTCCGCGGTAATTCTAGTTGAATGGTTCATGAATTATAGACGGGAACCGCTCAAGAAGAACCTCAAGCCTTTACTCTCCTGCATGATGCCGCTATTCGTGTTTGTTGGCCTCACGCTATGGAGATCAAGCCAGAATCTTCCCGGTTTGATGGAAGTTCAAGCGACCTACTGGCATCGGATTCCTGTATTACCTTGGGTGGGGATCACACAAACCATTACGCGCGTGATTCAACATGATGCATCGTTTATAGAATTTGTAGATCTCTTTGTTGTCTTTGGCATGCTGCTGGCCGGTATAGCCGTGATCAAGAAATTGCCTTCCAGTTTAGCGGTATATCATTGGGGATTTCTTTTATTCAGCCTGTCCCAAATGCGAATTGGCCAACCATTATCCGGCCAAGCTCGTTTTGCGATCGTGTTGTTTCCAGCCTTTATTATCCTGGCGCAGTATGCCCATAAAGCGATTGCGAGGCGTGTGGTTGCGTATACATTTTTAACGTGCAATCTTTTCCTGGCTGGACAATTCATCCTCTGGGGCTGGGTTGGATAAGCCTCGACCTGAAAAATGCGTCACCTCGACGTGTTTTTCCTTCAGTGCGCTCATGTGGTATTCGCAGTTTAAGTAAAGCGAATGTGATCTGATCCATCTTCCAGAATCCAACAAATACACCCCCCAAGGAAAACCTCAACTCGATCGACCATCCTTTTTAATAACTTCCAGCTATGATCTGGCGTGGATCGTTTCCCAATGACTTTGAGCAATTTCGTGTCGAGGCAATTCCCCGATGAGAGATGGATCTGTACGTAATTGTTGCGGTCCTGACGGGATACGAAAAAGCCCGCCTTCGATAGATTGTCCGGGAAAGCCAGTGTGCCGGCCGAGGGATCGTAACCCGGCGAGGGTATATACCTCAGATACATTGTGTGCCGTTGAGCAGACGCTCTCTGGAATGGTAAATAGCAGTGGGTGCATGCGCCAACGAAGTGCTGGCTTGTAGTAAACAGTTGTTGGGGAGTGTAAAACATCGCGAAGAGATTACTTTACGCTTCTACTTCGGGCAGTCATTCTAGTATAAAATGCAAAGAGGTGCATTTACGGCAATCGTTCGACTCAGGAGATGAACATGGCGAAAGAAAAGCCTGCGGATCAGTTGAGCTACGAAGAGGCATTTGAGGAATTGGAATCGATCGTCGAGCAGTTACAAACTGCGGATTTAGCCTTGGAGAAAGCGCTTTCACTGTTCGAACGCGGCCAGGCCCTTTCTGCACGATGCAACGAACTGCTCGAAGAGGCACAGTTGAAGCTGCGCCAATTGGTACCCGACGAAACGGGAGGCTACGTCGAAACAGACTCGGCCGACGATGGTGAAAGTTGAAGTATCGATACGCTGCGGACGAGAGCAAGGATGTTAAACGGCATGCAACATTTCCTTACGCGAAGCAGCGTCTTCGTAGACGGCGAAACGGTGGGGTACAGCAGCTACGTAGTCGACGCGCGCGACGACGCAAGACGGCTGAAAAATAAATTGGAAAACAAGCTGGAGGGCAATCTCGTCGTATACCTGCCGGGGCACGTGCAGCCGGTAGACGCCGCACGAGAGCTGCATACTGCAATCGTACAGGCAAGCCGGGCCGGGATTTTATGGAGCGTCGACATCGATCCGCCCAAGGGCGGCGATCCGACCAAAGCGGCGGCGTTGAACCAAATCCTGCGCCGGGAGGCAATCGGCAATCTGTTCGAAAACCCCATCCTGGCTCATGAACACTTCAAACTCACCGTCATCGGTTGGTCCCACGGCGGTGCCGAAGCGTTCCGTGTCGCCGAGCTGGCCCCCGACATGGTCGAATGCGTGATTGCCTTGTGCACCGCGGGGCTGGATCTACTGCCCACGCGGCGATTGATCGGCCTTCTGCCACGAGAGATCGCCCGTGTCACGCGAGATGCCTATCAACAACGCTTCGCAACACTCCGGCCCAGTTTGCGCTTCGGGCTGCAATTGACGCGTGGATTTGCAGCGGACCTTGTGCGCACCCGCTCCCCCATGCGTCTCGTTAACGATCTTCGTTGGGTTGGCAAGAAAGTCGTCGGACCGCAATACGGCTACACAGGAAGCGTTGTCATCCTTCTCAGCGAGCACGACGCTTTTTTCCATTGGCGGAAGCTTTTTCCCGATTGTGTCCGAGTCGAGCAAGTCAGCGAACATCTCGAGTATTACTGCAAACGAGAATTCCCCAACGCAAGGGATTTTGATCTGCGTGTACTCCCGGGAAGCCATCTTTCCCCGGAGCTACACGCCGCGGAATATCTTCAAAACGCCCGGGAGGCGTTGAATCAGATGGGGATGGTTCTCTAGAACGATCGGCCTCAGCGGGTGCGATCGATCAGAAATCCCGGCAGTCGTCGCGTTTCGGGTGAACCCAGGGCCAGCGACATCAACCAATAGACACCAAAACCAACCAGTGCCCCGCCAATTCCGATCACCCAGGTCGAGCGCCCCCCCGTCAGTGCCAGCCAGATCCACAGCACGAGAGACATACCCAACGAGGCGCCGACGGTAGCCAGCATGCCGTGTCCCGTCCGGGCCAGATCTAAACCCCCCAGGCGCCTGTGTAAAAGCCACAGCAGCGCGGTGCACTCCAGCGCAGTGGCGAGAGAATTTGCCAGTGCCAGACCGCCGTGCGGCATCCAGCCGATGCGCTCGAACAATGCAGAAAATGCCAGGCTGAAGAGAACGTTCAAACCCATCATCACTGCGCCGATGGCGACGGGCGTGCGTGTGTCGTGCATGGCATAGAAGGCGCGAACGATGATCTCGAGAATCGAGTGCCCCACCAACCCCACGCCCCACCAAAGCAGCGCCCAGGAGACCTTTTCGGTGGATTGCGCGCCGAATGCGCCGCGCTCGAAAAGCAAAGCAACGATCGGCTTGCGCAGCATGATCAATCCTATGCTCGCCGGCAGCGCCAAAAAAAGCACGCCGCGCAGCGTGTTGGAAAATGAACTACGCAGCTCTTCGATTTTTCCCCTGGCGAACTGTTCCGAGAAAGTGGGCAGGGCGGCGATGGCCGTGGCCTGCGCGATCACCGCCTGGGGCATGATCATCAATTGAAAGGCGAAGGTGAGCGCACTGAGGCTGCCCTCGGGCTGTCCGGAAGCCAGGATCGTGTTGACCCAAAAATTCAACTGCACGACGGCCACACCAAGCAGGCGCGGCATCATCAAGCGCCCCACCTCGCGCACTGCAGGCATCTCCAACCCCAGGGTGCGCTGATAGCGCGGCTTCAACCTGCGCAGGGCAGGCAATTGCACGATCAAGTGCAGCAATGCACCCAATACGGTTCCCCAGGCCATGCCGTGAATACCCAAGGCCGGTACGAGAAACAAGACACCAAAGATCAGTCCGAAGCGGTAGCACGCCGGAGCGAGCGCCGGCAGGGCGAAATGCTGATAGGCGTTGAGCGTCGCCATCAGTATGCCGCTCAGTCCGAAAATCGCCGGTGAGAGCAGCATGATACGCAGCAGCGAAACCGTAAGACGGATTTTTTCGACGTCCTCGTAGCCCGGAGCCAGAATCGTACGCACCAGCCAGGGAGCTGTGATGGCCGCCGCCACGCTCAACATGCCCATGATGATGAGGATCAGATTGACGATGGAGGAGGCAAGACGCCAGCCTCCCTTGCGATCATCTCGAGCGAGAAAACCCGTAAGCGTGGGAAGAAAAGCGGAGGCGAGAGCCCCGCCTGCGATCAGGTTGAAGAGCGTCTCCGGAAGGCGGTTGGCCGTGTAAAAAGCGTCGAGTCTGGCACCGGTGCCAAAGGCGTTGGTGATGAGCACCTGACTCGCCAGCCCCGAAAGGCTGGAGAGTACGAAACCGATCATAACGATGCCCGCAGCGCGTGTGATGCGCCGGTCCGCAGATTCGTCGTTTTTACGCATGGATTTTGATTATACAGGATGTACAACAATATGGGACGCGCCCCGAACGTGAATTTCCATATCAGAATTCCGCTCCGCGGCGAGGTGTGAGACGTATGAGGCTATAAAATGAATGTGGAAAAGGGTACACTATGCAGTAGTCGTGTGCCTTGAGGTGATCGGACATGCAAGAGCAATACGAAAAAATGGTCGACTACTACGATGCGCTCTATTCCTTCAAGGATTATCGCGAGGAAGCAGACAAACTGCATCAGCTCATCCGCAAGAATAAACGTTCGCGCGGCACGGCGCTGCTCGATGTTGCCTGTGGGACGGGGCAGCACCTGTTTCATCTGAAGAAACATTACCAGGCAGAAGGATTGGATCTCAATCCGCAGATGTTGGCAATCGCCCGCCAGCGGTGTGCGAACGTGCCCTTTCATCAGGGCAACATGCTGGATTTTGAGCTCGGCCGCCGCTTCGATGTGGTCACCTGCCTCTTCAGCTCGATCGGATACGTAAAAAATCTGGCCGAACTGAAGCAAGCGATAGACAACATGGCTCGTCATTTGCTTCCCGGCGGAGTCCTGATCATCGAACCCTGGCTCAGCCCGGATAAATACGTCATCGGCGGACCGCACGCACTATTTGTCGATGAACCCGAGCTCAAGATCGCCCGCATGAACATAAGCGAGGAGCAAAACGGTGTTGCAATCCTGAACATGCACCATCTGGTTGCCAGACCGGAAGGGATAGAGTATTTTGTGGAGAGACACGAGTTGGTCCTATTTACCGACGGGCAATACCGCCAGGCTTTCGAGGCGAGCGGCTTGGGTTACAAATTCGATCCCCATGGCCTGACGGGCAGGAACTTACTTATCGGGCTGCAGCCAATGGACCAAGAAGTAGCCTGACTACATCGCCACACGGACAGGTAATCGGGAACGCATGATAAGGATGGTCAAATTCAATGTCAGTTGAACCGGACGACTTTCTGGGTGAAATTCGCTTGGGACGGCAGTTGTCGACGGTGTGGCAAGTTGCATCCGGGGGACTGGTGATCAGCTTCGCATTGGCATTTTTAGTCTCAGGCAGGGTGGTCGCCTTCGTTGGTCTAATTTCCCCGTTCGCTACGCTTTTAACGCTGCTGGTTGTGACGTCCACGATACTCAACATCCTCGAACTCCTCGCCGGAAGCAGCGATCACGGCGGCACGTTCACATTGATTCACGAAACTCTTGGAGGCCTTGGCGGCTTTATGGCCGGATGGGTGATTTTCGCCGGAAGCGTGGCTTTGACGGCAAGCTTCATTCAATCCGCCGCAAGCCAAATGGCATTATTCTTACAACTGCCGGTGGATATAGGAACATCCCTGGCATTGTGTTTCTTGCTCCTGCTCGTCGTCTTCCAGATTTTCCGGCTGATCCCTCGCCGCACGTGGCTCGGACCAATTTTGACGGTTCTGGCATTGATCGTCGGGGCGCTGATCGCCGACATTTTCCTGAAATACAATCTGCACATCGACAGCGGATCGATGGATTTCATTTCCGGCGATTTCATGCGCTCTGCCGCCTGGCTCTTTGTGGCCTACGGGGCAATCGAGGCGGTCATGGCTTCCCGCCGTCAGATCCGGGATGCGCAGCATCGACTGCCAAGGGGGTTGTTTGCCACGCTGCTGATCGGCAGTCTGGCCATTATTGCATTCGAATTCTTGCCATCAGCCATTCCGCAGAGCATGACGGCGTTGGCATTGAGCGATATGCCGTCTGCGCTGCAGCGAACAGGTTTTCTCCCCGGAAGGCTGATCCACGCGATTACCTTCCTGCTGTTCGCAATCGCAGCGAACGCTTGTCTGGTAATGGGTGCTCGGCAGTTGAACGCACTCGGCCGCCAAGGGGCTCTACCGCCTTTTCTTCGTTGGCTGAGACGCCCGTTCCGGGTGCAGCCTCTCATTTTTGGCTTGATTCTGATCATCGTCGCGCCTCTGTTGATTTGGGCGCGCATTGAATGGCTGCTGGACGCGGCTGCCGGCTTCTTCCTGGTCTCTGCATTTCTGCTTAACATCGCCGCCTTGATCAGTCGGCGTACGGAACCGAACCGTCGACGTACTTTGCGGGTCCCTTTCTATCCCCTGGTTCCCTTGACCGCCCTGGCGTTTTGCGTCGCCATGTGGATCGCTTTGCCCGGGGATGGATTGCTCGGAAATGCCATCTGGGTTGCGCTTGGATTGCTGCTCTACGTCGCTTACAGCCGGATGCACCTGATCGAAGCGCAGGAAGGAGTCCTCGTTTTCCGGCGCGCGCCGGGTAGAGAGAAAAAGGCAGGGGATTATCGAATTTTGGTGCCCATCAGTGCCGGAGTGGAGCGACATTGGATCCTGGGTTTGGCGACGGCGCTTGCCCACCAAACGAACGGCGAAGTGATTCCATTACAGGTCATCCCGATCGCCGATCCACTGGCGATCGCCGAAGGCGGGCGCATCGCCAGCGAACGCAACACGCTTTTTCAGTGGTCCACCCGGGTTGCCGCAAAGAGCGACGTACCGACGTTTCCGATCACCCGCCTCGCACGTTCGGTGCCCGACGGCATCCTGGAAACCGCCGACGAGGAAAATTGCGATCTGATCCTGCTTTCCTGGATCGTACGCACGGAGCAACAAGGTGTGCACATGGGGCGAGTCCTCGATCCCGTCATTCGACGGGCACCGTGTGATGTCGCGGTCGCTGCGCTGCACTCCGAATACATAAACGCCATCGTTTCGGAGGCCACTTCGCGCCATCCGGAGCGAGACAAGATGGAAGCCGCCGTCGATGGACCCGCTGCATTAAACATCAACAAAATCCTTGTCCCCACTGCGGGCGGTCCGCATGCCCCACTGGCGACACGGTTGGCCATGCTTCTGGCACATGAGTTCGACGCTTCGATGAGTGTGGTCTACGTAGCGGACCCCGATTCCACGGAAGAGCAACTCGCACGAGGCCATACCTGGATCGATAAAACGATCCGGAACATGCGCGAACAAGTCAGCAGTCTATCCAAAGCAGGAGATCGAGCGTTCGATTTCGATCAACTCCCGTTTACTCGCCAGGTGGTTAAGGCAGAAAGCGTCGTTGACGGTATTGCCCAGGCTGGTTCTGAGAGCGATCTGGTCTTCATCGGCGCATCCGAGGAGAGCTTGATCGATCAAGTTCTATTCGGAACGATCCCGGAACTGGTTGCGCGTGTATGTTCCACGCCGGTGTTGATGGTGAAGCGCTTCCGCGGTCTGCGGCGATTTTGGCTGCAGCGCGCCTGGGACACAATCTTCGGCGCGGTGCCGACGCTCGAGCGCCAGGAGCAGGTCGAGATTTACCGCGAGGTGCGGGAGGGCGCTCGTCCGGATGTGGATTTCTTCATCATGATCGGGCTTTCGGCGGTCATCGCCACTTTCGGATTACTGCAGGACAGTACGGCGGTGATCATCGGGGCGATGCTTGTGGCACCACTGTTTACCCCAATTTTGGCATTCAGTTTGGCAATCGTGCAGGGCGATGTCCGCCTACTCAGTTTGGCCGTGGAGGCGGCGATCAAAGGGATCGCTCTGTCCATCGGACTGAGCATCCTGCTCACGGCGATTTCACCGCTGCGCACGGAGACGGCCGAAATCATGTCGCGCACGCACCCCAACCTATTTGATCTGGCGGTCGCCCTTGCTTCCGGAGCCGCAGGCGCGTACGCCGTCGCGCGCAAGGATGTGGCAGCTGCGCTGCCAGGCGTTGCCATAGCTGCAGCGTTAGTGCCCCCATTGGGCGTCGTCGGCATTGGCCTGGCCATGGGGGAGGCGCGAACAGCCTGGGGTGGATTTCTGCTCTTCATCACCAACCTGATTGCGATCACCCTCGCCGGATCCGTGATTTTGCTCTTACTCGGTTTCCGCCCTTCCCCGCGAGCCATGCGCAAAGGGCATCTCCAACGCGGCATGGTGGTATCCCTTTTGCTGCTCATTGCCATCAGCATCCCCCTGGCTTCAGTCTTTATCGACTCGGTGGAGATATCCCACATCCGCCAAGTCGTCGGCGCAGCGGTCAGGCAACAAATGCAAGCAGAAACGGGCTACACCCTGGAAACAATAGACATCGAACTTGGAGATGCGCGAGTCGTCGATGTTTCCATAACGATCTATGCGAGCAAGGAACTAAATTCTCCCATTCTGGAGGATCTCCAGAATCAGTTGGAAGATGCTCTCGGCCGCCCCATTCACCTGCAGGTCGAGAGCGTCCCGGTCGAATCCTTTGAGCTGCCTCCGAATTAAATGAGCCGCCGTTCCGCTACCCGCCAGCCGGATGAAGAGAATCAACGATCCTCGCTCGTGATTTCCGGTTTCCTTTTGAATCATGAGAGCCGGGTACGCCGGGCCCGGCTCTCTCTTAAGGAGGAGAAGAAGAGATCTACCCTTCCACGTTTACTATACTGCGATCCATTCCTGTCACGCGGGACGCTTGTCTGACGTTTAACCTACGCAATCCATACGCTCGGTCGCGATCCACGCCGCTGTTGCCGTCGGGTCTCGGCTCTTACGGGCAATCGTTCGCCGGGTAATCGTCGAATGGACAACTTGCAAAATTGGCTTGATGAGATCACTGGCGGACACGCTCTCGACCTGGGCGCAGGTGAGGGCGAAAACGCATTATGGCTCGCCGAGCGCGGCTTCACCGTCGACGCCGTCGAGCGGAATCCAGAAATCTTTGGACGTCTTGTCGAGGCGTGCGCCGGTACAATTGTGAATCCTCATCTGTTCGATATCACTGAATTCCCCTTTTCTCCCACTTCGTATTCCCTGATCGTCGCTCAAGCCGTGCTGCACTTTCTGCGCCCGACGCAGCTCTGGACTCTGGCCGACCGACTCGTCGAAGGGCTCACGCCGGGTGGGATACTCCTGGCCGAAGTCTTTACGACGGACGATCCGGGCTGCGTGGCGTTGCAGAAATCCGGCGCAACCGAAATCGAACCCAACACCTTCCTGGCGCCCGAACCGGTTGGTTTGATTCACTACTTCGCAGCGGGAGAATTGCGCCGGGTTTTCGCCCCGCTTGAAGTTCTCGAGTACGACGAATCGCGCCGGGCCGATCCACGATCGGAAGACGGCTTTCACGCCGGCGCGCATCTCGTAGCCAAGCGCCCACGACCGGCGAAAATCGACGTTTGAAGCAGTCGGAACACAATTCAACCGCATGCTATAATGCGCCACGTTTGAAGGATTCGTTGCGAAAATGCTGCTCGATTGGTTACTGGCGATCTCTCCCATCCTTTTGATCATCACCGTGATGGTCCGTTTCGGATGGGGCGCCGCCAAGGCCGGCCTCGCTGGTTGGGCATCCACCCTATGTCTCGCTGCGGCGCGTTTTGGCGCCGGCGGTAAGTTGCTGGCCGTGAGTCACGCCAAGGCGCTGCTGCTCGGTCTGGACGTGCTGCTCATCGTGTGGGGCGCATTTATCCTCTACCGTGTTTTTGACGAAGCGGGCGCGATTGCGGTCATCGGCAGGACCCTGCCGCAGTTGACCGCCGATCGCGGCATGCAAGCCTTGTTGATCGGCTGGCTTTTTGCCACCTTCCTGCAAGGCATCGGCGGTTTCGGGGTGCCCGTAGCCGTCACCGCTCCCTTGCTCGTGGGCCTCGGCTTTGCGCCCCTGACGGCCGTCATCCTTCCTACACTTGGGCACGCCTGGGCAGTCACTTTCGGTTCATTGGGCTCCTCCTTTCAGGCGCTGATCTCTGCTACCAACTTGCCTGCCGACACACTGGCCGCACCGGCTGCAGCCTTGCTGGGTTTGACCGGAATTGGCTCCGGTTTCATGGTCGCCCAGGTCGCCGGTGGTTGGCGATCGGCGCGCAAATTGATCCTTCCGATCCTGACGCTCGGCGTGCTGATGGGCCTTGCCCAGTTGTTCTTGGCGACCCACGGACTGTGGAACATTGCCAGCTTCGGCGCAGGGATGGTCGGCTTACTCGCGGGCGTTGCCCTTGCACGTCGCTACCGCGGGGGAAACGCGCTACAAGATCGAACCCCCATCGACGCGCACACATTCCGGGTCGCGGCATCGGGCTATCTGATTCTTATCCTTGTCACGTTCGTCGTTCAATTCGTACCCGGCGTGAACCAGCTCCTTGGCGCGATCGAGATCCGCATCGCCTTCCCCGAAACGCAGACGGCACGCGGCTTTTTCACACCCGCTGGTTACGGCCGCATCATCCCGCTCCTGCGCCATGCTGGAGCGATCCTGGGTTACGCGGCGCTGATTTCTTTCCTCACCTACCGCAGATACGGCTTGTATCCGCCCGGCGCGGGTCGTCGGATTCTGGTGGATACGGCGCGACGCTTGATGCCCTCCAGCGTGGGGATCCTCTCCATGGTTGCCATGGCCGTGATGATGACCCACACCGGGATGACGGACGTTCTCGCGAACGGATTGGCGTTATGGCTGGCCAGGGCTTTTCCTTTCCTGTCGGCGTGGATCGGCGCTTTGGGGGCGTTCATTACGGGCTCGAACACCAATTCCAATTTGATCTTCGCCATGCTGCAGCGGCGGACGGCCGAATTGCTGCAGTTCAACCTTCCCTGGATTCTTGCCGCGCAGACGGCAGGAGGCGCGATCGGTTCGGTCGTATCCCCGACCAAGATTCTGGTTGGGGTGAGCACCACACCAATGGCGAACGACGAAGGTACTGTGCTGAAGGCGATGCTGCGCTACATCCTGCCGCTGCTGCTCGGCGTGGCGTTGGCCGCCTGGATCGCCATAAGTCTATCGTATCCCTGAGGACACCCTGCGGAGCCGCCCAAATGCAGATCCGCAGATCGCGGTTTTCCGAATACAGGCCGAATGATGTACAATGACACCCATGGACAAAGTCTATGTTCTGTTTACTTTGCCGCTTGAGAATTCGTCGGTGGAGCGTATTAAAGACGTTTCACCACGGCTCCAGGTTAACGTCCATCCCACTTCATCCGGGGAAGACATTCCCGAGGAATTGCTCGCCGACGTAGAGGTCCTCTACACGCTGCACGCCCTCCCGGAACCCGAATCGGTTCCCGAACTGCGCTGGATTCAATTTCACTCAGCCGGCATCGATCACGTCGTCGATCATCCACTGCTGCATACGGACGTGCAAGTGACGACTCTCAGCGGTGCGGCGGCGCCGCAGATGGCGGAGTTTGCGGTCATGTCCATGCTCGCGCTTGGCCACAAACTGCTCGACATCATCTCCGACCCACCGGAAGAACGTTGGGGAGAAAAGCGCTACCAGCGCTATGAGCCCCTCGAACTGCGAGGATGTACCGTTGGCGTCGTCGGCTACGGCAGCATCGGTCGTGAAATCGCCCGTCTGTGCTATGCGTTCGGCGCGGACGTGCTGGCGTCCAAACGGGACCTGAAAAATCTACAAGACACGGGGTATTGTCTGGAAGGTTTGGGAGATCCTGCCGCCGACGTACCCAAGCGGCTGTACCCGCCGGAGGCGCTGCGCTCGATGGCCGCTTTGTGCGATTTCCTGGTGGTTACCGTCCCCTTGACGGCGGCTACACGCGGCTTGATCGGGACGGAAATTTTCGATGCGATGAAGCCCTCGACGTTCCTCATCGACGTATCACGCGGCGGCGTTGTCGATCACGGCGCTTTGTTGGAAGCGCTGAAGACGGAAAAACTCGCCGGGGCCGCATTGGACGTATATCCGGTCGAACCTCTTCCCGATTCCAGCCCGCTTTGGGAAATGCCAAACGTAATCCTATCACCCCACATCGCCGGCTCTTCGGCCGTCTACGATGAGCGGGCGATGGATTTGTTTGCGGAGAATCTATTCCGTTATCTTTCCGATCGTCCGCTGTTGAATCTGTATCGTCCGGACCTGACTTACTGAGGCACGCCCATGATCCAAGGGGTTATTTTCGATTTGGGCTCGACGCTGATAACCTTCCAGGGTGAAGTGAGCGAAGTTCGCGCGCTTGCCACCCAGGCAATGGTGAAAAAACTGAACGAGGAAAACGTCCGCTTTGACAATGACGTGTTTATCCAGCGCTTTTACGAATTACTCGAGACAAGCTTTGCGGCGCGTGAGGCTTCGAACATCGAAATCTCATCCATGTCCGTTTTACGTCTCGCACTGACCGAGTTTGGCTATGCGGCTGTCGCAGACGAAACGCTCGAACATGCGTTGGCGTGTTTCTACAAGCATTTCGAAGATTACTGGGAACCGATGTCCGATCTACTCGCAGTGCTCGATGAAATTCATGAAGCCGACTACCGTCTTGGCATGATCTCAAACGCCGGCAATGCTGCCAACGTACAACGCCTGCTCGATAAAGCCGGCATCCGGAAATACTTCGATCCCGTCCTGATCTCCTCTGAAGTTGGCCTGCGCAAACCGCACAGACTGCTGTTCGAAACCGTGCTCCGCAGATGGCGGCTCCCCGCCGAGCAGGTGGTAATGATCGGAGACATGTTAAAAGCGGACGTACTTGGCGCCCAGCAGGTCGGCATGCATCAGATCTGGATTACGGCTGAAGCGGACAACGAAACCAACCGCCAATACGCTGTTGACATCGTGCCCGAAGCAACGGCGAAAATCCTGCGCGAAGTTCCCGCACTGATCCGTGATATGGATACACGGGAATAGCGCAACTGGGATTCAAGAACTCATACTCTCGCTTCTTCCGCTTTCGAAATACGCAGCACAGCGTACAACCCTGTCCTCTGCGGGACGTATAGATGATGGAACGAAACATTTCTAGAAGAGTTTTCGTGGAGGCTACCATGCGGAAAACCGCATTTCTACTCGTTGGAATCACGGCATCGCTGGCGACGCTGGCCTGTAGTTTCAACTTTTTACCGCTGCGCACCAGCATACGGATGGATAAACTCGAGACCGGTCCTACGATCTCCGAGGATGTGGAAATCCCAGTGCCCGATTCGGATCTCGAGACGAGTCTCGAGATCTTGATGGGCGCCGGCGAATTGTACGTTCGCCCGGGAGCCGAGAACGCACTCCTCCAGGGGACAGTCAGCTACAACGTCGAAGAGTTCGCACCTCACATCATCACGGAAAACGGATACATTCAACTGCGCCAGGGAGAAGAAGAATCGGGGGAATACACCTTTCCCGATATCAGCGGCAACGTAGAAAACACCTGGGATTTACTATTGGGGGACGAAGCGATGGAATTGATCCTCACCGTTGGCGCCTCGCGCAGCGATATCGAATTGGGCGGCCTGGCCATCGACAACCTGCGTGTGACGCAGGGGGCATCCGACTTCGATCTGTCCTTTTCGGAAGCGAACCAGGTTGAAATGTCCACTTTACGCTTCACGGGTGGCGCTTCGGATGCGGAACTGAACGGGTTGGCCAATGCAAATGCCCGGGATTTTTTCTTCACCGGAGGCGCCGGCCGGTACACGTTGGATTTCAGCGGTGATTTACAGGACGACATGTACGTAAAGATCGAAGCGGGGTTGGGAGAGGTGATCATCATCGTCCCTGCGGGAACCACTGCGACGGCCGAATTCGAGGGTACCCTGGCGGATGTCGATGCGTACGATGATTGGCGCCGCTCCGGAGACACGTACACGCTCGAAGGAACGGGCGCCAGGATCACTTTCGAGATCTCGATGGGACTGGGCAGCCTGCAATTGCGCAACTGGTAACGCCTTACGAGCGTAGCGAAAGCAGTGATCGACAAGGACGGGCGAATTGCCCGTCCTTGCGTGTTGTTCTCAGGATCAGGGTAACGCAGCGCCCTTCGTCTCGCTGTATATCGTGGACAATATCTCAGCCGCTTCTTCCGCGGTCGCCAACCTGGGCCGGCCATCCTCCGTGAGCATTATGGGCACGACTTCGAGTTCCCGCACGCCGCCTGAATCCAGCCAAACATTGAGCAGGACGGTTTGGGGGATATCCCCGTCGTCGAAGACGAAGTTCCCCAGCCCGTAAGCAATCACCCCCTGATTATAAAATTCAATCCCCTGCAGGACGTGCGCGTGATGGCCCAGGACGAGGTCGGCACCGGCATCGATTGCCGTGTGGGCGGCAGTCACCTGCGGCAGGCTGGGCTGGACCACGTATTCATAGCCGCTGTGCAGCAAGACGACAATGATGTCGGCGAGTGGGCGAACGGCGGCGATGTCCGCCTGCATCTGCTCGGGATCGGCCCAGGATACGCCGGGCTGATTCTGCGTGGCCGTCCAGGAACGCGCATCAAAACCACGCACTTCGACCGGCACGTCCACGAAAGACAGAAATGCGATGCTCGTCCCGTTCGCGGTCAGGATGACCGGCGCAGCCGCCGCAGCTGCGTTTTCCCCTGCACCCACGGAACGAACGTGGTTTTTCTCCAGCAGAGAGACTGCGTCCAATAACGCATCGGGACCATAGTCCATGGCGTGGTTGTTGGCCAGCGAAAGCAGGTCGAAGCCCGCGATGGCGAACGAACGTGCGGCTTCCGCAGGGGCGCGGAACGTGTAGCCCTTGTCGACCGGCGCCCCCTGATCCCCCATGGCACACTCAAGATTCCCAACAGTGATGTCCGCAGTAGAGAGCAAATCGAAAACGAGTTCGAATGGAAAGATCGGATTGCCGTTCGCGATTCTCTCGCCGATGCGCCTGTCCAACATGACGTCGCCCACGGCAACCAGGTGTGTGGCCGCATCGAAGCCAAGGCGGTCGGCGATCAACGCTCCGATCTCCGCAGCCGCCGATTCGAAGCCCTGCGCCGCGATCACACTCCATCTCTGTCTAAGGGGATATTCAGCATCACCGGGATGTGCACCGTCGATCGTGAGCGATTTGAGCTTGGGGGTCATGTCCGTCCAATCCAGGACCGCAACGAAGGGAGAAGGGTCTGCGAGCATCTCCTGCGCCTGCTCGAGGGGAATATCTTCCCACTCCGAAGTGAACGGTACCGCCAAGGTCATGACGCGTTCACCGGCAGGATGGCCCTCATCGCCGGGGACGAGCGCCAGATCGGCAGCGCCTCGATCAAGCCACTGGCCCGGGTCGTCGTCCACTATGAGCTGCCACCTGTCTGGTGAATCGATTTCGGTAATCGACTGCTCGGTCAGGCCGGCCCAGCGCTCCGGGACGACCAGCCGGACCGGTTCGGGACTCGGCGTGATCGTGAAGGTCGATATTGGGGAAGGTGTTGCCTGCGCAACCAGCTCTGTCGCCGCTGCGAGTGTATTCGAAGGAAATGAGTCCGGCGTTGAACCGCCCGCAAACCTCGCCGTACACGCGCTGACCAACGCACCAAGCAGGATGGCCAGCAAGAGCGCGCGCAGATACTTTGTAGGCTTGATCGTTCGTAACATTACCCTGCATTGTATCCTTCTTTATCTGATCCCGCGAAGAAGCCCTTTCGCGCTTCCATAAAAGCAGAAAAGACTCCCTGGAATGGAAAACCTCACAGGGAGTCGAAATCCAGGCCCAGCAGCCCGACGATTATTGAGAGAACGTAAGGGGAGCGAGTTCTTCCTCGACCATGCGAACCACCAATTCGTCGAGCGAGAGAACGCTGTAGTCATCGACGTGATGGGTCGTATCGTCTCCGGGTGCCCCACCAGCGCCATAGGTGAGGAAGAGGAATTTGCCGCCGCTGATCTGGGCCAACTGGCGGAGAACATATTCGCCCTGATCGTCCAATCCGCTGGACGCAAGCGGGTAAATCTTGATCCCCATTTCGGCTGCGGCGAAGACGTCCGCCGCGTAGTCGTAATCTTGGGCGTAATCGAGATGGGGCGGTGCATCAGCCAGGAGGAAGATCAAACTGACCGTGTCCTCGCCTCGCCACTCGGGAAGGTGGATGGTGTTGTGCAAGCCCTCGTTGAGACTTTCCGGATAATCCCCACCACCGTCGGCCTGGACCCGGGCAAGCTCTTCGGTGAAAGCCGCCACGTCGGGTGTGAAGTCGAACGTGCGGCTGATAAACAGATCCCCTCGATCGCGGTAGATGGTCATACCAAAGCGCACGTTGGGATTCGACGGGAGTGCTTCGATTTGCTCTGAGACGGCGATCATGTTTTCCTTCAACTGTGCAATCTCGTCGCTCATGCTGCCGGTGGCGTCGATCAGGAAGTGCACGTCGAGCCGCACCGGCTGTGTGGACGATTCGGCGTCGAGCGTGATGGCGTGCTCCCGGGTGTCTTGGTCTACAACCTGAGAGACTTCCAAGCCATCCTTGGCAACGACGATCTCCATCGCCTGCAGATCGAAATCCGGGTAGGCATTAGGGAAGAACAGCACGCTTCCGTCGCTGTGAGTCGTGAGCCGGGCGAAGTGGTCGCCATTCGCATCGAGGACGGTCACTTCCGCCCCCAGCACGGGCTGTCCTTGCGTGTTGGAGACGATAATGGTGTGTCGACCCGTGACATCGACGTCGTGGACGTCGATCCCCCACTCCGCAAATCGCAGCCGGTAGAGCAGGTAATCGTCCCATTCGGCGTTATCGTCCACGCTGCCTGCCCGCAGGTTCGGCGCCTGGTCGCTGCGCAGTGTTTCACTTTCCCCAACAGCATCCGCGCCATACGACTCTTCCTCCAACTCCATCAACGGTTCAGCTGCGGGTGCTTCGGCACCGGATTTCGCTGCCAAGGACTCGCCCTCTGCAACCATGCCAGCCGAACCACTCCAGCCATCCTCACCGTTCCAATCAATCCACCCGCCGCTCCCCTCATCTTCCGACTTAAGGATGGGATCCATCAAACCACAAGCGCCAAGACTCAGGGCCAGGAAGACTAGCGCACAAATCTGGCGTGTAGAAGCTTTGTTCCTCATCTGGTTCTCCTCTCTTTTGCGAAGTGCGTATTGGTCATCCGTGTCTATCAGACGCAAAAGAAACGGCATTTGTTCCTGGCGAACAATGCCGCTCGATTGAAGTTATGGATAGATCTTTGAGAATGGCAGTTGAGCGTGTAGAACCCGCCTATGATTTATTGCTGGGGTTCTACATTTATCAAAACAGCCCGCACGACGGTGCGCCAGCGGTAGGCTCCGCTTTGCTCGTCGAAACCGCTGCAGGTGATCAGGGTGACCCAATCCAGGTCTTCGTGGCCGAGAGGCGACGTGTCCTCGGGGTGGACCCAGTTCACTTCACGTACGGAATAGACGTAGCGCATACCGAAAAAGTTGATGACGATCTCGTCGCCCCAGGAGAGGCGGTTGAGATTTGCAAACGGTCCGGGTAACCCAGATGGCAGCGTCACGTGACCGGTGATGGCGGTGTTGCCCTGCCAGGTCGGGAATGCCGTGCCCTGAAGATAGCCGGCGTCGCCCCACAACCAACTAACATCCCATCCATTCTCGGTCTTCGGAACGCCGACGATGGGGATGTCGACGTCTAACTTCGGAATTTCGAGTCCGAGCGTAAAGTAACTCGTGTACCGTTCGCTCTCCGGCTGCACGGGCAGCGAAGTCACCACGCCGGGCGCAAAGCCCGTTTCCGGCAGTCCTCCTGGTTCGAAGATAGTCAGGAAGAAATCATCGTCGTTGTTGGTCAGATCTTCGTCCAACGATGAAGTCGTCAAGCCGACGCTGTTGGTGCCGCCCGGAGGTTCGCCCAAAGCGTTCACTTCGGTGGTGAC
Source organism: Anaerolineales bacterium (assembly GCA_034430695.1). Taxonomy (GTDB): domain Bacteria; phylum Chloroflexota; class Anaerolineae; order Anaerolineales; family E44-bin32; genus WVZH01. Next base: position 6,592 of record DAOUEE010000108.1, on the reverse strand, counting down.
CGTGATGGTGTAGAAATCGGTGGGTGATACGGTGCCCATGTCGACGGTGACTGTATTCCCGACGATGGTGACGGGTTGTCCCTCGTCCGGCACAACCGTCACGTCAATGACGTCCAGGAAAACGGGCAGGGTGTCGACGACTTCCACGTCGAGCGCATCGGTGTTGCCCTCGTTTTCCACCGTGATGGTGAAGACCACGGTATCACCCACTGAGGCAGAGGCTGGATCGCCGGTCTTGGTCAGCGCCGGGTCGATGATCGTGGCCACCGTGACGCTGGCGTTGTCCTCGTCGTCTTCCGATTGATCGCCGTCGTCGTTATCGGGGGTGGAATCGGGATCGTAGAGATCGCTGGCGATCACCTGGGCGACGTTGATGGAAGTGCCGACGGCGTCGACGGTGGCCTGGAAGGAAAGGATGGCACTCGTGCCGCTCGCCAGGGAGTTGATATCCCATGTCAAAACAGGGAGACCAGTGTCGTCATTGCTGTCACCGCCGGTAATGCTGCCGGGAATGTAGGTCAAACCGGCCGGGATGATGTCTTCGACAATGATGTTGATGGCCGTGTTCGGGCCCGAGTTGTTCAACGTAAGGGTGAAAGTTACCGTGTCGCCAAGGTCCGGCGAGGTGTCGTTGACAATCTTAATCAAACTGAGATCCGCGGTCGGCAGCTGGTACCCGAAGTCGCTGTCGTTGTAGTCCTGTCCTGCGGTCAATCCGGTAACGGGATCGGGATCGGTGCCGCCGGTCAAGACGTAGCCGGTCAAGACCCCGCCGGTATCGGTAACATCGATAATATAGTCTCCGGCGGATAATCCGCTGAAGTCGTACGCCCCGCCGCCCGCGGTGGTGGCCGTGGCGAGGACCGGTTCCCCGATGTCGATCGCCCCGTTGCCATTGGTGTCCTCGATCAGGTCGAGCGTGACCCCGTCGATGCCCGCTTCGCCGCCGTCCTGCACCCCGTCCCCGTCCAGGTCGTTCCAGACGAAGTCCCCGATCGAAGCGCTCTGCAGCTGGTAGCCGAAGTCCGAATCGTTGTAATCGGCGCCCGCGGTCAATCCGGTAACGGGATCGGGATCCGTCCCACCCGTGAGCACATATCCTGTGAGCACACCACCCGTGTCGGTCACGTCGACGATGTAATCACTCGCCGCCAGGCCGGTGAAATCGTAGGCCCCGCCGCCCGCCGTGGCGGTCGTGGCAAGCACCGGTTCCCCGCCGTCGATCGCCCCGTTGCCGTTGAGATCGTCGATCAGGTCGATGGTCACCCCGTCGATCCCCGGCTCCCCGCCGTCCTGCACCCCGTCGCCGTCGAGATCGTTCCAGACGAAGTCACCGATCGAAGCCGTCTGCAGTTGATACCCAAAATCGCTGTCGTTGTAATCGGTTCCCGCTGCAAGCCCGGTCACCGGGTCCGGATCGGTGCCGCCGGTCAAGACGTAGCCGGTGAGCACGCCACCCGTGTCGGTAACATCAATAATATAGTCTCCGGCGGATAAACCGCTGAAGTCGTAGGCCCCGCCGCCCGCCGTGGTGGCCGTGGCAAGCACCGGTTCCCCGCCGTCGATCGCCCCGTTGCCGTTGGTGTCCTCGATCAGGTCGAGCGTCACCCCGTCGATCCCCGGCTCCCCGCCGTCCTGCACCCCGTCCCCGTCCAGGTCGTTCCAGACGAAGTCCCCGATCGAAGCGGCGACCGGATCGGTGACCGTGTCTTCGACCGGCGTGGGGATTTCGGCACTCGTGACGGACGCCGTGTTGCTGATCTCGGTGATGCCGGGGGCAAGCGGATCGTCCACAGCGATGTCGTAGGTAACCGTGAGTGTATCGCCGGGATCGAGTGCAAAGCCATCGCCGGCTTCGACGAGATCTGGCGGTACGCCGTCCGCCAAATCCGGGTTGGCGCCCGCGGGCACGTTGTCCAGCGTATCCGTCTGTAGATAGCTGGCGGCGATCTCGATATTGTCGAAGTAAACGTAGTCGTTGTCCGCAGAACCCTGATCCATGGTCGCGGATGTGATGAGGCGAACGGTAGTGTTCATCGTGGCAGAGATGTCGCTGCTGATGTCGTAACTGAATGTCTGATAAGCAGCATCCGTTCCCGGTCCGGCGAATTGGCCGATCGGAGTCCAGGTTACTCCTCCATCGTCGGAAATCTGAACCTCGACGTACTCCGAAGGGTCTTCAAGCCCGCCACGCCGGTAGATGAAACTAATCGTGGCGGAGTCATAGCCAGTGAGATCCGCATCGCGTTGTACGCCTTCGCCGCCGCCGTCGTTGTCACCCAGACGAAGTTGGTAATTGCTGACATCGTTGAGGATCTGCTCATCTTGCCCGGTGGGTGAGCCGTCGTCGCCAAACTCCACCCAGTTGGTGGCCCATGACGCCGTACCGTCATTATTGTTGTACGCCTGGACGTTGAATTCATCACGGAAGGTGTCGGTGACGACGAGCGGGCCCGTCGCGACCGTGCTCTCGGCGACGTAGGTCGTGCCTGCAGGAAGCGGATCGGAGACGACCACGTCCGTCGCCCGGCCGGTTCCGTTGTTGGTGATCACAATGGTGTAGCTGATCGTATCGCCCGGGCTGACGGGATTTCCGGCCGCACTGGAGGTTTTGTCTACGGACAAATCCGGCAGCAAGGTAACTGTGACGTCCTCGTCATCTTCCGGATCTTGACCGGCAGGCGTATCCTCGTCCTGCGCGGCGGCGCCGTCGTCATCGATAGCGCCGGTCTCGGTGCTGTCGGCGGCGGCTGTGTTATCGTAGGTGCCTTCCCCCACACCGCCGCCGACGTCGACGACGAAACTTATCTCCACCGAACCACCGGGCTGAATGGTCCAGGTGCCCCAATTCAAGGTGTTATCACCGACGCTGGGGTCGGTCGTGCTGGTGCGCGAAGCGCTGGCCACGCTGATGCTCTGGCTGGCGAACGTAAAGCCGGCGGGCAGCGTGTCGCTGATGGTGACGTCGGTGGCATCCGCTCCGCCCGAGTTCTCGACGAGGATGGTGTAGGCTGCCGTGCCGCCTGCCTCTGCATAAGGCGTGCTGGTATCCTTGTCGATGGTGAGCACGGGCGCCAAGACAGTGACGTCCTCGTCGTCTTCGGGGTCGGCCCCGGAGGGCGTGTGCGCATCTTGAGCGACGGTCCCGTCGTCATCGATAGGTCCCACTTCGGTGCTGTCCGCGGTGGCGGTGTTGTCGTACGTGCCGGCGGGCGTGGTGACGGCCACGTCGGCGTTGAAGGTGATGGTCACCGTACCGCCGGGATCGATGTCCCAGGTCCCCCAGTTCAACGAGTTATCGCCGACAGCGGGATTCGTCGTGCTGGTTCTCGTGGCGTTTGCTTCCAGCACACTGCCGCCGGCGTAGGTGAAGCCAGCAGGCAGCGTGTCGGCGACGGTCACGTTGGTTACCGCAGCGGCGCCGATGTTTTCCAGGACAATGGTATAGGCAGCCGTGCCACCGATGGACACCGATGGTGTGCTGGTGTCTTTGTCGATCGTGAGTGAAGTGAAAAAGACGAAAGCGTTATCGGAGGGAGAAAAAACCTGCGCCCCGCCCAAGCGTGTTCCGACTGCTTGCGCCACGTTCTCGCTGTAGCCGCTCGCAGGGGAAGGTGGAGGACTGTCCGTTTCGGCATCGAAGCTGAGCGTGAAAGAATCGTCGATGCCCAGGTCGATGTTCAGATCCCAGGTCAGAACCTGTCCGGCGATACTGGGGTCCGCAGCGGGACTGCCGTCGATCTGCGTGCTTCCGGCAACATACAGCCACCCGTCCGGCAGCGTATCGATCACGTCCACATCGTCCACGGGATAATCCGCAGATTCGACGACGACCGTAAACGTGCTTACTTCTCCGGCGGCATCGGCGAGCACATTGGGGTCGGCCGTTTTGTCGATCGTAAGCACAACGTCGATCCACTCTTCCGGCAGCGGAAGCGTCGTGTAACCCAGGTCCATGTAGGGATTGCCGATTGCTGCCGTGTCCGGATCCTCACCCCAGGCCACGGCGATCGGTCCCGTGGCCCAAATGTGCATGCCGGTATTGTTGTTATCCGCATCGAATATCTTCTGCGAGTCCAAACGATCCAGCGTGTAGGTCACATCGACGACCTCATCGGTGGGGCTGAAGTCGACGAACACGGTCGTGTTGTTTTGAACCGGGGTGACGAAAACGGGGGATCCGTTGTTGGCAGGCGTAGGATTGTAGTCGCCCGGCGCCCAGCCGAGGAAGTACTCATCGGTCAGGGCGTAGGCCGGAACCAGGCTGTAGCCCCAGTCGTAGTTGTAGGACTCCGTGTCGCCGGAGCCGATGCCCCAGAACACGTCGCTGGAGGAAATGTAGACGCCCGAATTGATCGGCACCGTGCTTCCCCTGCCGTCGCTGTAGGAAAGCGTGCTGTCGGCCGGGACTGTGAAACTGCCCGCCCCGGCGGAGTCCTCGTAATTGATCGTGATGGTATAACTGTTCGGATTGTAAAGGAAGAGATCGGTGTTGCCGGCGGAGAAACCACCGACCGGACTGTAGTATTCCGTATCCCACAAGCTGTCCGGCACGGCGCTGTAACCACGCGCTTCAGATGCCTGTCCTGCGGCAAACTGGCCGACGATGAACTGTACCTGAACCGGTTGGCTGGCCGAGACGGTGGTCCCGGCATCGATACTGTAGAGTTGGGTCGTTTCGCCTTCGTTGAGCGTCGTCGACACATCGACGCCCGCAGTGGAGGGGTTATCGATGACGACGGAGGTGCCGCTGGTAGTCGCCTGGACGATGACGTAGACGCGGTCGAAATCGTCGTAAAGCGTCGGCGCGCCGGCCAGGTCCTGTCCGACGGGAATGGTGTAATCGGTGAGAAAGGGCTCGGTGGGGTAGATTTCCCAGGCCAAAGCAAACACCGTTCCGATCGATTCGGCCCAGCTGGCTCGTGTTACAGTCACAGCGCCGCCGGCGACGTAGATGCGGTCGCGACCGTCGTAGCATGGGTCCGTAGCCGGCGCGATGCCGTCGTTGTCGCAAGCATTGAGTGTCGATCCGCGCGGAATGGGGATGTTGCTGCTTTCGAATTGCTGCACGTCGCCGGTGTCGAGCACGTAGACCTCGGTCGATGGACCCGGCGTGGCCGGCACGGCGTCGTAGCCGTCCTCCCAGTGGTCGTAATAGACGGTCGTATCGTCGGCAGCGGCGGTGACGGCGATCACGGCATGCATGCCGTTCGCCTCTACGAGGTCCGGATCATTGTCTAGATCTTCATAGATCGCCCAGAGCTGGTCTTCGCCGCCGGGGATGAAATACTCGGAGTAGCCTGCCGGGACGGCAGCGTATGCCGGGGAAACGGGTGCAAGAATTGTAACCACCCATATGAGGATCGTTACGAGAGGGGCGATATTCCGTGCAGAGGCGCGTCCCTTCAATGAAGGCTCCGTTGTCTCTTTTTCTACATGTTACAGTCCGGAGGTGCGACCCGGTTTACGCAATTCGATTTCGTGCGAGTATAGCTCCAACTCCATAGGGGTAGGAAGGATCGATAACGATTCGATTTCCAGAAGCTATCTCGCACCCTGGCGCGAATACGCACTTATTATAGCAGTGCATCGGCCAAAAATCACCAGGAACGACGCAATCCCGACTTGAGATGACCGCTGGATTCATACAAAAACAGATCCCCGAGATCTGTTTTCAGCGTTATTACAGCCCGTGCATTGCTTTCGCACATTTCCAGGAGCGATGATACTACAGCTGCGTTTCTTCCAAATATAGTTCTGTTGTACGGCTGGCTTCCAGCCTTTTCTTCCTCGGACAGATGCAACAAATCGCATACTTACAGCCAGTCGACCGTGAACGGTTGACAGGGGGAGCCGTTTGTAGATAATAGGAGAAACGACATAGAAAGGCCGTGACGGAGGAAAGTAGACGGACGGAACTTGCCAGGGAGGCCGAAGCGAGACTGAGACTTCGGCTGGAGCGAAATCCGTTGAAGTTCCCTCCCGAGCCGCCCGGGGGAACGCCTCGAGGGCAACTCGAGGCCAGTAGTCCGGACCGGAACCCCACCGTTAGCGCAGGGGAACCGATCGCCGAAATCGGCCGTCGGAACTGAGTGGGCTTTTCGAAGCCAATAAGGGTGGTACCGCGGGATCTATTCCCGTCCCTCGATGGGACGGGATATTTCGTTAACCCACTGTTCGACACTTACTGCACGGGAGGTCGTATGCTGGAACGTTTGCAGGAATTGGAAAAAGAAGCCCTGGGGGCGTTGGAAGCGGTGGAAGACGAAGCCGGACTCCAGGCGTGGAAGGTGAAATACCTGGGCCGTTCCGCAGCACTGGCGGAGATCACGAGCGGTCTGAGCGAGCTGCCCAAGGAAGAACGTCCGGCCGTCGGGAAACGCGCCAACCAGGTAAAAGTTGCGCTGGAGGCGGCCTACGATTATCGAGCGGAGGCATTACACGCCGAAAGTCTGGCTCGCTCACTGCAGGAACAGCGTCTGGACGTCACGCTGCCCGGCCGCCCGATGGTGCGCGGCCGCATCCATCCCGCCAATCAGACCTTGCGAAAAATTCTCGCCATCTGGGCCGAGATGGGATTTCAAGTCTACCG
>DAOUEE010000107.1:0-2956 GCA_034430695.1 Anaerolineales bacterium | reverse complement strand
CCGGAAAGAACATGGGGCAAATTCGAGACGACGATGCACGAGATTACCGTCCAATGCTGGATCGCCTTGAGCGTAATGGAGCTGTACGGTGGTGAGGATGCGCCGATTTTGGCCGTTCCTGCATTTCCCGAGGCGCCGGCGGAACCGGTGTGCGTGAGTACGCTCGGCCGTGCGGCTTGTGGTGATGCGGGTGGCACCTATTCCCCCGACGATGGCGGCTTCTGCCGCTGTCCGGTGGAGTGAATCCGATCGAACCCAAAAGAGAAAAGCCCCGGATTATTCCCGGGGCTTTTTTGACTCCTGTAAACGGCGAACGGGTCAGATCCAGACGTCGTCTTGCGCCGTCAACTCGCCGCCGGCGTCGCCGGTGTTGATCGTTCCGGCCGGTTCGACGAGCAGCGCCCGGCATTCCTTTTTGGCGCGCGGCCGGTGCTCGATTCCCTGTGGAACGACGATCATCTCCCCGGAGCGCAGCACGACGGGGCCGTCGCGGAACTCGATGGCCATCTCGCCGTCCAGCACGATAAAGACTTCGTCGGTCTCGTCGTGCTTGTGCCAGACGAACTCTCCCTGGAACTTGACCAGTTTGAAATGATAATCGTTCATCCGGGCCACGATCTTCGGTGACCAATGTTCCGAAAAGGAAGCCAGTTTCTCGTCGAAGTTGATGGCTGAGGGTTTCACGTCTACCTCCACGATGCCGGTATATGCGTCAACGCGATCATCATTTAACCGATCTGCACGCCTAGAAACCACACGCCTGCATGCTGTGTGATCTCGCCCTTTTGCAGACCCAATGGCTTGTTAAAGAGAGGCCCATCCGTTACGATCGTATGGTACTCGCCGGCCTCTCCCGAGAGGTCGATGCCCGCCTGTTCGAATTCGACAAGCAAGGCATGATCCAGTACGCGCCCGAGGAAACGCTTTCCCAACCTATCATCTTTTACGGCGATGATCGTGGCCTTGAATCCAAGTTCGAAAAAGGTGCGCAGCAGTTCCGCACGGGGTTGCTGCCACAAGGGAACATATGCCTGCATCCCGGCTTGCTGCGAGACCTTCTCTTCCCAGGCGCGATTCTCTTCGAAATCGATGTCACCAAACACGCTCGCCCGCGCACCTTCGTGCGCTGCGGCGTGCAGCGCCGCAGTGAATGCCGCCTCGTATTTGTCCCAGGACGCCTGGGCAGTGATCAAGGGGATTCCCATTGCGTCGGCTTGCGCTTGCAGAACCTGCAGCGGAAGGCCATGCGAGCGCGAGCGCCGGCCATGCTCGTCCAGCATCGTCAGCAGCGACTGCGGGATTCCGCCCAGTTCGATCACTCGCCACAGGGCCAGGCAGGAGTCCTTGCCGCCGCTCCAGGAACACACGAAAGGGGCGTTACGCAGGAGTGAGATTTCCTCGGGTTTCGATTTCTTGCGTTCTGATTTCACAAACCGTCTTCGCCTCCTGTGTGGGAGAGTTACTGTGAATCTGATCGATTGTGTTCGGAATTCGACGGGTTGTTTCACCTGATCTGCTTTCACCCCAACACACGTATTTAATCATATTCTGTGCATCGTTGGTGAATGGCGCCGAAAAGCAAATGGGCACGAGTGGGTGTTGAAAATTTAGATTCTTTTTCCTTCGATGCCGTTACCCGGCTGCGAATTCAGGCGCTGACCAGAATGAATCGAAGATGGAAGGACAACAGGGCTGCCCCACTTAGGACAGCCCTGATAAGAAAGCAGATTTCATAACGCGTGAGTGTTACCGATAGCAGTTTTCTTCCTGGGTCACGGAAATCCGCGCTGATGATCCAGCCTCGTTGTACGCTTCCACCGAATAGACGTGATAGTATTCAGACGTGAGTGTGTCCTGGTAGCTCGTAGCATTCGCCGACAGTTTGGCGATCAACTTGCCATCCCGATAAACCCGGTATCCCATTTCATCGTCAGCTTGATCTGTCCAGCTCAGCGTTACCACGTCTTCCTTGCCGCAAACCAATTCCATGTGTAGGCCGGTTGGTGCCGCCGGTGGTGTAATGACTTCGATGGTTACCTTGGCCTCCTGCTCCCCTTCGTCCGAAGGGACCAGCATCTCGTAGGTCGTGGTTTTCGACGGGCATACCTGCTGTGCTCCAAGTGTTTCGACCTTTTCCCCCTCGAGAAAGACTTCGGCAGCGTTATCCACCTGCCAGCGCAGGACGGTGCAATCCCCTTTGGCGATGCGATAATCATCGGCGTTGAAATTGATATGGATTGGGGCAAGCTGGAAGTCCGGGAGTTCAACGTCTGTTTCCTGTAAAGTAATCGTTGGCTCTTCGTAAGGTTCCTGGTCAGATTCATCACTCTTCGTGGAGTCCGCCTCGCCTCGACCCGGGTAGTAAAAGTGGAACGGTGCGCTCACGGAAACACCGCTGTGGAAATTCTCGGCGTAGGCATACACCTCGCCTTCTAACCAGTTGAACTCGTAATTACCGGTGCATCCATTAATGTTGGTCTCGATGGATGTCGACATGGAGGTCATGCGCACGGTTTGTGCCGTGTCGCCTGGGCCAGCATCGATTGGGTTCTCGGAAAGCAGGTAAGCCGTCTTGCGTTGACCGTAATTCTCACTTACACAATCGACCGCAACCTCACCGATGATCTTGACGTTTATCACACCTCCGTCTTCGTCCTTGGCGATGGCGGTGAATGTGATTGTATCTCGCCGGTCAACAGCGCGCTCCACATAGTCGATCTCGCTGGTGAGCACGATCTCCTCTTCACCCGGAATGAGTACACTCAACGAGATCGTAGGTGGCGTATCATCCGCATCCGGTACCGTGATATTCTCGCCACAGGCGGAAAGAAGCCATGTGCAGGTCAGGATCAGAAGGCAGAGCCTCCGCAGCGTATTTGTTGTTTTCATCTCCCATGGTCCTTTCTGCGGCTTCGAAGCTCGCCGCGCTGGATGAATTATAGCCATTCCATTGTCA
>DAOUEE010000106.1:0-27232 GCA_034430695.1 Anaerolineales bacterium | reverse complement strand
TCCGTGCGGATTCCGACGACGTAGCCATCCCGGTCGGCTACCACATCCGCCGTAGACTTCGTGGTCTCCAGGGTGCAGATTAGATCGTTTGCCGAGATCGACATACCTTCCGAGACATGCAACGCCACGAGCTGCGCCTCGCGCTCGTTGGGATTCAACAGCGGCGCGCGCACTTCAAATGCAGCCGACATCACACGCATCTCCGAATTTCGATCGAAACATAACGAACGCTCGTCTTTATCACATGATCCATCAGACGAGCAACTCCTGGGCCATGTTCTTGATTCGCGCGACCGAGGGCAGCACTTCCATCTCAATCGGGGCCGAGGCGGGGATGGGCATGTCCAGTGCAGCCACGCGGCCGACCCACAAGCTCGACGGAAGGGCCTCATGCAAGCGCGCCGAGACTTCCGCTCCCCATCCCATCGTCCGCGTCCCCTCTTCGATGACGAGCACGCGGCGGGTCCGAGATGCGCGCCGGCATAAATTGTCGAGTTTGAATGGGCTGAGCTGCGTAGGCACGATCAGTTCGGTAAAAATCTCCTTCTCGTAGGCCAGATCACGCATGGCCTTCCGCGCCAGAACCGCCATGTAGCCGTAGGCCGCCATCGTCAATTTCGGCTCCGGTGAGCCGCGCAATCGCAGTAGATATGTTGGATATCCAGCGCCCTGGCGTACGATGTCGAACTCACCCGCTTCATCCAAGGGCAAGATCGTGCCGGGATAGAGCAGTTTGTGTTCCACCAGCAGCACGGGATCATCGTCATGAATGACTGCCTGATGCAGCAAGGCTCCGGGATCATCCACATCGGATACGGCAACCACACGCAGGCCGGGCGCTCCAAGGAAGTGTTTTTCCAACGTCTGGCTGTGCGTCGGGCCATACCCACGGCCTCCCCCCATGGGGGTGCGCACGACCAAAGGGATCCGGGCCGCATCTCCACTCATCCAGCGGATCTTTGCGGCGTGATTGATCAATTGATCGGCAGCCAAAGCGATGAAATCCCCGAACATGATTTCAACCACCGGCCGCAGGCCGCGCAACGCCATTCCGATACCTACCCCCACGATGCCCGCTTCCGATACCGGAGTCGTGACCACGCGCTCCGGGAATTGCGTCGATAATCCCACTGCCAATTTAAACGCGCCGCCGTAGGGATCGAGTATGTCCTCGCCGAGGAAATATACTTCGGAGGATTCGCGCAAACACGCCTCGAGCGACTCGTTCATGGCTTCCCGCACGATCGTCATGAGCTCTCTTCCAGCGGCAAGGCAAGGGATTCCGCAGCGGGAAACGGGTCGTTTTCAGCGCGCAGGTATGCCTGTTCGACTTCGCCAGCTACCGCTGTTTCTATTTCGTCTTTCACCTTCTGCTGCAAACGTGCCGCATGTTTCTGCAGTGGATCGCGCGCCCGATAACGCGCGATTTCATCAGGATCGCGGGTGTCGTCTCCCTTTGAATGCGGCGCGAATCGATAAGTGTGCAGGATCAGCGCCTGCGGACCATTGCCTGTGCGAATCGAACTCGAAATACTTTCGGCGAGCTGCATAATTTCAAGCACGTCACACGCTTCATACTCCGTGGCCGTAATGCCAAACGCCTCGAAACGGGCGCGCATATCGCCCGCCAGATTCAATTCCACGGGGGTGCTCTGTGCATAGCGATTGTTCTCGACGATGAAAAATATCGGCAGCTTCCAGAGCGAGGCCATGTTTAAAGATTCATAAACCACGCCTTCACCGAGCGTGCCGTCCCCGATGAAGGTATAAACGAGCGCATCGCGCTTCATTGCGTTTTCTGCGTATGCCATACCTACTGCGATCGGCACCGTTCCTCCGAGGACGCCATTGGCAAAGAAATTTTCCCATTTGATGTGCTGGCTGCCACCACGACCCCCACAAATACCTGTTTTCCGGCCGAGCAGTTCCGCAGCCAGAGCCTGCATCGAGCCGCCGTAGGCCAGGAAATGACCGTGGCAGCGGTGGTTGCTGACGACCACGTCACCCGCCTGCATCGTCGCCAAGACCCCCACGGCATTGGCCTCCTGGCCGATATATGTGTGAGTGGTACCGTATATCTGGCCGCTGGGGAACATCTCCAACAAACGTTCTTCAAAAAGACGGATACGCAGCATCTCACGGTACTGATCTGCGTCATTCCTGGAATTGTTCTTCATGCGCATGCGCTTCTTTCCGAAAACTCCCCTCTCCGGGCAGATCGGGAAACAGGGACATGATAACACAAGCCCGTATTCGATAAAACAATAAGCCGCCCGTCGTAATGGGCGGCTTCGAATTTCCGATTGAATTTGATACTACCAGGATTGCATGTGTTTCTTTGCGAAATCAGCGGCTACGATTCGCCATGCTTCGTGATCTCCCCCGGGAGCACTCGCAACAGCGAAATAGCGCGTCTTTCCTTTGGACTCTTTGGACTCGATTCTCCAATTCGCGCTCGTGAACTTCGTCTTGGTCTTGATATCATAAAACTCAAGTGGATCTTTCACTGTCCGCCTCCTCTGCAGTATGGTTATGCCATCGACCTTGGCACACGGTCCTATCTTATCCTCTCTTAGTGTACCCTACAAGTCGAACTTTTGTACGCCCTACTTGACGGGGCCCTGATTAGGCATGCCTAACTTTTAATGGCAAACCGTTTCCCTTTTTCGATGTTGGATGTCGCCTCATCTATCTTCCTGATCCCCCACGAATTCTTCCGCGGTGGCGTGTCCCGGCTGGCTGATCCCTTCGCGCTTGATCACTTTCCAGAAATTCAAGAGCAGGATTTTTACGTCGAGTCGCAACGACCAATGATCGACGTACCAGACGTCGCGTTCAAATTTTTCATGCCAGGCGATCACGTTGCGTCCACCGATCTGTGCCCAACCGGTAATTCCCGGCAGCACCTCGTGGCGGCGTGCCTGTTCGGGAGAGTAGCGCTCGAGATACTGCATCAACAACGGCCGCGGGCCTACGAGACTCATCTCACCGCGTAAAACGTTGAATAATTCCGGCAGTTCGTCGATGCTGGACGCACGCAGGAAGCGTCCCAATTTTGTCAGCCGAACTTCATCAGGAAGGAGATTGCCGGCGGCGTCGCGAGCCTCGCTCATCGTGCGGAATTTATAGATCTCGAACGGGATCGCACGATATCCCGGCCGCAATTGCCGGAAGAGTACCGGTTTCCCCAGACGGATGCGAACGATCAGCCCCACAAACGCAAGCAGTGGGCTTATCAGGATCAACCCTGGAACGGTCAGGACCAGGTCGAATATCCGCTTTCGCATCGGGATCCCGGGAATGATCAGCGGCATCCTCATCGGAAATCGTTCCACTCCATCACACAGGTAGACGGCTTTACCAGACCATAATGCAGCACAGCAGCCCAAGCCAAGCGGTCGGGCTAAGCTTTTTCCTCCTCGACTTGATTCGTTTCGCTGACGACGTCCGCCATCACTGCTGCCAATTTACCGGCCAGAATCCGTCGATCGAAATGCTCCTGTGCACATTTTCGTCCAGCCTTTCCCATACGCGCACACAGATCGGGATCCGATTCAAGGATTTTCACGGCTCCCGCCAATGCTTGTGGGTATCCCGGCCGGACGAAAATCCCGGCACCGGCCTTTTCCACCACAGATCGGGTCACACCGTCGATGGCCAGCAAGATTGGCCGCCCGGCGGCCATGTAATCGAAGACCTTGTTGGGATAGGTGGTTTTATATGCATCGATGGGCTTTAATATGGCGATACAAGCATCCGCAGCGGCCAGCGCCTCAGCGATGTTGTTTTTCGACATTGGCGGCAGGAAATACACGTTCGAAAGTCTCAAGGCCGCAGTTTTCCCCATCAGAGTACTTTTCTCTTTGCCATCGCCGATCAGAACGAAAGCCACATTTTTCTGATCCCGCAACCGATCGGCCGCCCCGATGACCACACCAAGATCGTTGGACATGCCGTGTGCACCGGCGTACATCACGACGAATTTTCCCTCGAGACCATGCTCCTGTCGGAAGGCCGTCCCCTTATCCGCCGGATCAAACATGGATACGTCAACCCCGTTCGGCACCAGGGCAACGCTGCGGGCGCCCCGTTCCCGGACGTGCTGTTCAAAACCCGGCGAGTTGATTACCAATCGGTCGGCGCAGCGATATAAAAAACGTTCAAGACAACGCGCGATCAGGATGAGAAACCGGTTGCGCAGCACACCGACGGCGATGGCAAAATAAGGCCACAGGTCGCGCACTTCGAAAAGAAACGGTTTGCGTTTCAAACGCGCCAGGGCCCACGCCGTCAGGCCTTGAAAGATCGGCGGTGAGGTGCCCCAGACCAGATCGACTTCACGCACGCGCAACCCGACGAAAAAAGACGATAAGGTGAAACTGATGAAACTCAAGACGCGATGAAAAAATGAGCGGTGCCAGGCTGCATAGGTATAGCAGCGATAGATCACCACACCGCTTTCGTCCGTATCCCGCCGCATCCATCCTTGTGCGGTGCGTTCGCCGGTAAGGTAGTTAACCTGCCCGGCGATCACCGTCACGCGATGGCCCTGTGCAGCCAGATAGCGCGCCATCTCGTGATGGCGCGTCCCGCCCGGCTCACCCAGCGCGGCGAAGACTTGATGAATCAGTAAGATGTGCATCGTTCAATTCCAAACGCTGTTCCTGCCAGCCCAAGCTGGAAAAAGGCAAAGTCTCCCGGCCGGGTTCATTCCAGAAGATCTCCATCCCGTCCCGAGGCGCAGCGCCGAAAGTCCACCACGAACAATGGCGCAGCGGAGTGGAGGCTTCGAATCGTTTCACAAGGCGAAGCGCGGGTTGTTTAACCGCATACCCCGTCGCTCGCCATCCGTGCAGTTCGGGATGCTCATATATCCCGTCCCCGGCGATCAAGGCGCCAGCCCGGTAGAGTCCCACGTTACCAATATTCCCTTCCAAACTCACCGCTATGCCGGATTCTCCGAGATCAAGCGACACCCCATCTGTATTCAACCGCCAGGAGAAATCGGGCATCGTCCAAGCGATCGACACGCGATGGTCCCCCGACCCAACGAGATCGTCCACGATCAACCAGCCTGCGTCTCCAAGTCTCACGACCGTCCGACGATGCACGATTCCGATTCGCCGGTAACCGTGATGCTCCCCGGCGACCACCTCGATGGCGCCATCCTGCGACTTCCAGCGGCCGGCGAACTCACCCTGTGCCCAATCGAGCCATAAAAATCTGCCTGCCCGGCGCATGGGCTCCCGGTCATCTACGACGAGGGTGTTGTGAAACGCCGCCCCGATCCAGGGGTTGTCCCAGGGTGGTTTCCCATTATACAGGTACGTGCCAGGATCACAGGCAAGGTTGTGCCCGCGCCACCATAAATCGAAGTGCAGCTGATCCGAGTGCCCCGGTCGAGACCGGAATCGGGCGCAGCGCAGCATTCCCCACGAGTTCTCCCCGCGCAGGATAGAAAAACCGCTGTCCGGAAAATGATACCCGGGTTCGATCGAGTGCACAGCTTTCTCGCCGCGCGCCTCGCTTTCACTCCGGGAATTGTCCCGCGAAACGCTGGACGGCAGACCAAACCAGAGAAGCTCTTCATTCCAGGGTCCATCCGGGAAAGGTTTGCGTTGCAGCAGGGCGAACGAAGCCGCCTGGCACGTCGGGCGATGATCCTCGAAAGTACAGGTGCTCAGCGGAAAGATCAGCGCGCCATCGTTGGGACCCACGTTAGGCACCTGTCCGCTTTCCCCATCGATCATACTGGCAAGCCAGTGCCCGGCTTTCTCCAACGCAGCCAGCGAATCGGGAGGAAACGGTTCATCGTTCACTTCGGCCAGTCGAAACGACCAAAGCGCCGCTTGTAACGCCAATCGATGGTAGTTCGTCGAGTGCTGAACGTAGCCGCCATCGGGGAAGATTTGCTGCGCCAGCGATCGTTCCAGCCAACGCCGGCCCATCCGCTTCCACGCTTTCGCCTTACGGAATTCCGGGAACAATATTCCCACGCCGTACAACGCTGTGGCTTCGACCAACAAATGATTGTTGCGTTGCGCCCGGGCATACATCAGCGTTGGGGGAATGCGCGCCGCATGCGCGGCGATCAAGCCTGCGATCTCACACAGCTTCTGCGGCGATTTGGCGAGGCGTTCAAAAGTCGCGTGCAGGGCAAATATCACCGCCAGCAACCGAATCGCCACCTCTTGCGCCGAGGACCAGTGCGGACCCGAGTTGGGCGGGTTGCAGTCCCGCCAGGAGTCGACCAAGGTCCAAATGGCTTCAGCGTAGCGTGCGTCGTGCGTCAGAAAGTACGCCCGGCTCAACGGGAACACCCAGCCAAAGCGCGCCGGTTCCCAGAGCAGTTTGACGTCCAGCACAAAATCGCGCTCGTCGTAGTCCGCCCAATGGCGATCCAGGGGGACAGAAACACCTGCGGAAGCTCCCGACGGTGAACAAAACGCCCCCCAATCGGGCGGAAAGCCCAGATCATAGCCATCCGTCCCGAACAGCCGGAATTCGCCCGTAAGAATCGCGTCGGCTTGGGCGATCGCTTCGCTCCGGTTCTGCCCGATTGCCTGCATTAGTGCGCTGGCGAATCCGTCGTCGGGATGGAGAAAGAAACGCATGCCGATCCGTTTACGAAATTGAAGATATTGATCGGGTTCGCTGGAAATATCCGGCCGAAGCCAGAAGGTAAGCGGAACGTCGTCCCAGTTTCGTTGGGGAGTTCGCCAGTGAAACCAACCCAAACGCAGGAGAACCTGGTACAGCCCATAAAGCAGTGTGGGCTCGGGGCCAAGTTCACCAAGCGCGCGCAAGATGGTCGTCAAAGATGCCATCACGATCTTGGTAGGGTATCGATCTTTACGGTTGTGCGCGAGCGAAGCGCCTCCACGGCGGCAATCGAACTCAGACTGACGCCGACCAAATGCTCGTAGGGGATGGGCGGCGGGCCGCCTGCGGCGATCGCCTTCGCGAAGGCTTCCCACTCCTGGCGGTGCCCCTTATCTTGCCGCAGCCAGGCACGGTTTACTTTACGCCGTCCATTGTGAACGGTTTCGACCCGCCGGAAATCATCCAGCACAGCCACCCGTCCGCCTCCAATGACCTCGACGCGCTCCTTGGGAAAGGCACGGTCGCCGGCAGCCAAATAACTCACCGTCCCGAGCGATCCATCGGGGAATTCGAGGGTGATGATCACGTTGTCCTCGCGGTATCGCCGATCGTCCGGCATGCCAGTTGCGGAGACTTGCACGGGAGGTGAACCGATCAGGAAGGTGAGAAAATCGATGAAATGACAGGCTTCGCCGATGATGCGGCCGCCGCCCTGTTCGGCGTCGTGCAGCCAATGATCCGGCGGCAGATTTCCGGCATTAATGCGATAGTGCATCGCCAGCGGCCGGGATACCACATCGAAAAATGTTTTAATGCGCAGCGCAAACGGCGAGAAGCGGCGGTTGAAACCCACGGTCAGTAAACGGTCGCTTTGTTCCAGCGCATGCATGATCCCGCTTAATTCATCGCGCCGCAGCGCCAACGGCTTTTCGCAAAAGACGTGCTTGCCGGCTTTCAGCGCCGCGATCACCTGAGCCGCGTGAAGGTTGTGCCGGGTGAGAATCGCAACGGTATTGATCTTTTCGTCCTCAAGGACTTCATTTACATCCGTGGATGCGTAATGGAAGCCAAAACGCTTTCCAACCTGCGTGCCCGTTAACCCGCTCGCGGTGACCAGGCCGATGCGCTCGACTCCCTTTACTTTCCGCAACGCGGGAAAGAGAACCGCCGTGGCGAAATTTCCCGCACCGATCGCTCCCAACCGGACTCGTGCCGACGGCGTTATCTTCGGCTGAGCAAGTTCGACCTGGCGGACAATCGAATCCACATCCTTTTCCTGCGGGTATGTTAGCAGCACGCCAAGGAACGATTCCTTCGTCTCCCCCGTAATGAGTTCGTAAGCATCGGCGGCGTGTCCGATGTCGAAGCGATGGCTGATCAGCGAAGTGGCGTCGAACGCCCCCTCCGCCAATGTCTCGAGGAATGCATCCAGGTTGCGCCCTTCGGTCCACCGCACATACTCTGGCGGGTAATCGATTCCCGCCTCTTCGTACAGCGGATCGTAGCGCCCCGGGCCGTAGGAGCGCGAGACGATGAATTGGAGTTCCTTCTGATAATACGTGCGTCGGGGGATATCCATACCCACCGCGCCGACGGCCACGACTCTTGCCCGATCGCGCGCGATGGCTCCCGCAAGTTCGACGGTTTCGTTGGACTGCGTGTCGGCGCAGATCAGTACGACGTCGCAGCCCAATCCCTGGCTGAAAGCCGCGGCAGCTTCTTCGGCCTCCGGGTTGGCGACCGCCTCGGCTCCCAAATTTTTCGCCCGTCCGACACGTTCGGGATCGAGGTCGATCCCCAAGACCGAGCACCCGGCGGCGCGTGCGAGGCCCACCGAAAGCAGCCCCAGAAGTCCCAAGCCGATGACCACCACACGATCGCCGAGTTGCGCTTCGGCCAGACGAAAGCCGTGCAAGGCGATGGCGCCCAACGTGGCGAAAGCACCGGCTTCGAAATCTACGCCTTCCGGCAGGTGTGCCAGCAGGTTTTGGGGCACGACAGCGAACTCGGCGTGGACGGCGTAGCCGCCACCGGCGCAGGCCACCCGATCCCCTACGCGGAAACCCTGTAGACCATCCCCCACAGCCACTACCGTCCCGGCGGAGGAGTATCCCAGTGGCATGGACTGATCGAGCCGGTTCTGCACCGCCTCGAAGGTCGTCATCAGCCCTTCACGGCGCACTTTTTCCAGCACCTGACGCACCAGGTCCGGTCGTGAACGTGCTTTTCCCAACAGGTTTTTAGCGGCAAATTCGACGATGGCGCGCTCCGTCCCTGCGGAGACGAGGGATACCGCAGTACGCACCAATGCCGTCCCCGGCGCCGGTACGGGCACAGGAACTTCGGTTACGCTGGTCTTGCCGGAGCGAACGTCCTGAATGACTTGTTTCATCAAATCCGTTGGGCGGGGATGTAGAGTCTACAGCAACCCCGATCGGGCCTCCCAAAAGCCATTGCGATTCTCGGGGGCATTATAGCATCAGGACGGTTTGTGAGACATTCGAGGCGAACGGTCCTGGCAAACGACAATGGCACATCAACCACCGGCTTGCTTGAGAACCCGCAGCGCCCGCAGCGTCACCCATTTATTGGCTTTCTTCTTGGCGCCGAAATCCAGCCAGGTCTTGCCGGCGTAATCGTATTCGAGCGCCCAACGCCCCTGATCGTCCTGTTTCTCTCGGATGAGGTCCAGGGCATTCTGCAGACGTGGATCTTCCCCAAAACCCAGACTCACGAGTGCTTCCACGTTCTGCAGCAAATCCGTCACGTAAAACACGGGGAAACCGAACTTCCACCAGTTGCCGCTCGGTTTGTCCGCATAACCGTGGGGGTACTCCGCCGAGGCCGGATCGACGCTGAAGAGGAAATCCACACCGCGCTCGATCGCCGCATCGATCAGCGGCGTGCGCTTCTCGCCAGGCAGCTTTGCGAAGGCCAGCATGACCTTGACCGCGCCCCAGGCGCAGGCCAGACTGTCGTTCGCACCACAGGCGAAGTCGGGACCGCAATTTCCCGCGTAGTAACGCAGTTCGGCTTCCTTCTCACCTTGCGGTGCGACGCCCTCGCCGGTCACGCTTCGGGCCATCCACTCGAAGGCCGCATCGAGGCGTTCGTCCTTCCAACCCAGATCGAGCAGCGCGGCGCACATGTTGCCCTGCAGGCATTCAACCGTCCCCGATGGCGCACCCGAGATGCTGAAGCGACCTCTTGAGGAAAGCGTATTTGCAAGGACATATTCACAGGCCCTCGCGATACGCTCGTCTTGTTCTACCGAGGCGCCCAACTGTGCCAACAGAATGAGCGCCCATACCGTGCTGCGATATTTGGGGCGATAACCCGGTCCCGGCTCGACCCAGCAGCCATCGGGATGCATCTCGTCCAGAAGCAAGGCGATGGGACCTTTCTCGTGCGCTTTTCGCCGCGCTGATTTCAGTTCCGCCGAATCTGGGAAGGCGCCCATCAAATCCCGCAGCGCCAGATAGCGGACACCCGGCGATTCCGGTTCCAACAACCAGGGCAGCGAATCGCCCTTCAATTGTGCTTTCCAACTCATCCTGTCACCTCGGTGAACTCCTGGTCTCCCCGATCCCCTTTACCTTCTACGCACGCTGCGGCTCAGAGCAGGAAAGATCGATAAAATTCGACGGCCCTGGCCATGATTATCTCATGCGCCGCACGTTCATCGATCAGGGTTTGATTGCGGTCCGCAGCGCGCGCCCGCAGATCGGGATCGGAGAACGCCCGGTTGACCGCATCGGCCAGCGCCGAGGGATTCCCCGGATCGATCAGAAAACCGTTCTCCCCATCGACCACCCATTCGCGCAGCGACTCGATGTCGCCGGCCACCGGGAAGCAGCCGCAAGCCATCGCCTCCAGCAGCGTGTTCGGCGTGCCGTCGTGCTCGCTGACCGAGACCGTCACCTGCGCGCGCTGGTAAACCCTGACCATTTCCGCCCGGGTCAATTGAGGCAGCAAGAACACCGAATCTCCGATTTCCAGACGGTGAAGCCATTCCTCCGCCGCCCGTTCTCCTGCCATAGCCGGACAAAGAAACATAACTTCGGGGTGGACGGCCAGGACTTTCGGAACGGACTTGAAGAAGGTATCGCTTCGTACGTAGCTGCGAAAACCGCGCGGGTTGACCACCACGGGTGCGTCCGCCGGGATTTTTCCAGACAAATTCGCCAATACGCCCGGCCAAACGTCTGCGTCCGTCCCCCCGGGATGAAAATCTTGTCGGCATATGCCGCCGCTGGCGGGCAAGACGATAGACGGTCGATCCTGCGGGAAGCCCCACGTGTAGGCCAGTTTTTGATCGCGGCGGCAGTCCGCCAGCAGACCATCCGTGCGCGCAAGCGTTTTGCGCGTATAGCGCGCCATCAGCGGCGTCGAAGGCGCGTGCAGGGTGAAGTCGTTGCCCCAGATCGAAAGCAAGAGCGGTGCTTCTGGGCCGGCCGCCGCGGCAAGCATGCCCTCGAACGGGATGCGCATGGCGTGAATCAAGTCCGGATCGATCGCCTCGATCAACGCAGCGACCTGCCGTACCGCCGGCGCCAGGGTCAACGGTCCCAGCCAATGTCGCAGCCAGGCGCGCAATCGAATCCATCGTGCACCGCGCAAAATGTTACGGCGGCGGATCTTATTGGATCCGGAAGATGAGCTTCCGGCATAACCACTGAAGGCAACCGGTACGATATTGAGGGAGGCCAGATCCAGGGCGGGTTCGCAGGTAAAAGTCGAAATCAGATGCACTACTTCATCCATCTCGATGAAGCTGCGTATCCAGTTCAGCGCGGTCGGGCTGCGTCCGTCGGCGATGAAGAGCAGACGCATCTCAGCGCTCCCGGGTTACCGCGTTCATGGCGCGCACGAAAACCGAGGCCATGTTCTCGATGTTGAAGCGTTCACTCGCCAGGCGATGTGACTCCTTTCCCAGCGATTGCAGCCGTCCGGGATCGGATAACGCCTGCCGCAGTGCTGCGATAAGCGCTTCCAGATTTCCGGGCGGTACCAGCCAGCCGTTTCCCGGAGTCGCCAGATCGTTTTGCGTGCCGTCGCCTTCGGCAACGATGACCGGTAGGCCGTGTGCCATAGCCTGCTGCACGGCCAGCCCCCCCGTACCGGGCAGCACGAACAGGTCCGCCTTCCGGAAATACCCCTCCAGCGCCTCACCTTGCTGTGCGCCGACGAAATGAGTCTGCGGATAAATGTGCCGCGAGAGCTGCTCCAGATCGTCGCTCGCCGGCCCGTCCCCGACGATGGTCAACGCCGGCGGCGGTTCCAGCGCCGCACACGCACGCAGCAAGTTGTCCACGCGTTTGCGCGCCTGCAAACGGCCTACAAAAAGCACGTGCAGGTCGTCCCGCGATTTGACCTCTCGAGGCTTTAACGGCGGCGGAATGGCTGCGGCGGCGTTGGGCGCCACGAAAATACACTCTTCACGAACCCCCGACTGGCGATACTGTTCCGCACCCAGCGTGCTGTATGCGATCAGTGCGTCGAAGCTGCCGAGAAAACGTGCACGGAACGCCCTGCGGACCAGCGCCAGAGCCCCGCCTGGCGGCGGAGCACCCAGTCCCCAGCCGATGACGGGTCGACTTCTCTGCCGCATCCAACGCACGGCTCGCCAGTTGGCGAGGTAGCGCGGGTTGGCTTCCAGGATCAAAACCTGCGGATCCCAGGCCTGTAACCATGAAAGCATGCTCTTTTGATAGCAGAGATACAACGTGCCGCGCAGAATGTGGATGTTCTCTGCGTGGGAAAACAAATCCTGACGCAGTTCGTCCGCCTGCAGGATGCCTTCATCGCGGCGCGGTTCACCGGCGAAAACCTGCAAGCCGGCCTCACAAACCGCTGCCAGACGTTCGAAAAACGTCACACGATACGCGGGCAGCACCCGCTGCTGCAGACCCACGCGTCCCGGAAAAGTGGTGTCTCGGTCGGCGTCCATCACAGCGCTTCCTCGATTACCGCAAGATACCCATCGATCATCCTCTGCAAGCCAAAAGCTTGCTCCGCCCGTTTGCGAGCCGCAGCTCGGAAACGGGATTGGTCTTCGAGTATCTCCTGCGCAGCGCGCGCCAATCCGTCAATGTCGGGCGCTTCGAGCTTCCAGGGGTCGCCTCCATAATCCACCAGAAGACCTGCGTCTGCGCTGACCAGCTCGGGCAGGGCGCCCGTGTCGAACGCCACGACCGGCAATCCGCAGGCCAGAGCTTCGATTACCGAATTCGGGCAGGCGGGATGCAGGTCTGCGGAAAAGAGCACGTGCGCAGAACGATCGATGCCCGGGATGCGTTCTGCAGGCACTTTGCCTTCCCAGCGGACGGGAATCCGTGCACGCTGATTCGCAGCCTGCCGCAACGAATCGGCCACGCGGCCGACGACCATCAATTCCACCGGCCGATCCATGCCGCCGGACAATTTTTCGGCCAGTCCGATGGCGTGCTTCAATCCCATTTCGTAGCCGCCGCCCAGGGTTCCTTCTACAAGCAGGATCCGATAGCGGTCCTCCGGTGGGCGTTCCGGACCGTTTGGCGTGTAGCGTGCCAGGTCCACGCCGTTCAGCACCACATGATACGGAACGTTCGTCGCGCCGTAGCTCCTCTCCCACCAATTGCACACGAATTGACTTTGATAGACGACGCGATTCGCAAGCCGGGCGCGGATCGTGGACAGCACCCAATTACCCCACTCCGCACGCAGAAAATGACGCGGGCCGGTGCGCAATTTGCGGTGAAGCCAATTGAATCCATCGAGGCGCTGGATGACGGGAATCCCCTTCCTGCGCGCTCGCCACAATCCGATCAGTTGACGCGTGCCCCCGATCAGCAGCACGGCATCGTAGGGAACATCGGCCAAATCATTGGAAACTGCGATGTCTCGGGTGTGTAATCCTGCGCTGAATTTGACGTGGAACGAGACCATGCCGCCCACACCGGACATACGCGGCAGGAGGCAGATTCGTTTAAGCTTGCTCACGGTCATTGCAGATCATCCCGCACGCCGATGCACTTTGCAGGAACGCCGGCCCAGATTTCGCCCTCCCCGGTCGATTGAAGCAAGACAGCGTTGGCCGCCACGATCGTACCGCGTGCAACGCGCAGTTCTCCGGATTTCCCCAGCACTTTCGAACCCGGCGCCAGCAGCACGTCGTCCTCGACGACGATGCGTTTAAATTCGGATGCGCTGGCGGGAAGGTGCACGTCCGCCCGCCCGAGGGTCACGCCTGGATACAGCTTCACACGATCCCCGATCAGCGTGTGGGGATGCACCACGACCCCAAAACCCCCGTGCTCCAGGAGAAAATCCTCGCCGATTTCGACCGAGCGCGGGATTTCCGCACCCAGTAATTTCAATACGTAATACGCGAGCCGACCGAGCAGCGGAAGACGGCGAGCATATACGAGTGTGGTATAGAAACCCTTATGCAGCATGTTTACTTTTCGCTGGTATGAAAATCACCGACGAGTATCCAGCAGCGCCTGAACGATCCGCTCGGCTGCATGTCCGTCGCCGAAAGGATTGACCGCTCGGGCCATTTTTGCGTAAGCTTCTCGATCATCCAACAACCGCTGCGTTTCCGAGACGATGCGCTCGGCCTCGACGCCAACCAAGCGGGCGGTGCCTGCTTCGAGCGCTTCCGGCCGTTCCGTGACGCGCCGCATGACCAGCACCGGCGTTCCCAGGGCGGGGGCCTCCTCCTGCAGTCCACCCGAGTCGGTCAACACCAGATAAGCACGCCGGATCGCATGCACCATGGGCAGGTAATCCAACGGATCGACGAGGGTAACATTGGGCACGCCTTCGAGAATCCGTTGTGCAGGGCCACGCACGTTGGGATTAAGATGAACGGGATAAATCAGGTGGACGTCCCCGGCGTATTGTTCGGCGATGCGCCGCAGCGCGGAGAAAATCTGCTCCAGGGGGCGTCCGAAGTTTTCCCGCCGATGTGCGGTGACGAGTATCACGCGGCGCTCCCAGGGAACACCCGCCAGCGGACCGCTGTCGAAATTATAGTCACGTGCGACGATGGATTGCAGCGCGTCGATCACGGGGTTGCCCGTGACCACGATCTTCTCCGCGGGCACGTCTTCACGCAGCAGATTGGCGCGTGAAGTCTCGGTGGGGGCAAAGTGCAGATCCGTGACGGTGCTAACCACGCGGCGATTGATCTCTTCCGGGAACGGCTGCCACTTGTCGCCGGTGCGCAGGCCCGCCTCTACGTGACCCACCCTGGCACGGTGATAATATGCAAGCAGGGAAGCGGCCATCACCGTCGTAGTATCACCCTGCAATAGAACCCAGTCGGGTGACACCTCCTGCAGCACGGGCTCGAGGCCCGTAAATATCGACGCCGTTAAAGCGGGAAGGGATTGATCGGGCCGCATCAGGTCCAGATCGTAATCCGGTTCGATCTCGAAGAGATCGAGGACCTGGTCGAGCATCTCACGATGCTGGGCCGTGACACACACTTTCGAAGCGATCTGCGCTTCGTTTTCCATGCGGGCAATGACCGGCGCCATCTTCACCGCTTCCGGACGCGTGCCGAAGATAGAAAGCACCCGCATTCGGGGATCAGTCATCCTGCGCCCCGACTCCGATGACCCGCAGGTTGAATCCGGCATCCCGCCACGCATCCCGCTTCCAAATGCCGCGTGTGTCGACGGCCAATTTTCCGGCCATTAATTCGGCAACAGCCGATGGTTTTAAGTCATGAAACATCTCATGATCGACGAGCAACACGACGATGTCGGCGCCCTGCAGCGCCGCATCGAGGGATTGCGACGATTCCGCTCCGGCCACCGCCGCACCCAACAAATAGGGTTCGTAGGTCACCACTTCCGCGCCGGCATCCACCAACAGCCGCACGACCTCGATCGCTGGACTCTCGCGCAGGTCGTCGACGTCCGCCTTGTACGCCAGACCCAGCGCCGCCACCCGCTTGCCCTTCAAGCCGCCCACGGCCGATTCGATGAGATCAAAAACGTAGGCGGGCTGTGAATCGTTGACCAGGCGTGCCTGGTGAATGAGCTGCGAGCGATCCGGCGCCGCCTCGATCAGGAACCAGGGATCCACGCTTATGCAGTGCCCACCGACGCCGGGGCCCGGTTTGAGGATCGATATGCGCGGATGCAGATTGGCGAAACGGATTGCTTCCCAGATGTCGACGCCGAATTGATCCGCCTGGCGGGCGAATTCGTTGGCGATGGCGATGTTCACGTCGCGAAACGTGTTTTCCATCAGTTTGACCATCTCGGCCGTCGTCGCGTCGGTGAGGACAATCTCGCCGCGCACGAAAATGCGGTACAGATCGCGGCAGGCTTCCGCCGAAGCCCGGTCGACACCGCCCATGACGCGTGCGTTTTCGATCAGCTCGGAGAGGATCTTGCCCGGCAAAACCCGCTCCGCGGAATAAGACAGATGGAAATCCACTCCGGCGACCAAACCGGACTTCTCGAGGATCGGTCTGACGACGTCCAAGGTAGTGCGCGGCGGCGAGGTTGACTCCAGCACGACCAGATTCCCTGCCTTCAAATGCGGCACGATCGATTCGCTGGCGGCGACCACATAACTCAGGTCGGCCGTATTGTCCGCCTTGATCGGCGTGGGAACGGCGATGATAAAGGCATCGGCGTCTTCCGGCTCTTCGCTCACGCGCAGGTTGCCCGATCGAAACGCTGCTTGCACCAGGGTGCGCAATCCCGGTTCGTGGATGTGCACTTCGCCGTTGTGCAGCACCTCCACCACGCGCCGATTGACGTCCACGCCGACGACGCGCACGCCGTGCGTGGCGAACGTGCTCGCCGTGGGTAAACCGATGTAGCCCAATCCGAGTACGCAAATGGTTTCAAAATCCACTGTTCCGCCTCCATGAACGCCATTTATTATCCCATAAACAGCGCTCGCGGGCTGAATCTGTGATCGTAAGAACAGCGCTGGTGAAATAAAAAAACGATAGAACTTGATAAACTAACGTAGAGGAAACCTCCAGGAGGAAACCATGCGTATTGCCGTCGGATCGGACGAGCGTACCTCGCTGACAGACTCGGTCATTAAGGATTTGAAAGAGCAGGAGCACGAAATCATTCTGTTCGGCCCACTCGCCGATCAAATGTCTTCGTGGCCGGCCGTTGCCCGGGACGTCGCCGAGGCGGTCGCGCGAGGAGAAGCGGATGAAGGCATCCTGTCTTGTTGGACGGGAACCGGCGTGAGCATCGCAGCGAATAAA
The DNA here is from genome assembly GCA_034430695.1 of Anaerolineales bacterium. GTDB lineage: Bacteria > Chloroflexota > Anaerolineae > Anaerolineales > E44-bin32 > WVZH01. The sequence goes on along the minus strand of DAOUEE010000106.1, from coordinate 10,398 downwards.
GTCCCCGGCGTGCGCGCCGCGCTGTGCGGCGATGCCGAGACTGCCCGCGGCGCACGGCTGTGGAACGACGCCAACGTGCTCTGCTTGTCGCTGCGGCGATTATCCGAAGCGGTGGCCAAGGAGATACTTGAAACCTGGTTTGCTACAGCGTATGTGCCAAACCCGGAGGACGATGCTTGTCTCAACAAGTTGCAAGCGATCGAACATTTCTACAACGCTGGCTAAATTAAAAACGTCATTCGATGCAGATTCTAGAGTCATTGAAGAAGTCAATTCACTGGGTCATCCTACCATCGGGCTGGCTTAAAAACGCAATTGGAACATACGACCTGGCAGCTAATGTCGCCAAGGCTCCCTTTCCGTCGACGGCCTCCTCAATGGTTCAAATCCTGCGGAGGACGATAAAAATAGATGCTACCGTCCCAACCGTCATAATATGTGTACAATCCAGAAGTAAAACTGTCCAGCCGACTTTGTGTATCTTGCTCATATAACGGCCAAAACTGCCAATAAATCGTGTCGAACAAGACCAAAACAGCACCTTGCTTCTGGAAAATCATCTCTTCGACGCGATCAGGATCCTCGCCAAAGGGCCGATAAGTCTCCAGGGGAATACCCTGGACCAACTCGGTTATTTCATACACCGGTCGTTCTGTGTAAAACATAATTGCAGCAGATTCGTTAGAAATAATGGGAATAGATTCCGGCAACCTCTTTAGTTCTTGCATTACATCAGATGAACGCCAACTCTTGCTTGTAATGCCAGATTCATTCGTAGATAACTCGGATAAGGTACTAACAGTCTGGGGGATATATGAAGCAACGGTGCTTACCATAAAAATACCTATCAAAATCCAACGAAAGCCTCTGCGAAAATATGTGTCTGAGATATAGAACAGACTCGATAGTATCACTCCCCAAAAACACAGTTGAACTGGAGAAAAAATACGATCATTTAGTGCTGGTCTTGGATGTTCAACAAAGACGTAAGAAAAAGCATGAATTAAGATAAATAAAACAAAAAGAGACGACCAAATCACTATTTGGTATGTACCTGATTGCGCAAGTATTGGATTTCTATCAGTTTTTTTCCTCTTATGGCAAACTAATACAAGTAGAAAAAGACCGACCATAAACAAGGCGATAATATATAACTTACCCCTGTAATTTTGATTCCCGAAAATGGAAAATCCAGGAAACCACTTCCACATAAGTTCCACAAGTGATACACGAAAGTGCATCAAAGTTTTCCAAATATTTTCGATCTCATTACTATAGATGCCTGGAGTGTATCCCACCTTGAATAATCCAATAAGCCAGAGGAGTACAGGTATAAGACTAAGCCACACGAAGATAAAAAGATCGCGCCATGCTTGTTTTATTCGCCATTTACATTGCCACATGATCATAAATGCACCAAGGAGGATATATACCACTCCATTAAATCGGGTCAAGGTTGCCAAGCCAGCCAATACCGCAGAGAAGCTAAGATGCCTACGATTATTGGTACGAAGATATTGAATGAGTAAGGCGACTGATAATAATCCAAGTGTAAAGAAAATTGATTCGGACATTGCTCCACTGAATACTTGGATAAAAGTAGGAGACGAAATGATCAAGGTCGTAAAGCATATTGCATACATATAATTTTGATCCTTGATATTCGCACTCCAACCAAGAACGAAAAGAAATACACTGAACAATCCGATGTTCAGATAGCGGTTGAATTCCAACATTTCTATTCCCACAAAACGGGCAATGCTCAGTGTGATAGGATATAGGGGAGGACGAAGATACAAAGGAACGATTAAACCGCTTGGACGTATTACGACAGTACCTCGACCCGCTGCAATATTACGTGCGACTTCGTAGTATTCTACCGAGTCGCTTCCGGCCCAAAGCTCAGAAGTCGTTGCATAGAAAATTAGGGCACTTCCAAATAAACAAAGAAGTATATCTACAGCGAAAAATATCTTCTTTTTCGTTAGCAACATAGTAATCCAAAATATTCCAATTAATGCATCACGGTATAAGTATTATATTCAGTCATAAATATGAACTTTCTAAGTCCATAGCTTATATACACTCTCTACTGATTCTCCAGCAGATGGTGTTGATTATACAATAAAGGATAATAATATAATCGAAACAATATCAATTCCCAGATTGATGGTGGACATCTCTATCCAATAATATTCTTACACGGAAACGAAACACATGCTGAGATCGATTCCGGAAAAAGGTGATGTCCCTATAATGCTGTAAAAAGAAGCGGCGTGAGATATCCTTAGGTTTATCACAAAACCGATGCCCATATGGGTAGAAAGGAATCCCATGCCATGAACAGAATACCACCAAGTGAGAGAATTCAACAGCAAATTGATGCACTTCTCAAGAGCAATATAGCTAACAGGGAAGATCCGGTCTCACAGCTGCATCTTCTTGGAGCAAAACGATTGACTCAGGAAATGCTGGAGTAGGAAGTCTCGGATTACCTCGGCAGGGATCATTACGAACGCAGAGATGAAACCACGGATCAGGAAGGATATCGAAACGGTTATCGCGCCATGAATGTGGATACAGCTGAGGGGCGCATTCAACTGAAGGTCCTTCAAGTACGCCAAACACCCGAGCCCTACCGATCTCAGTTGGCCTCTTTCCTGCGTGGAAACAGCGACATCCTGGAACGACTGGCGGTGGAGATGTACACGCGAGGACTTTCAACTCGAGATATTGAAGATGCTTTTCAAGAAGCCACCGGCGATCAGCTGCTCAGCCGCACAGCGGTGAGCCATCTCACTGATCAACTCTGGGAGGATTATCAGGCTTTCTGTGAACGAGATCTATCTGGTTTTGAAGTGGAATATCTCTTCCTGGATGGCGTCTACGAAGCGCTTCGCCGCATGGGAGGGCCCAAAGAAGGCATTCTGGTCGCCTGGGCGATCTGCAGCGACAAGTGCAAAATTCTGATTCACATGGCACTGGGGAATCGTGAGAGCTACCGCGCTTGGCAAAATTTCATCCGCGATATGCAGCATCGTGGATTGCAGATCCCGGTGACGATCACCACGGATGGCGCCCCAGGGCTGATTCGGGCAGTGGAAGAAGCCTGGTCAGACAACCTGCGCCAGCGCTGTCTGGTACACAAGATCCAGAACGTTGTTGACAAGGTCCCGGATGCAGACCGTGAGGAAGTCAAAGTGCTTGTGCAGAGTGCCTACAAAGCGCCCAACCGCAAGGTGGCAGAGATGGTGGCGAAGGATCTGCTGCAACTTTATGGGGACCGTTATCCTTCTGCAATGAAAGCCTTCTCGGAGGATCTGGAGGCCTGCTGGGCATATTTTCGCTGTCCCGCAGCTCATCATCGTTATATTCGCAAGACCAACTTACTTGAACGTGCCTTCGGAGAGCAAAAGAGACGCACGAAGACGATCCCCAGGTTTTTCACCGAACAGAGCTGTCTGAAATTGGTTTTCGCAACGTTGTGGCAAACAAGTCAGCGGAGGCGTGGTGTGCGTATGACGGATTTGGAAATTCAGCAGCTTCGTCAGCTCAAGATCGAGCTGGGAATTGAACCGCCGCCGACAGGACGCAGGTTGGAAGAAGCAGCATGACTCACGTCGCTGTTTTTACAGCAGATTCAGGACTTGACCAACGTCGATCCGATAAAATGTATTCATTGGATAAATTCATTGAATTGAATCTTACGCAGGGAATTACAGGCAAAAAACCTTCTCTCTCGAAACAAGATGCTGTGCAAGGTAAATCATATACGATGAGGCAGGATGATGAATAAAAACCCACTCGAGTTATTACGTAATCTTTTAGGCGAAGTTGCCGATCTCGCTTCAGCGATCGCGGTCCTTCACTGGGATCAACAAACTTACATGCCCCCCGGCGGTGCGGAAGAGCGCGCGATGAGCATTGCCACGCTCAGCCGTTTGGCCCACGAACTCGCCACCAGCGAAGAAATGGGTGCCGCCATCGAGGCCGCCAAAGATGAAGTCGGAGATCTTAAAGCACCTTCCGATGAAGCCCGCCTGGTTCGCAAGGCGGATCGAGACTACGCCAAAGAAAAGAAGGTGCCTACGGAATGGGTGACGGATTTTCGACGCACCACAGCATTGGCGCACAAAACCTGGGCCAAAGCCCGACAGGAAGCCGATTTTTCGCAATTCCAATCGATCCTGGAGAAAATCATCGATCTGCGCCGGCAATACGCCGAGTTCTTCACCCCATTCGACCATCCCTACGATCCCTTGCTCGACGATTACGAACCAGGGATGAAAACCTCCGAAGTAAAAGCTGTCTTTGAAAATCTGCGCCCCCGGCAGGTAGAACTGGTTCACGCCATCAACGATGTAAGTGAGCGAGTCGACGACTCTCCTGTCCATCAAACGTTCGACGTGAACCGCCAGTGGGACTTTGGAATGGAAGTCATCCAAGCGTTTGGGTTCGATTTCAAGCGCGGCCGACAGGATAAAACGGTGCATCCATTTACCACCGACTTCGGCACCGGGGACGTACGCATCACCACGCGCTTTGATCCGGAATTCTTCAACACGGGTGTTTTCAGCACGCTTCACGAAGCCGGGCATGGAATGTACGGCCAAGGATTGGCCCCGAGCTTTTCCCGAACCCCGCTTGCGGATGGCGCCTCATTGTCCGTTCACGAATCCCAATCACGCATGTGGGAAAACCTCGTCGGTCGCGGCAAGCCGTTCTGGGTGGCCTTCTTTCCGACGCTGAAGGAATACTTCCCCGATCAATTGGGCGACGTTGAATTGGAGGCCTTCTATCGGGCGATCAACAAGGTCGAACCTTCTTTCATTCGTGTCGAAGCCGACGAAGCCACGTACAACCTGCACATCATGCTGCGCTTCGAAATCGAAACCGGCCTTATTGAAGGGAACATCGAAGTCGCGGATCTTCCGGAAGTATGGAACACGAAGATGCAGGAATATCTGGGCGTTACACCGCCCGACGATGCCCAAGGCGTGCTTCAGGATGTCCATTGGTCGGAAGGTCTTCTCGGGTATTTCCCAACGTATGCGCTAGGTAATTTAATCGCCTCCCAGCTTTGGGAAAAGATCGAGGCAGACATTCCCGACCTCACTCGACAAATCGAGAAGGCCAAGTTTTCGGATTTGCTGGGATGGCTGCGGGAAAACATCCACCAGTATGGGGCGAAATTCGAACCTACGGAACTACTGCAGCGTGTGATCGGCTCCGGTCTCTCTGCCGAACCTTATCTTCGCTACCTTCACACGAAGTTCGGAGAGATCTACGACTTGAGTTGAATTGTGTAGAAAGACGTTTTCCAATCGAGGAAAACCGTCAGAACCGAAATCGTCCTGACGGTTTTTTTAACTTTCCGATTTCACGACGCTCGTGCTGACTCCGACAATCGTCGACGATTATTGATTCCTGAGAGGCATGCATTCCAGGAAGCCCCCCTCCACCGACGATTCCCATCACAGAAAGGGCTAGAAAAAAAGTTCGATGCTAGAATACACGGAATCGACTCGGGAGGATTTGCGTTGATCGGTGGAATTACGGCCCAACACATCTGTAGGTCGTCGATATTGATTTTGTCGATTTTATCGCTCGTTTTGAGTGCCTGCGCACCGATCCCGGAAGATCGGAGCGAGATCGCAGCTCAGGTAACGGATACCGCCGAGCCCACTCCGCTGCCTACAGAGACCGCACTCGACCAACCGACGGACACGCCGGAACCTTTCAGCGAAACGACCTCCGCCATTGTGATCGAGTCGCTGCAAGACCTCGAAACGCCCACTCCGCTTCCGCCGCTTGTCAACATGCCGTTGGAACAACTCGTTATCTACGAACCAGGACCGGGATCGCAAGTAAACAGCGGTTTTCGCGTGAGTGGATGGGGTGGCCCGAGTTTCGACGATCGCGTGCTCATCCGCCTGCTCGGGGAAGACGGCGGCGTTATTTCGAGAGGCTGGCGCTACCTGTACGTTTTATCCGGTAATCCGGGCCGCTTCAACGGCACGATTTACTTCAACATCGAGCACGTCGCAGAAGAAGCGCGCCTGGAAATCAGTACGCAAAGCTGGCGGGACCGGCAAACCACGCACATTTTCACGGTCAATCTGACGCTGTTATCGACCGGCTCCGCACTGGTCCATCCCGCAAGACGGGGCACAGAGAAATTGGCCATCCTCAGCCCGCACGAAGGAGGTGTCGTCGGCGGGGGCGTGGCCCTCGTTCAGGGCGCAGGTTGGGTCGATTCCGACACACCGCTGAGCGTCGACATCGTCAACAACCGGGGAGATTCATTGGGTTCGGCGCAGGTCGAACTCGATGCGCCCGCCGTTGGCCAACTCGGAACCTTCTCGGTCGAAGTGCCATACCAGATCGACTTTCAACAATGGGTGCACATCACCGTCTTCGAACCCAGCACGGGAAACATCCCCGGCATCATTCACCTTACCAGCGTCGAAGTGTGGCTAATCCAATAGATGAATCCGTCGGAGGTAAGCAGTCGGCACAAGACTGGCGACATTTGATGGCGCGAGAATGGGAGTTTTTATGATCGTATTTCAATACCACGCAGACATCATCGAACGCTATCCGCATATCGTTGGCGGCGTGATCCATTTGGAGGGCGTCCGCAACGACGCCACCTCGCCCGAGCTATTGTCGCTCTATAACCAGGAACAGCAGAGTACGCTCGCGCGTATCGGCGAGACACCGCTGAGCGAGATCGCCTCCATCGCCGCCTGGCGCAAAGTGTTCCGGGATTTTGGCATCAAACCCACGCAGTACCGCAACGCCGCAGAAGCCTTGCTGCGCCGATTGACGAAACACGGCGACATCCCTTCGATCAACACGCTGGTCGACCTGGCCAACCTGGTCAGCATACGCTACGCGCTACCGATTGCCGTATTCGACACGCGCCGGCTCGAGCTTCCCATCACGGTCCACTTCGCCGAAGGAGACGAGTTGTTCCTGCCGTTGGGTGTTTCCGAACCCGAGAATCCGCAGCCCGGCGAGGTTGTATTCTCGGATCAGAATAAACGGGTGGTCGCACGCCGCTGGTGCTGGCGCCAGAGCGACGACAGCGCCGCGCGTGAAGGCGCCTCTCGGGTCATCATCACCGTTGAAGGGCATCACGCCAGGGCAAAAAACGAGGCCGAAGCTGCCCTGCATGATCTGCAATCCCTGCTGGAAGAATTTTGCGGCGGAAACGCCGCGGCGGGTCTGCTCGACCGCGAACAAGCGAGCATGCGCATTTCAGCGGGGTAATCGGGGAAGACTGGCCTGCGACATGGTTCGAAGGATCGGTGGGAAGCGAGTACAACAACATTCGCTGAACGAATGCTGCATCGCCGGATGTTATAATTTCATCTTGAACACGAGCCACGCCTATGGAATCGCTACGATCGTTGGCACACCCCCAATCGAAGCAACGCATCTGGATCACGCACACCGTACAGATTGCATTCACGGCATGCGCTGCGCTCTTCATTTGTGCTTTCACCTTCCTGCTCACCGTTCGTCTCTTCTACATCGGCCGAGCCCTGCCGGGTGTCCATGCGGCGGGCATCAACCTGGGAGGTCTCAAACAAGAGCAGATCGAGGCCGAACTTAGAGACGTTTTGACCTACCCCCAGACTGGCCTGATCGTCCTGCGTGACGGGAACAAGACCTGGACTGCAAGCCCGGCCGATCTCGGTGTCATCATCGACATTCCCGCCATGGCGCGCCGGGCGTTGAGCGTCGGGCGTGAAGGATCGTTGGCCGATCGATTCGAAGAGCAGATCGCAGCATGGCGCCAAAGCCGCAAGATCCCCGCCATCATTCTGTTCGACCACGTAGTCGGTGAGTATTACTTGAACGGCATCTCCCAGGAAATCGAACTGCCGACGATCGAAGCCGACCTTTCCATACAGGGAACGGAAGTCGTCGCCAGTCCGGGCCAGATCGGTCGCCAGGTGGATATCAAAGCCACGCTCGATGCGCTTGCCGAGCCTGTCAGCGAATTCCACGACGTCGATCTCGAACTCGTCATCGATGAATTGCCCCCCAGAGTCCTCGACGCCTCCGCCCAGGCGGAGATCGCCAATGAACTGCTCAGCCAACCGCTGCGTTTGACCGCGCAGGGTGCCGGACCGTGGACGTTCGAACCGGCCGCACTGGCGGACATGCTCCGCTTCGAAATCGCCGAAGACGGGGGCTCGGCCGCCTATACGTTAATGCTCGATGGGGGCGATATGTCGGCGTTCCTCGAGCCGCTCATACCCGAACTGGACCGCGATCCGGAGAACGCACGATTCATTTTCAACGACGATACCCACGAGCTCGATTTGATCGCTCCAGCCGTCACGGGACGCTCGCTCGACGTAAATGCATCCCTGGCTTCCATTCACACCGACATCAATCTCGGGAAACACGAAGCGCCGCTGGTGTTCGTGTACGAAGATCCGCAGGTCGGAGACGACGCCACGGCGGAAGAACTGGGTATTAGCGAGCCTGTCAGCGTCAAGTCGACGTATTTCTCGGGGTCGAGCAGCTCACGCATCCAGAACATCAAAACCGCATCGAGCGCCTTTCACGGCCTCCTGGTCGCGCCCGGCGAAACCCTCTCGATGGCCGACGTCCTTGGCGACATCAGCCTGGACACCGGGTATGCGGAAGCGTTGATCATCTATGGAGACCGAACGATCAAAGGCGTCGGCGGCGGGGTTTGCCAGGTGAGCACGACCTTGTTCCGTGCCGTCTTCTTCGGCGGCTATCCCATCGTCGAACGCCATCCGCATGCCTATCGCGTGGGGTATTACGAAATCGGGTCGACTTCCCCCGGGCCGGGCCTGGACGCCACCGTTTTCGTGCCCGTCGTCGATTTCAAGTTCACCAACGATTCGCAGTACTGGCTACTGATGGAGACGTATGTCTACAACAATACGCTGGAATGGAAGTTCTACTCGACGTCGGACGGACGCGAGGTGAGCTGGAGCCGCGATATCTCGGACGAAATCGAAGCACCAAAGGATCTCTATAAATTGAACAAGGATCTCGATAAGGGAGAGATCAAGCAGATCGATTGGAGCGCCGACGGCATGACGGTGGTGGTGTACCGCACCGTGACCCGAAATGGAGAGTTGCTCTACCAGGATACCATTCGCACGCGTTACTTGCCCTGGCAGGCCGTTTACGAATACGGACCCGGAACCAAGCTTCCGAAGGACGTCATCGTCGAGGGCGAAGACGATTGACCATTTTCCACTCGTCTTCGCTATCGCACCGATGGTACAATCAGAGCGCTTAGGAGTGCGATATGATCAACCAAGATTTGCTGGAGATTTTACGCTGCCCGGCCTGCGTTCGTGAGAAAGAAGGAAATCTGAAGCTGGTGAAAGACGTCTGGCTGGTGTGCCAGGAACCGGGCTGCAACCGTAAGTACCCCATCAAGGACGACATCCCGGTGATGCTTATCGACGAAGGCGATCAATGGGTCGATACGGCGGTCGAAGATCTCCCCGTACCTCCTCCGGGCGATTAAACGGGACTATCCCAGTCGCACATCCCCCCTATTTAATTCTGAGATTGAAACGATCCCAATCGTATGCGTGATCTGGACGCTTTACTCGACGATCTGACTTCGGACGATGATGAGCGGGCGGAAGCTGCCGCACAGCAAATCGCCGCATGGGGCGGCGCGGCCGTCCGTCCGCTGCTGGAGATGTTCGAAGCCGGGAATCCCGATCAACGCTGGTGGGCCGTGCGAACGCTGACCGGTTTCGACCAACGCGAAGCGAGGCAGGCGGTCTGTCGCGCGCTCACCGACCCGTCGCCTGCCGTACGCCAATGCGCCGCATTGAGTCTGCGAGAACGACCCTCGAGGGATGCGATCTCATTCTTGATCGATTCGCTGCAGGATTCCGACCGTCTCTTCGCCCGCTTTGCCGGCGATGCGCTCACGGCAGCCGGCGATCTGGCTGCCCCGGCATTGATCGATGCATTGAAGTCTGAAGATCCCTATGTCCGCATCGAGGCGGCAAGAGCGTTGGCGCGAATTCACGATCCCCAGGCGATACCCGCTCTTTTCACCGTTTTGGATGATCCCTCCCCGATGGTCACGTATTGGGCCGAAGAAGGCTTGAGAAACGCGGGCGTGGAAATGCTTTTCTTCAAGGCTTAGCTCGAAAACGCCCAGATCACCCAGGTCACGATCATCCCCAAACCGAGCAGCATTTTTACGATCAGCGAAGCCCCACAACCCAACCCGGCGCCAATCACGGCCTGCGAAGCGCTTTCGACGTCCCTCTTGCGGATGTATTCCACGATGTAGATTCCAAGCAGCAGTGCTACGACGGCGCCGATCGGGCCGGTCAAAAAAAAGGCCACGATGGCCAACACAACACCCAG
>DAOUEE010000105.1:0-3801 GCA_034430695.1 Anaerolineales bacterium | reverse complement strand
GAATCCGCATTCGCAGAAACAATGAGCTTCCTACGTAAACAATTGGCTGAGTGAATGCAGCTCGGCACGGAAACCATGACGCCTAAACATCAGTTCCTGAATTTTCATTTGACATTCTTTCCACGGATCGAATAAGTCCAATCGAAAGGTTCTTCCAGCGGATGAAGAAAATTGTGATTATCGGCGGGGGACTTGGGGGTTTATCTTTGGCCATCCGCTTGCAGTCCAGGGGCTACCAGGTAGCCATTCTCGAAAAGAGCTCGCAGGTCGGCGGCCACGCCTCACAGCTCAAGCAGGGCGGCTACACTTTCGATCTCGGCCCGTCGCTGTTTACCGCACCGGAAATTGTGCGAAATTTGTTTTCCTACGCCGGTATGCGCATGGAGGATTACCTGGATCTCATCCTGCTCGATCCATTCTACCGCATCTACTTCCACGACGGCAGTCATTTGGATTACAGTGGGGACAGCGATCGAATGCGGGAGCAGATGTCCCGCTTCGATCCGCACGATGCGCGCAAATATGAGAAATTCATCGCCCGCTCGGGCGCAATCTATCGTTTTATCATCGACCTGGGCTATGGATCTCGCCCTTTTGACAGCTGGGTGACGATGCTCAAATTCATTCCGCAGGCTCTGAAATTGCAGGCCTTCCTTCCGGCGTATCATTTATCGACCCGCTATTTCCGGGATTTCCGCCATCGATTCGCCTTCAGTTTTCACCCGCTCTTTCTCGGCGGCAGCCCCTTTCGCACGCCGGCGGTCTATCAAATGATCCCCTATCTGGAAAAAACGGAGAAGGTCTGGTATTCGCGCGGCGGGATGTATAGTCTGGTCGAGGCACTGGCGGCGCTGTTCCAGAGCCTGGGTGGGGAGATATGTACCGAGCATGAAGTCCTACGCATCCTCGTAAAAGACCGTCGTGCATGTGGCGTGGAAACGGGTCAAAAGACTTTGCACGCAGACGCAGTGGTCTCCGGCATTGATCTTCAACACACATATGGGAGTTTGTTGGCGCCCGAGTACCGCCGCAAATGGAGCGATCGGCGTCTTCGCCGCGTGCGTTATGGCATGAGTGCCTTCTTGATCTATCTGGGCGTCAGGAAGAAATTTCCTCAACTGCAGCATCATACCCTCATTCTTTCCAAACGCTACCGGAGCCTGGTGAGGGATATCTTCGACCGTCATGCGCTTCCCGAGGATTTTTCCATGTATCTGCACGTTCCGTCACGAACCGAAGCTGCGATGGCGCCGCCCGGCTGCGAGTCCATGTATGTGCTCGTTCCGGTGACCAATCTCAATGGGAACGTAAGTTGGGAAGCGAAGGCGCATCCCTATTCCCAAACAATACTGGACTACCTGGAGCACGACTTTGGCCTGGACGGTTTACAGGAGGCAATCGAAGTGAAGCGTATCTTCACGCCGTTGGATTTTGCAAGGCAGCGGAATTGCCATGAAGGCGCTCCCTGGAGTCTCGAGCCGCTTTTCACCCAGACTGCCATATTTCGGCCGCAAAATCGCAGCGAGGATGTGGAAGGGTTGTATCTGGTGGGTGCTAGCACCCACCCCGGTGCTGGCGTGCCGGGCGTGCTGCTAACTGCCGAAGCGACGGAAGCGGTGATCCTTCAGGATTTGCCGCCTTCCGTTTGAGCATGCGATGGAATCCGTCGAGCGAATCAAAGCCGTCAGCAGGATTAACGATGGCCGTTAAGACCCGCATTCTTATACTATACGGCGTACTCATACTTGGGGGAGTTATCCACATTCTGGGGATTTTCCCAGCGGCGATGCTGCAGATAACCGGCTGGATGCTGATTGCGTTGGCTGTCTGGCTGGCCGGAGAGTTCATCTGGTGGTTGAAATCGAAACCGGAAAGCTGCACAGGGCATCGAGACGACCAACGACTTTTCTTGGTATGGAGCCTTTCTGTTGTGGCGTTAACCTGGTCTTTGGAGTGGTTGGGGGTTCACACGGGTGTCATCTTCGGGGATTATCAATATCATGCGGCACTGCAACCCCAAATCGCGGGCGTACCGCTTGCCATCGGATTCTCCTGGCTGACTCTGCTGCTTTCGGCTGTGGCGTTGGAACGGCGCCTGCCATTTCAACCGCATGTTGATGTTGTCTCCCTTCACTCGCTGCGCATCGCCATTTTACTGCTCGTTTTCGATCTCGTAATGGAAACGAGCGCAGTGAAACTGGGATACTGGCGCTGGCAGGGCGATGTCGTGCCCTGGAAAAATTATCTCACCTGGTTCGGAATTGGATGGATTCTGGCTTACGTTACGCTGCGGTTGGAGCTGTGGCGAAAATCCTTCCCACAAATCGCGCCCCATTTTTATCTGGCGCAAATGGCTTACTTCAGTTTGGTGGTTCTGGCAGCGTAGAAAATAGACCCTCGACGTTCGAAAGAATAGCAAAATGCCCTCCCGGAACTTCGGAGGGCATTTATACTCACGGTGGACAAACGGTCAGGCGAGCACCGGTTCGCGCCCCAGGATTCGGTCGATCTCCTTCATCTGATCCGGGGTCAACGAACCGAACTGCATTGCGCCGGCGTTTTCCTGCACCTGCTTGGCCGTCTTGAATCCGGGAATGGGTACGGTGCGCTCGCTGGCGCCCCAATTCCAGGCCAGCGCGCCCTGCGCCAGAGTCCTTCCGCCGCTGGTCAGGATTTCGCGTATCGCCTCCAGGCGTTTCAACCATTGCACATTGGGCTTGCCGTCTTTGAACCCTTCGAACCATTCGACCCCATGCCGAACGTCGTCTTTGCTGAAGGTCGTCTTGGGGGTGAACTTGCCGGTCAGGATGCCCATGCCCAGCGGACCGCGGTTCAGGCTGGCAAGGTTCAATCCGTCACAAGCGCGCAGCAGCTCCAGGTTGCCGTCGAAAACGTTCAACTGCTGCTGCACGACGCCGCAGTTGGGACCTTTGGCGAAGCGCTGTACGGCGTCGAGGCGGTCGGTGCTCCAACCATAGGTGCGGATTTTCCCCTCGCGCACCAATGCCTCCAACCCCTCTCTTACGGCGTCGGATAATTCCAGATCGTAGCCCCAGACGTGCAGTAGGTAGACGTCGATCACGTCGGTATCCAGCCGCTTCAAGCTGGCTTCGCAATCCGCCCTTAGACGGCTGGCGATGTCGCCGTGTTCCTCGTTCCCATCGTAGGGTTGAACGGTCTTGTTTTCTTCGTCGACGACGTAGCCGAACTTGGTGGCGATGACGGCTCGATCGCGCTTTCCCTGCAGCGCTTTCCCCAGGATGCGTTCGCTGTGACCGCAGCCGTAATTGGCGGCGGTGTCGAACAGCGTGGCGCCGGCGTCCAGGGCGGCGTGGATGGCGCGGATCGATTCGTCGTCGTCGATCTGGCCCCAGCCGGCGGTGTTGCCGATGAATTTCCAGGGTCCCCCGATTGCCCAGCAACCCATGCCGACGGCGGAGACCTCGATTCCCGATTTTCCTAACGTGCGCTTCATGCTTCCTCCTCGTTCATGTTGGAATACCAATCGATCTTGTGGTGGATGACTTCCATGTCGTTTTGCAGCGCTTGAATCTCCCGCAGCACGCATTCGCGGTGCTTCTTCAACATGGCCACCCGCGCTTGGATGGTGTGCTCTCCGGCATGGGTCAGGTGGGTGAATTCGAGCATCTGCGCCACCGGCATACCGGTGCTGCGCAGGCATTTGAGGAAATCGATCCAGCCCAAGTTTTCATCGTCGTAGCGGCGGTGCCCGTTGGAGGCGCGCTCGACAGGTGGAATCAAGCCGATCTTCTCGTAGTAACGCAGGGTGTGTTCGCTCAA
>DAOUEE010000104.1:0-3729 GCA_034430695.1 Anaerolineales bacterium | reverse complement strand
GTTGGGCCTGGGCCTGCATGATTGTATCCACTGTGTGCAGGTTCGGCGTGAGTGTGGTGCCGTGATCGTAGTAATCGAAGAACTCGGCGTGCAGGTGGAAGGAGTTGATCGGGTCGAACTCGGTGATGTTGATTAAGTACACTCGGATCAGTTCGCCGACTTTGACCGGGATCGGCCGGCGGATATATTCGAAGCCGACCGAGTTGACGGCGTAGATCTCGTTGGCGGAGTCGAAATTCGTATCGAAGCCGTTCATGATCATCATCAACTCGCGCGCCGGCGGTCGTCCTTCGGTAGGATCGACGATGAAGGCGCCGTAGAGGCCTTTGTGGATGTGCCGCTTGAGCGGAAGGGAGTGGCAGTGATAGAGCTGACAGCCGAAGGGTTCGGCGTCGAATTCGTAGACGAAGGATTCTCCGACGCCGATCTCGCCCGGGCCCGCACCGGGAACGCCGTCCATCTCGAAGGGATGGATGCCGTGAAAGTGAATCGTGTGAGGATGCGTGCCCGAGTTGGTGAAATCGATGCGGATGCGGTCGCCTTCCTTGCAGCGGATGGTGGGTCCCGGCACGCGACCGTTGTAAGTCCAGGCTGGGAAGAACACGCCCGGTGCGACCTCGATCTCTTTATCGTAGGCGACGAATTGATATTCCCGCAACGTCTGGCCGTTCGGCAGGATGCTGACTTTTCCGTAATCCCAATCGACGAGCATCCGCAGCGGGTCGAAGCCGTTTCGTGCGTGATTCACGTTTCCCACCATGCCGAAGTGGGCGTCCGCATCATCGCCTTCGGGCGTTTGCAGAGCGTGTGTGTGGGGTTCCTCTTGCAGGGCTTGCGCCAACTTGGTCATTCCGGCGCCTGAAAGCAGGCTGACCGTGCTTCCCAGCAGGAAATTCCTTCTCGATAGTTGTTTTCCCATAAAAACCTCGTGATTTGTGCCGTGGGCGAAGGAAATCGCTTCCTTCCAATATAAAGTAATAAGACAAATTTTATCATAAATTAGTCAAGCCAAACATTTTGCTCCTTCCCGGATCACAACCGCCGTGCTATTTATCTGCTATGCGGTTTTCCCTCGATTGATGGTGGGAATCTACGGCGGTTCATCTCGCCGGTTGCCAGGAGGCGCGGAAGGCGTAAACTTAAGCCCCGGTACGGACGCTATTGAGACGAAAGAGGAGATGACATGAGACGAGGTATGGTTATATTTTCGACGATTTGTCTATTCCTGACTCTCTTGGTTTCAGCGGGCTGCGCTCCAGGCCCGGGCGAGAGTACGGAGCACGATGCCGGTGAGATGGCCATATGTGATCTGAACGAAGACCTCATCGGATGGCGGGTGACCACAATCGGCCAGATTTCCTTCATCGACCTGAGCCCGCCGGACGGCGTGTACTTCGAGCTGGACGATGGCGGCTGTGAGATCGGCGCCTTCGCCCACAACGAATTTTGGCTCGACTTCAGCGATGAGCAGCAGGCGCAGATGGCGTTGGATAACGAGGTCGAAATCGAAGGCATCCTCACCAGGGAGAGTGGCCGGCTCATAGTCTCGGTGCAGGAGTTGGCCGGGTTTCCGTAAACCGGCGGATCGTCGTTTCGTTGCGGGCGTGAAGGTGACTCCAGCTCTTCGATGAGCGCCGGCGGGCTGCTTTCTGTGCAGGTACAATCACGGGGATCATGCGCCGGTTTGGATTTCGCTGCCGCACCGGCGCATGATTCTTGCTTCTCGGAGACGCGCTAAGGCCGTGCAGACGAGATGGTGATAGTGAGATTCTGGCCGCCGGCGATGACTACAATCGTGTTCAGGCCCAAAAGCCGCCATCATTGCTCCGGAGGGACGATGTATTCATTGTTGTCGTCGTCCAGCTCACCGATTTCGTTTAGTGGATCCACGCTGACCGAATAGGTGTGAGACCGTTGCTCTGCGCCAAATCCTGGGAAGATGTACTGGTGTTCATCTACACGATCCATACTCACGTTCTGCTGGGTGAATATGTCGGTGAAACTGTCGTCGTCGAACGTGATTCGCAAACATAGGATCCGATCGACCAAAATTCCTGGTCCGGTCGACCCCGACTCCCCGTTGTTTTGCACCGTGATCAAGAGAGCCTCTCTGGCGGGATCGTATTGCACGTCGCTGATGCTTAAATCGGGCAAGGGCGCACATATACGGCCCCCAGGCGTTGCGCCAAGAAATTCGTACAGCTCGAGGACTCTGTCAAAGAGATCCAGGGTTACGCAAACGTCCATGGGTGGATACGGACTCAAACTCGGTAACTGTAGTATTTGGGTATCGCCAACACCGATTTGAACATCCTCCCAGGTAACGTCGTCGATAAACGCACTTCGGTGCGTGCTCAGACGCACTTCCAGATCTCGATGCGTCCAATCCGCCAACCCAATATTACGAATGTGAATCTGCAGCCGCCCGCTTGCCGGATTCAGCGAGAATCCTTCGACATTCAACTGCGGCAGCGCCAGGGCTCCGTCGCCCGGGCCGACGGAGCTGCCCTCCGCCGGGTGGACCGTGTACGACACGCGGCAGCGCTCGCCTCCATCCTCCTGGGACACAATTTCACCCACGTAAAATCCAAGGTTTACCAAGTCTTGCGGATTTAAATTATCGGAACCATGGCAAAGGACCGGGTAGCCGTCTTCATCTTCATCGCTGATGCGGAATCCCAACCAGATGTCCTCTTCCTGTTCCTCGTCGGCGGCGATGATAATTGAGTTGGATTGCGCAGACTCTGCCATAAGAAGTCCAGCACTGTATTCGAGGTTAGGGACGAACCGCCAGAAGTCGAAAAAGCGGTTCTGATGGTTGGTATAAAAATTGCCGTGAATCGGCCCCACTCCATGATCCCAATTGACGGCAGGCCAGTTCACCGGATCTTCCGGTATATCCCCCGTGATCAAGGATTGAAAATTGACGACGAATCGCTGGGTGCAATCCGCTGAACCGGGTTCGCCGCCGTTGATCGTCGCCCGATCTCCCTCGTAATCTTCCTCCCAAATCTCCCGGGGGACCGAATAATCCCCAAGTGGGTAGGGAGCGATAAACGCCTCGACGGTGAACTCGTACGCCTCACCGCAGGGGGGTATCAGAAAGGCGTCCGGCAGCCACGAGCGGCGTGTGTCCGCGCTTTCCTGCCAGATCAGGGTCTCGTTCAAGAAAACCATGAAACCGTCGATCGCTTCTTCGTCCTCCTCCGGCCTGTAATCCCAGGCCAGGTAGCCTCCGTTGTAATTGATCCACAGGTTGGTGGGCCGGGCCATGTCAGGATCGGGGCCCTTGGATGTCAAATCCCCCGGGGTCACGCGGTATTCGATCCAAAAGCTGCCTTCCCCCGATTCGCTGCGGGCCGTGCGGATTACGCCGTCCCACGCCTCGGGCGGGATCGAAAGCGACAGCGGCCCCAATTCGAGTGCATCGGTTCCGCCTCCCTGGATGCCCACACAGGTGATCGTGAAGGCAAGCGTTTGATCCCCAGGCCAGTAGATGGCCGGGGCCGAATCTCCGCTCATGTAGTCTCCCACGTTCCACGCAGTACCGTCTGCGGAGGTGAAGTATTCGCTCGTTGCCTGATCTCCATCCGCATCCGGATACCAGCGCGGCGAGCGATCTCCGAATCCGACGTAGCAGTGCAGCGATTCGTAAGCCGCGCCGGTTTCCAGGGTCAGCGTTTCGAGACGCAGCACCAGCGGCTCGTCCGAGCGGGATTCGGTTCCGCC
>DAOUEE010000103.1:0-32288 GCA_034430695.1 Anaerolineales bacterium | reverse complement strand
CCGTGCTCCGGTTCGATTGCCAAAGTATCTTGATAGTAGTCTTCTGCCGATTCATAATCACCTGCGAACAATGCGTCATCACCAAGCTGAAGATATCCCGCTGTTGATACCGGCGTTGGTGAAGGTGTCTTGTTTTTCGGAAGAGAAGGCAGGGTACATCCGACGATAAATGAAATCAGCGTTGTTCCTAGGATCGCGTTTATCAAAAATCTATCTAGGGGGAGAAGTATTCGCTTCATCGATCACCTCGCAGTCGATCATTGTGAAGGAAATCGATTTGTAAAGTTGATACGAGATTACCTCAGTTAAGTCTCAGAGACAAGCACCGGGGTTTGATCCTTCATTTTTGCACTACCCAAACACATCCATGAATAGATCAGCTCCGGGTTACTTGATGGTAACCGCACATTTACCGAAAAACCGTTGAAAACACCATTGTCAAACTGGCACCGCAAGACTGAGTCCAAGCACAGCCGGGAAATAATGTCGAAATAGAAAAAAAGGAGGTACACCCGTTTGGGTGTACCTCGACTGCTTCTACTTATGCTCTACTGTTCGTTTAGGATTCGAGCGCCGCATGAGCCGCGGCGAGTCTTGCAATCGGTACACGGAACGGCGAGCAGCTCACGTAATTCAATCCGTACTCATGACACTGGCGGATCGAAGCGGGATCTCCACCGTGTTCGCCGCAGATGCCCACTTCCAATTCGGGCCGAGTCTCACGGCCTTCCGTGGTCGCGATGCGCATCAACCGGCCCACTCCATCGCGATCGATCGTCTGGAACGGATTGTTCGGTAAAATGCCTTTTTCGATGTACTCCATGAGGAATCCTGCCTCAGCATCGTCGCGGCTGATGCCGAAGGTCGTTTGCGTGAGATCGTTCGTGCCGAAGGAGAAGAACTGTGCATGCTCGGCAATCTGTCCTGCCGTCAGCGCAGCGCGAGGGATTTCGATCATCGTGCCGAACATGTAGTCCACTTCGCAGCCCTGCTCTTCCATTACGGCCTTGGCTACTTCTTCCAGTGTGACCTGCTGGACCTTCAGTTCGTTCACGTGGCTGGTCAGCGGGATCATCACCTCGGGATGGACTTCGACGCCTTCCTTAGTCACCAGACAAGCCGCCTCGAAGATCGCGCGCACCTGCATCTTGGTCACACCCGGCATGTGAATACCGAGGCGGACACCGCGCAGTCCCAACATCGGGTTGGCTTCCCGCATGGATTCGACGGCCTCCAGCATCTCCTCTTTCTCGGCCAGTTCTTTTTCGTGGCCGCCCTTGATCCTCAATTCGGTGACTTCCACGAGGAGTTCATCGTGACTTGGAAGGAATTCGTGGAGTGGTGGATCGATCAGGCGGATGATGACCGGCAGGCCGTCCATCACACGGAACAAGCCTTCGAAATCGGAACGCTGGAACGGAAGCAGTTTCGCCAACGCGTCCTCGCGTTCTTTATCCGTCTTGGCCAGGATCATCTGCTGCACGAACGGCAAGCGTTCCGTTTCAAAGAACATGTGCTCCGTGCGGCACAGGCCGATGCCCTGTGCGCCGTAATTACGAGCGCGTTGTGCATCCCGCGGGTAATCGGAGTTGGCATACACGCCCAGCCGACGAATGTCGTCCGCCCATGAGAGCAGCTTGATCAGATAGGGATCGTTGATGTCGGGAACGACGGTATCCAACTTGCCGAGGTACACCTCGCCGAGCGTTCCGTCGATCGATACCCAGTCACCCTCTTCAATCACCTGTCCATCGACGGTCATATGCCGTTCAAAGAGGTCGAGCTCCAACGCCGAACAGCCGACGACTGCCGGCTTGCCGAACTGGCGTGCTACCAGCGCAGCGTGGCTCGTACGGCCGCCTCGGCTGGTGAGGATGCCGTTCGCCGCCAACATGCCGTGAACGTCATCGGGTTTGGTCTCGGGGCGCACCATGATGACCTCGAGGCCGTCTTCCTTGGCCCACTTTTCGGCCGTGTCGGCGTCGAAAGCAATCTGTCCTACCGCTGCGCCAGGCGAGACGTTCAAGCCCTCAGCGATTTTCTTCCCGGCCTCGGCTGCCGCTTTCTTTGCCTTGGGGTCGAACTGCGGGTGCAGGAAGAAATCCACCTGATCCGGCGAAATGCGTTTCACCGCCTCTTCCTTGGAGATCAACCCTTCGTCCGCCAGATCGACGGCGATGCGGACCGCGGCCTGTGCGGTACGTTTACTGTCGCGCGTCTGCAGCATCCACAGCTTGCCGTGCTCGATGGTAAATTCGACGTCCTGCACCTCGCGGTAATGATTTTCGAGATTCTGGAGGATGTCTTCGAATTGTTTGTAAATTTCAGGCATCTGCTTCTTCAGCTCTTCGATCTCGAGCGTCTGGCGGATACCCGCAACCACGTCTTCTCCCTGGGCGTTGATGAGAAAGTCGCCTTCGACATCTTTCGTGCCAACGGTGATGTTGCGCGTCGTGGCCACGCCGGTCCCCGAGTCGTCGCCCATGTTGCCGAAGACCATGGTCTGAATATTTACGCCCGTTCCCAGGTCGTGGGAAATACCTGCGCCGTTGCGGTAGTCCACGGCTCGTTTGCCGTTCCAGGAAGAGAATACCGCTTCGGTCGCCATGCGCAGCTGTTCGTATGGATCGGTCGGGAATTCCTTGCCGGTGTTCTCTTTGACGATCTTCTTGAACTTTTCGGTGATTTCTTTCCAGTCCTCCGCGGAAAGCTCGGCGTCGGTTTTCACACCGCGTTTCTTGCGGTATTCGGTGATGACCTCCTCGAAAGGTACGTCCGACACGCCCATCACCACGGAGCCGAACATCTGCACCAGCCGTCGATACGAGTCGTAGACGAAGCGGGGGTCATTGGTCAACTCGATCATTCCCTTGGCCGTTTCATCGTTGAGACCGATGTTGAGTACGGTGTCCATCATGCCTGGCATTGAAAACTTAGCGCCGGAGCGGCTGGAAACCAGAAGCGGGTTCTTGGGATCACCGAACTTCTTTCCCGTCTTCTTCTCCACTTCCTTCATCGCTTCAAGTTCTTGATCCCACAGTCCCTCGGGAAATTTATTTCCCGCACTGAGATAGGCATTGCAGGCCTCGGTCGTCACCGTAAAACCGGGAGGCACGGGGGCGCCGATGCGTGTCATATCTCCCAGGTTGGCACCCTTGCCTCCGAGCAGTCCACGTACGCCTTCCCAGGAGCCGGCCTTCTTCTCGGCCTGATCTACCTCGTCGAACATAAAAACCCATTTTTTAGCCATTTAAGTCCTCCAAACTCCGAATGGAGTATTCGTATCGAGGGAACAATATCCGCGCCGCGTCCGCTGCTTGCGCGGCCACGGCGCCACTCACACAATTTGTAATCATAATACAAATGCACCCCGATGTCAGGGGCGTTTCGTCATATTTATCAGCTTACATACAACGTAAGCCCGACCGGATGAGATTAATCGCATTTAACCACTTCATCGTGCCCCTTAGACTCACTCGACGGGCAGCCCGATCAGGATTTGCTCTCCTTCCACACGCACGGGATAGGCAGCGATGTCTACGACGGCCGGCATGGAGAGCGCCTTTCCACTCTCCAGATCGAAGCGAGCCCCGTGCCGCGGACACTCGATCGAATGATCGACGAGATCCCCTTCCGCAACCGGCCCATCATCGTGTGAGCAGACGTCGTCGATGGCAAAGTATCGCCCGGCGATGTTGAAAACCGCGATCGGTGTACCATCGATTTCCAGGAACAGGCGCTCGCCGTCTGCCAGGTCTGCGGCTTCAGCAACAGCCACAAATTCGAGTTTTTCGTCGGGAAGTTCGCGATAATTGAACGTCAACGGCTACTCCAACGTGATCTCGTCTTCGACGGTATCCAACCCGTAAACACTCGCCTTCAACACTTTCAGGGAAAGCAAGGCGCACTTCAAGCGAATTGGCCCCACTTCGATCCCCAGCATATCGAGCACGTCCTGTTTGTCGAGTTTTCGGATTTCATCGAGCTTCTTACCCACGATCGATTCAACGAGTAAGTCCGCCGAGGCGATCGATATGGCGCAGCCCGTGCCGGTGAACGCCGCCTCCGTCACACGATCCTCCCCATCCACGCGCAAATCGATGCGTATTCGATCGCCGCAGAGCGGGTTGTCGTCCTCATACGAAAAATCATGCGGGTCGAGTGATCCCCGCATGCGAGGGTTTTTATAGCGGTCGATGATTTGTTCCCGGTAAAGATCTTCCATGGCTTTGCGTTAATGATAACGCATAATTCCTGATTCGTGAGTAGTCCGACCGCGAGCTGCCAAAGTACTCGGATCTATGGATTAGATGTCGAACACCTCGATGACTTTGTGCAGACCTTCGACCAACTGATCGATCTCCTCCGTCGTGTTGTACAGATAGAAAGATGCACGCACGGAAGCCGGAATCTGGAAACGTTCGTGAAGCGGCATGGTGCAATGATGTCCGGCCCGCACCGCGATTCCATCGTGGTCCAATATCTGGGCGACGTCATGGGGATGAATGCCTTCCATGGTAAAGGAGACGACCCCACCACGCGCGTCGAGTTCGGGCCCGTAGATCGTCACACCGGGGACTTCACTGAGGCGGTCCAGGGCATAGCCCGTCAGGACTTGCTCATGTGCGTGGACATTTTCGATGCCCACATCGTTCAAGAAATCGACCGCGGCGCCCAATCCGATTGCCTGCGCGATCGCCGGCGTCCCCGCTTCGAATTTCCAGGGGACGTCGTTCGGCATGAAACCATCGAAGCGAACCCGTCTAATCATATCGCCGCCGCCCATGAACGGCGGCATCGCTTCTAAAAGCGATTCGCGGCCGTAGAAGACCCCGATTCCCGTCGGGCCGCACATCTTATGGCCGGAGAACGCGTAAAAGTCGACATCCAATTCACTTACATCGACGGCAAGATGAGGGACGGACTGCGCACCATCGACCAAAACCAAGGCACCCGCTTCATGCGCCAGGTCCGTCATCTGCGCCGCGGGATTGATCGTGCCCAACATGTTGGAAACGTGTACGAATGCGACCAAACGTGGTCCTTCTTCCAGCAAGGTCCGGTACGCTTCGAGATCGAGTTTTCCTTCATCGGTTACAGGTACGAATTCCAAGTGCAAGCCGATTTCCTCGGCCAACATATACCAGGGCACGAGATTCGAATGGTGTTCCATTTCCGTGAGCAGCACGAGATCGCCGGGTTTCAGGTTCGCTCTTCCCCATGCGTTGGCCAGCAAATTGATCGATTCGGTCGCATTGCGGGTAAAAACCACCTCGCGCGCGGTGCGGGCACCGATAAATTCTGCGATACGCTGGCGGGCATCTTCGTGCGCCTGAGTGGCTTCTTCCGCCAATTTATGAATGCCGCGATGGATGTTCGAATTGTGGTGCTCGTAAAAATCCACCAAAGCTTCGATCACCGACCTGGGTTTTTGTGAGGTCGCCGCCGAATCGAGATAGACCAATCTCGTCCCGGGGTAGACTTCCCGCGAGAGAATTGGGAATTGTTCGCGAATTCGTTCGACGTCGAAGACTTTCACCTGAGATTGCACCATAAAAATCCTTTTCCGCAGTTTCTTACTTCTTCTTCGTCTTGGGGCGCTTGCTCGAACGTCGTTTTGTCGCCGGACGGATCTTCTCGCTGCCCTGTGGGCACCACAGGACGCGATCCGGAACCATCCAGCCGTCAGTCAGGTAGACGTCCTCGGCGAATTGAACCGCAACGCGTTTCTCTTCGGCCTGTACCACGACGCCTTCCATCCAATCCCGCACGCGGCGCCCCTCGCGGTCGTGGTCGCAAAA
The DNA here is from genome assembly GCA_034430695.1 of Anaerolineales bacterium. Classification (GTDB taxonomy): domain Bacteria; phylum Chloroflexota; class Anaerolineae; order Anaerolineales; family E44-bin32; genus WVZH01. The sequence goes on along the minus strand of DAOUEE010000103.1, from coordinate 26,487 downwards.
CACCTCGACGCGATCTCCGACCTGGTACTGTTCCTGGGCAATCTGCCCGTCGATTAAAGGATTTACTGTTTTTTTCGTCACTTGAATACCCCGCCTTTACATCGAGCTGAGCTGCTTGTTCATGCAAGCAACGAATCACCGTTCAGTTTTTCGTCGATCATCTCTCTAAATCGCTGGCGAACACGCTCGAACGGAATGCGCTCCATTATGGGCGCAAAAAAGCCATCGATGACCAATCGCTCCGCTATGTCCCGCGGAAGGCCACGGGACATGAGATAGAAGATCGGTTCAGCTTCGAGCTGCCCGACGGTTGCCCCATGGCTGCAACGCACATCGTCTGCCAGAATCTCCAGTCCGGGAATCGAATCCGCGCGCGCATTCTCACTCAACAGCAGGTTGCGGTTCGCCTGGTAGCCGTCCGTGATTTGCGCTCCCGGCGCGACGTAGATCATTCCCTGCCAAACGGAACGACTGCGGTCCAAGAGCGCACCCTTGAAGAGCAAATCACTGGTCGTGTGGGGAGCCAGGTGGTTCTGCTGGGTGTCGTGATCCAGATGCTGCTCGCCGTTCGCAAAATAGAAAGCGGACATACGCGCCTCGGCACCCTCTCCCAGAAGATCGATGTCGCTGAAATTTTTCGTCAGGTGGCTGCCCACGCCGGCGTAGATCCAGTTCAAGCGTCCGTCAGCCTTTATTTTTGCACGTTCGCGGGAAAAATTCCAGACATTTTTTCCCAAATTCTGCACCTCGACGAACGTCAACTCCGCGCCTTTTCCGACAGAAATCTCGATGATACCGGCGTGCATGGCTTCGCCATCCTGCCGTGTAGGTGAGGCCAGTTCATGTACGAACGTCGCGGATGCCCCCTGCTCGAGCACGATCGTCAGGCGGCTGAAAAACGCCGCCTCGACTCCCGCAGGCCAGATTACTGCGTGTAGAGGTTGTTCGAGATGCACGTCCCTGGGAACATAAAGCAGCACGCCGTCTTTCGCCAGCGACGCCGCCAGTGCCGAGAACTTGCCTTCATCTGCAGCGACGATCGTACCCAGATGCTCTTCCAAGATCGACGCATGTTCGCTGACCGCCGTCGCCCAATCGGTAAAAATCACGCCTTGTTTGTCAACCTCAGCATCGTGTTCCCATTGAGGCGCATGTCCCGGTCTGACGACCAGCAGCGAACCATGCTGATCTGCGGCGAGGGGTTCCAACAATACCGGATTCACCTCGACATCGTCCGCAGGTTTTAATCCAAACGCAGCGGCCGGGAGCGAGCGGATATCCGTCCGGCGCCAGGGCTCGTCTTTCAAGGTCGGCAGCGGTATGTCCTTGAAGCGCTTCCATGCCATCAAACGTTTCTCTGCCAGCCAATCCGGTTCGTTCAAATCCGCAGAAATTTTCCGTACGTCCGCTTCCGTGAAAGCGAAATCCACCGTCATACTCCGGACAGCGGGCTGTCTTCGTTTCGCAACTGTACGAGTGCTCATGCTGCAAGTTATCCTTATCGTTGACCCTTCGTTTGCCGCATGAAGGGATTAGCCGATCGAACCTTCCATCTGGAGTTGGATCAACCGATTCATTTCCACGGCATATTCCATGGGCAGTTCTTTGACCAGCGGTTCGATGAATCCGGAGACAACCATGGTGATCGCCTCCTCTTCGCTCAACCCCCGGCTCATCAAGTAGAAGAGTTGATCTTCGCCCACCTTGCTCACCGAAGCTTCGTGGCCGATGTTCACCAATTCCTCGTCGATCTCGATATATGGATAGGTATCCGATTGGGAATTCTCATCGAGCAGCAGCGCGTCACAGACCACATTGGATTTCGAATTCTTGGCGCCATCGTGCACCCTCAACAAGCCGCGATAAGACGCCCGTCCGCCGCCCTTGCTGATCGACTTCGATGTAATCTTGCTGGTCGTGTATGGCGCAGCGTGGATAACCTTTCCGCCGGTATCCTGATGCTGGTGGTCAGCGGCGAAAGCCATGGAGAGAATCTCACCATGCGCCCTCGGCCCCATCAAGTAGCATGAGGGATACTTCATCGTCACCTTGCTGCCCAGATTGGCGTCGATCCATTCCATGGTGCCGCCCGCACTCACCATCGAACGCTGTGTCACCAGGTTGTAAACGTTGGTCGACCAGTTCTGAATGGTGGTATAGCGGCAGCGGGCGTTCTCTTTCACGATGATCTCAATTACACCGCTGTGGAAGGAGTTCGTCGTGTAGGATGGCGCTGTACAGCCTTCCACGTAATGCACCTGCGCACCCTCGTCGACAATGATCAACGTCCGTTCGAACTGCCCGATGTTGGCAACGTTGAGGCGGAAATAGGCTTGTAAGGGCAACTCCACTTTCACGCCCGGCGGCACGTAAACGAAAGAACCGCCTGACCACACGGCACTATTCAACGCCGCGAATTTGTTGTCCGTGATCGGAATTACGGTCCCGAAGTACTGGCGAAATAACTCTTCGTGATCGCGCAAGCCGTTTTCGATGCTCACGAAGATCACACCCTTTTTCGCCAGTTGATCCTGGATGCTGTGATAGACCATCTCCGATTCATACTGCGCACCGACACCGGAGAGGAATTTTTGCTCCGCTTCCGGAATGCCGAGGCGGTCGAACGTTTCTTTAATCGTTTCGGGAACGTCATCCCAGGATCGACCTTCCTGCTCGGCAGGCCGGACGTAGTAATAGATGTCATCGAAGTCGAGTTGGCTGAGGTCCGCGCCCCACGTAGGTGTCGGTCGCTCCTGAAAGTGTTTCAAACCTTTCAGGCGGAATTCCAGCATCCAATCCGGCTCCCCCTTCATCGCCGAAATTTGCCGGACTACTTCCTCGTTGAGGCCTTTGCGGGTTTTGAAAACCGAAACATCCGGATCGCGAAATCCATACTTGTAATCATCCAAACCTTCGAGATGGTCGAGATCTGATCGCGTCGCCATATCTATACCTCCACTATACCTTCACTGCGCCTTTACTGGCTCCTCGGCGTACTTCTCTCGAACCCAATCGTAACCATGCTCTTCGAGCTGCAGGGCCAAATCCGCCGAACCGGATTCTACGATGCGTCCATTCAGCATGACGTGAACGAAATCCGGTTTGATGTAGTTCAGAATCCTTTGGTAGTGCGTGATGATGAGCACGCCCAGATCCGGTCCCGCCAAAGCGTTTACGCCATGGGAGACGATCTTGAGAGCGTCGATATCCAGACCGGAATCCGTTTCGTCCAAAATGGCGATGCGAGGTTCCAGCGTGGCCATTTGTAAGATCTCGGCCCGCTTCTTCTCTCCTCCGGAGAAACCTTCGTTCAAATACCGTCCTGCAAAATCATGTGACATCTCGAGCAAATCCATCTTCTGTTTGAGCAGTTTACGAAATTCGGGGATCGAGATGCCCTTGTACTCCGGGTCGTCGTGCCTTCGTTTGGCGTTGATCGCCATGCGCAGGAAGTTCGCCATGGTCACACCGGGAATGGATACGGGATATTGAAAAGCGAGGAACAATCCAAGTCGCGAGCGTTCATCCGGATTGAGTTCGATGATATTCTCGCCTTGAAAATCCACTTCTCCGCGAGTCACTTCATAATTGGGGTGTCCCATGAGTGCATACGCGAGCGTCGATTTTCCGGTGCCGTTTGGCCCCATCAGAGCGTGAATCTCGCCTTGCCCGATCGTCAGATTGACGCCTTTCAGGATTTCTTTGCCCTCGACGGAGACATGCAGGTCCCGTATCTTAAACGCTGTGCCCATTTCTACCCTCCAGTCGCAGCACAAATCGCTGCGACCTTGTCTGAATCGCATAGACGGGATTATAGCATCCTTCAATCCAGTCGTCAATATTTCTGATAAAAATATTAAATATTCCCCGATCATGCGACCACAAGGCGTCGACATCACAATCATGTGGGGGATAATAATGATAAATATCTAAAATATTGACAGATCGTTGCCCTGCGGTTATACTCACCATTACTATGACCTCTGGAACGCGTGATACGATCTTGCGTGCGTTGCGTGTTCAGGACAAGTGCACGATCAAGGACCTGGCCGAAATGGTTGGCATTTCACCCGTGTCCGTACGCCATCACCTCACCCATCTTCAAGCGGAAGGCTTGGTACAAGCCAAAGAAGTGCGCAGCGGTGTCGGCAGACCGCATCATGTGTTCCTGCTCACCGATGACGGCCGGGAGCGTTTCCCCTCCCGTTATTTTCGCCTGACCAACCGTTTGTTGGAAGAAATCAAAGATTCCATATCGGATGAAAAGGTCAACGAGTTATTCTCGGGAATCGCGGACACACTTGCCGAACGCTACGCCGAACAGCTACGATCACTTCCGCTGCAAGAACGCCTGCAGCGCCTGGTCGAACTGCTCTCCGATGAAGATTTCGACGCCGAATTGGAGTTGAAGGAAGATCGGGTCATCATCCGTGAATTGAGCTGCCCATACTTCAAACTCGCGCAAGAGCATCCGGAAGTCTGCCTGCTCGATCAGGGTTTCATCGCCAAATCCCTTTCCCTTCCGGTCGAGCGGGTTACGTGTCTGACGAAAGGAGATTCTCACTGCGCCTTCTCCATCGCTACCGCAGCAGAAGAGGTGTCTCCATGACCCAGGACAACACTGAATTGAAGACCATTTGGGAGGCCGATTCGACGCATCCCAAGCTCGCTGCGGGAATCCGAGAAACGCTGCGGCAAGTGGTCGATCCCGAGCTCGGTTTGAACATCATCGAATTGGGATTGATCCGAGAAGTGCACATCGAGGCCGATAGCATGACGGTGAAAATGATCCTCACCACGCCGTTCTGCCCATACGGACCTGCACTGCTCGAGATGGCTCGCTCCAAAGCGGAAGAAGTCGCCAACAAGCCAACGAAAATCGAACTGGGAATGGAAATGTGGGACCAGAGCATGATGGAAGACGACGCCGCAGCGGAATGGGGTCTGTTCTAACGAATCGGTGTACTCTGCTACAAGGTTATCGAAAACGATCGAGACGCTCGGTGTGAGCGTCTCTTTTTTTCTTCGACGTACGTTGATGGCCCAAGCGCCAGAATGTCAGTATATCGATAGAATCACGCTCAAGCCGATATCGATGTCGGTTCGGTGGACCCACGCCGCCTGCGGCTTAAGTTATTGATCAACCCACCCCATGATGAAAGGCCGCGCACGAAAAGCCGGATGATGGTCACGGCGACCAGGATGATTGTTGCCACGACGACGATGACCATCCAACCGGAAAACAGATTTCCACCGTGATAATAAACGAGCCGTGCTTTCAATCGTTTGACGAATCGGCTCCTGGGTTCGACGGGCACCAAGGTTTCGGCCAATATCCGCTCTAGGTCTTTATTATCCAGTTGCTCAAGCTTGACCGCGGCCATTGTGGATCTTCCTCCAACATCCAGACTCGCTCAGCTGCTGCTATCACTCACGCGCATTGCAGCGGTCGTCGAATACAACAGATTATGATGATTCCTCTTCATCTCCCGAAGCCGATCGGTTTTCTTTGGCACGGACTTCTTCGCGTAATGCAATCAGCGTTCGATGATATAGACTTTTGATTGCGCCTTCTGTTCTGCCCATAATCTCGCCGATCTCGGCGTTCGACAATCGTTCCACGAACTTCAGTATCAGCAATTGTTGCCGATCGTCGGGTAAGCTCCGAACCGCATCGAGCAACATCGATTGTTCTTCTTGTACTATCGCCTCCGCTTCCGGGTGGTGACTGACCTTGCTGACGGCCACGTGATCTTCCAGCGGAATGACGGGCCGGCGGCTTCGATCCCGGTGCCAATTTGCTACGAGATTGTGGGCGATGCGATAGAGCCAGGCCGAAAAGGGCACGCCCTTGTCTTCAAAGTTCGGCACGTGGCGGAGCGCCCGCTGGAATACCCGTGCAGTCAAATCCTCCGCATCTTGCTGGTTTCCCGTGCGATAGTATATGTAGTTGTATATCCTGCGGACGTGTCGCTCGTACAACTCTCCAAACGCTTCCGCATCGGTTGCAGCCATCGCTGCAAGCTCGAGATCGTTGATCTCGTGATGCGTCATCGAGAGAGATTCCTCACTGCACATCTGCTGAAAATGAAAACACCGAGAATCATTGTTCGTTTCCCTGGCCTATTGAATTTCATGTCCCAATCGCGTGGAAATCGATTTCGCCGTGGTTGGGCACGACCCGAGTATAGCATGGATGGGACACTCTAATGCTATAATGCGCCAGGATGTCATGAAAGAAACCCTGCTTGCCTTCGATTTAGAGACTACCGGACTGGATCCCGAACGAGATTCCATCATCGAAATCGGAGCCGTCCGATTCCGTGGCAGTCGTGTCGAAAACGAATTTTCGACGCTGGTCAACCCGGGTCGACCGCTCGATCCACTCATCACCTCCCTGACCGGCATCACGGACGAGATGCTCGCCAATGCCCCACGCCTTTCGCATGTCATTCAAGATTTTCGAGATTTCGCAGGCGATCTCATCGTCCTGGGACACAACGTCCGATTCGATCTCAGTTTCCTTCAGCCTAAAGGTGTTTTACGGAACAACCTCGGTTTGGACACTTACACCATCGCCACCGTGCTTTTACCCTCCGCTGGACGTTACAATCTGGCCGGACTGGCGAGCTTCCTGGCCGTTCCCGTGATGACCTCCCATCGCGCGCTCGAAGACGCCCATACAACACGACAGGTGTTCCTTCGTCTGATGGACAAAGCGCTTGAACTTCCTCCGGAAGCGCTGGAGGAGATCTGTCGTTTGGGCGCCGAAATCGAATGGGATGCCGGATGGTTCTTCGATCGAACGCTCGAGGAGATGCAAGCAGAACGAGGAGCCTCGTATTCAATCGATGCGGAACGGGCGCACTTTTTCAAACCCGCTTCCTCGGATGCCTCTCCACTCACTGCCAACGAAAATCTCGAACCCCTCGACCGTGATGAAATCGCCGCCATCCTGGAACCCGGCGGTCCATTCGATAAACGCTTTCCGGCCTACGAACATCGCCCGCAGCAAATCACCATGTTGCAGGCGGTATGCGACGCCTTGTCCTACGGCCAGCACCTGCTCGTGGAGGCCGGGACCGGCATCGGGAAATCGATGGCGTATCTGCTGCCCTCCCTCGCCTGGGCTTCCAGGAACAAGGAACGTGTGGTCATATCCACCAACACCATCAACCTGCAGGACCAACTCATCCGCAAAGACATACCCGACCTGGGTAACATTCTCGATGCAGATTATCGCGCCGCCGTCCTGAAGGGCCGCTCGAACTACATCTGCCCCAGACGATTGGCCAGCTTGCGCCAAATCGGTCCGCGCACGCCGGAGGAAATGCGCATGTTGGCGAAGATCCTGGTCTGGCTTTACAACGGTGGCAGCGGAGATCGGAGCGAGATCAATCTTTCTTCTCGGGAAGCTGCAGCCTGGTCGCGGCTTTCCGCCGAAGGGGAAGACTGTTCCGCCGAAGTCTGCCTCGAGCACAACAACGGTGCATGTCCCTACTACCAGGCTCACCGCCTCGCGGAAAGCGCACACGTCGTTATCGTCAACCATGCACTCTTGCTGGCCGATATCGCCACGGGCAACCGAGTCATTCCGGAATATCGCTACCTCATCGTCGACGAGGCGCACCATCTCGAATCTGCGACGACGAACGGCTTGAGTTTCCAGGTCAGTCAAAGTGCGGTGGGATTCATGCTGCGGGACCTGGGAAGCGTCAAAGACGGCCTGCTCCATCAAATCTTCGAACTCGCGCGTAAAGAACTGCCGGTCGATGTGGTCAAGAGCGTGGAGCAAATCGTTGTTTCCATTTCCGACCAGCGCCACGATTGCACGGAACTGACTGAACGGTTGTTCGACACGCTATCGGAGTACCTTGCGGAGCAGCGGGACGACAAACCCGTCGGACCCTATGGGCAGCGCCTTCGCATCGTACCCGCTTCACGCACGCTCCCCAAATGGTCCGACGTCGAAATCGCCTGGGAGAACGCCCGCGGGCCGCTCTCGGCCGTCACACAATCGTTATCCGCCTTGAGCGAAGCATTGGAGGACATGACCGCCACCGGAGTGGAGACCGCCGAGAACCTGGCTACGGCAGCACGCATCGCGACGCGCAGTCTGACGGAGATCGTCACCAACCTGGAAAACATGATTTTCGAGCCCGATGCGCAGATTATCTATTGGCTGCAAACCAAGATCGGTTCAGGCGACCTGGTTTTGCACGCGGCGCCGCTCAGCGTGGGGCCACTCGTGGAGCGATTCTTGTGGCACGAGAAAGAAACGGTGGTGATGACTTCCGCCACGCTGACCGTCGGTGGAGAATTCGATTACATCAAGCAGCGCTTGAACGCTGTAGATGCCGACGAGCTTGCCCTCGGTTCCCCCTTCGATTTCGAGACTTCCACCCTGCTCTATCTCATCAACGACATCCCGGAGCCGTCTGATGGCAAGGCATATCAGCGTGCCGTCGAAAATACGTTGATTCGGCTCTGCCGCACCACCCTCGGCAGAACACTCGTTTTGTTTACATCGAATATGCAGCTTAATCGGACGGCTCGCGCCATTGCCCCTTCGCTGATGCAGGCAGGCGTCGACGTGCTGGAACAGACCTCGGGAGCTTCCCGCCACGCACTTCTCGAGAGGTTCCGGTCTTCCAAACAGTCCGTGCTTTTGGGGACTCGCTCTTTCTGGGAAGGCGTCGACGTTCCCGGAGAAGCCTTGTCCGTATTGGGAATCGCACGCCTGCCGTTCGACGTACCCAACGACCCCATCGTCGCCGCGCGTGCGGAAATGTATGAATCTCCGTTCGACCAGTACACCCTCCCGGAGGCTGTACTTCGATTTCGACAGGGATTTGGCCGTCTCATACGCACCCAGTCCGACCGGGGCGTCGTATTCGTGCTCGATCGTCGAATTCTTTCCAAGAAATACGGCCGTGCCTTCATCGACTCGCTTCCCCGCTGTACGATGCGTACAGGTTCCATGGAAGAACTTGCGGAAGCCACGTCGCGTTGGTTGGGGATGTGAGATCCCACCCTCGGGATCCACTTAAGTTTAAAGATCACAAAAGCGAACGACGACGGTAGGCGATCACGTGAGGCCGGATTCCGTTCAAATCGTGAATTTTGACAAATTGCCGGAAAAAATTTGTTCCGCTATAGTATGGCCGTGATGCAGCATCAGATTTACAGATCATTTTTCGGCGCATGAAAGCCGAAAATCAGTGGAGAGACAGGATGGAGTATGGCGCTGCTACGGACACCGGTATCGTGCGCGAGAAGAACGAGGACAATTACAGCGTCGACACGGATCTGAGAGTCTACATTGTGGCTGACGGGATCGGGGGTCATCTGGCCGGTGAAATTGCGAGTTACATCGCCGTCCGCACCATTCAAGAATATTTATCAGCGCACAATCCCAACAACCATCAAACGCCGCAGGAAGCCATTCTGGCCAGTATAAATGCGGCGCATGAAGCCATACTTGCAGCCGCAGGAGGAAGTGACATCACCGTTCGCATGGGGACCACCATCGTCCTCCTCTGGATCCCCTCCCCGCCCCATACGGCCTGGGTGGCGCACGTAGGTGACAGCCGCGCCTACCTGTATCGTCACGACAGACTTCGCGTCCTCACCCAAGATCACACCCTCCTCCTGCAGGCGAAACGTGAAGGCGTCCTTCCCGAGAATCCAAGTTTATGGCCTCCAAAGCAGGCGTTGAGCCAGGCACTCGGGGCGAGCGATCGCATCGAACCGGAAGCGCATGAACTCGAGCTGCAGCCAGGCGACCAGATCCTTCTCTGTACCGACGGCTTGACCGACATGGTCTCGGAAAAGGAAATTCTGACATTGCTGCGCCGTGGCGATTCGCCACAAAAGACGTGCGACGAACTCATCCTGACGGCCATCGCCAACGGGGGAAAAGACAATATCACCGCCCTTCTCGTCCCTATCGACGCGGATACGGACTGAAGCCCGAACTTACTTCAACGATTCGGATTTCCGCGCCGCGGCCATCGACGAAGTCCGTATCGTTTTGTCCATTTCGAAACGTCACAATTGACGCTTCCACGCGAGAAACGCTATAATGCCACCATCTCAGCTTAAAGGAAAAACCAAGTGATTGACGTCAACGAACTGCGAAACGGAGTGACTTTCGAGTTGGATGGCAGCTTGTACAAAGTCATCGAATACAGCCATCATAAGCCCGGTCGAGGTAAAGCAACCATCCGCACCAAAGTCCGTGATCTTCGAACCGGTTCCGTGCTGGAAAAAACCTTCACGTCCAGCGACAAGGTCCAGGACATTCGCCTCGATTATCACGTGGTGCAATTCCTCTATAAAGACAACGACCTATATCACTTCATGGACACGGAGACGTACGAACAGCCGGCGCTCAACGCATCCGTCCTCGGTGAGGCGGTATACTATTTAACTGAAGGATTGGAGGTCAAGCTTACTTTTTACGAAGAGGAAGCGTTGGATGTCGAATTGCCCACGACCGTCGATTTGAAGGTCGTCGAAGCTGAGATGGCCGTCAGAGGGGATACTGCCACCGGAGCGAACAAAAGCGTCGCGACCGAAACGGGCTTGAAAGTTCAAGTACCGCTTTTTGTCGAGACAGGCGATACCATTCGAGTGGACACACGCAACGGATCGTACGTCACCCGAGCTTGACTCCCATACATCTGGCTATGCGAACACCTGCGGGAAGCGACTGTCCCTATTACTACCAGGACTTCCATCGAGGCCGCTCGATCCAGGAATGCCGGTTAATCGAACGCACACCAAACGGTGGCGACTATACGCCCGATTTGTGTGCAAAATGCCGCGTGCCTCGGATCGTGATGGCAAACGCATGTAAGCGCATGATTCTGGAAGCGCGCGTGGTTTCCAGCTTCCTCGGGTTAAGCCGCCGGGTTGAAGTGAGTGCGTTTTGTACACGCACGTTGAAAAATGTCGCCGAACCAGAAATTGGATGCGGACAGTGCCACCTCGAGCTATCTGATCTAATTCATCCAGAGAATGATTCGTGATCTCCGCTCTGCTCGTCGATCTAGACGACACACTGCTCGTTAACGACATGAAACGCTTCTTGCCGGCCTACCTCGACCGGTTGGGCGAGTATCTCTCGAACTTGGCTCCGGCGGACCGGATTGCCTCGCTGGTCATGGCCGGCAGTCTGGCGATGATGGAGAATACGGATCCTACCCGCACCTTGCAGCGGGTTTTCGCCGATCATTTCTTTCCCCACTTCGACATCGAAGAGGAAGACTTAATCCCCGAAATCAGCCGGTTCTACGCCGAGGTTTTCCCCGGCTTGCAATCGCTCACTGCACCTCGTAAAGGTGCCGATCAGCTCATCAAGTCAGCGCTCGATAAAGGCATCGAAGTTGTCATTGCCACCAGCCCCCTGTTTCCGCTCGCCGCGATCGAACATCGATTGGATTGGGCGGGAGTGCCGGTGGATAGGTATGCGTATGCCCTCGTGACGAGCTATGAAAGTTTTCATTTCGCCAAACCTCGATTGGAATACTACGCCGAAATTCTCGCTCGACTGGGGCTACCGCCTCACCAGGCCGCGATGATCGGCAACGATCCAACGGACGATCTCGTTCCGGCGCGAAATCTGGGGCTTGCTGTGTTCGATGTAAATCACGATTCGGACCACTACCCTGGTGGAGACCTGCCCGCTGCCGCAGCCTGGATCGAGCGAGCCCATCAGGAAGTTCAAAACGATGCCGAAGGACACCCCCAGGCGGTTCTCGCCCGCCTGCGAGGAGATTTATCCGCCCTGCACAGCGTGCTTCCTGCGTTAGATGAAACGGAGTGGAATCGACCACCCGGAAAAAACGCCTGGGCGGTAAATCAGATTCTGTGCCACCTGCGCGATGTCGAACGCGAGGTGTATTTACCTCGTATCCGGACATTGATGTCAGAAGACAACCCGCATATTTCCGCTGTCGACACCGATCAGTGGGCTGTAGAACGCGGCTACGCGCAGCAATCCGGCGAAGACGCATTCGAGGCTTTTACGCAAGCGCGTCTAAATCTCATCGAACAGCTCGAATCCCTCACCCACGATCAATGGAACCGGCCTGCCCGGCACTCCCTCTTGGGACCCACGAGCCTTGCAGAAATATTGAAATTCGCCACCGATCACGACGTGATTCACCTGGCGCAGATCCGCTCCAACCTGGAAACGATCCGGAAGCAGTGAGCCTGGCTTTACACAGTCCTGCACGGAAGCTATAATCACCTGAACGGGGAAGTGCTGGAACTGGCAGACAGGCGTGACTTAGGATCACGTGCCCTCGGGCGTGCGGGTTCAAATCCCGCCTTCCCTACTCCTGCATTCGGAAAATCGAGCTGAACAAGAGAAGAGTCTGCCTTCGAAGCGCACGAAATCCGCGCCCGCCGGTAGTGCAGATCACGAGAGGATAAAAGCTTTGAACGTAAAAACGCAAGACCTTGAAAATCGTCAGGTCGAAATGACGGTCGAGGTTCCCGAAGAACGGCTGCAGGCCGCCATGCGATCCGCCGCTCGCCGGTTGGCTCAAAACGTCAAAATCCCGGGGTTTCGCCCTGGAAAAGCGCCCTATGAAGTGATACTCAATAAAGTCGGCCACGAGTCGATTTTCGAGGAGGCGTTGGACGGCCTCGGTCAGGAAATGTACCGGGAAGCGATCAAGGAATCCGACCTCAATCCCTATGCTCCGGGAACTCTAGAAGAAATCGTGAGTAAGGATCCGCTCGTCCTGCGCTTCACCGTACCGCTTGAACCCAATGTAGAACTGGGTGATTATCGAGAGATCCGCGTCCCCTTCGAGAGTCCCGAGGTCAGCGACGAAGAATTCGAAAAAGTCCTGGAAGAAATTCGGCAAAGTCGAGCCTTGATCGAACCAGCCGATCGCCCCGCACAATTGTCGGACGTCGTCATCATCGACGTGACCAGCGAGTTGAAAGAGCCCGAAGAAGGGGAAGACGCTTCCATAATGGACATGAAAGGCACGGAAATTCTGCTCAGTGAAGATGCGCGTTGGCCGATAAAGGGTATCGCTGAGCATCTCGTGGGTATCGAAGCAGGAAAGGAACTCGACTTTGACGCCACGTTTCCGGAGGATTATCCCGTCGAATCGCTGCGCCAACGGGAGGCGAAGTTCCACATCAAATGTGTCGAGGTCAAATCACGCCTCATACCGGAATGGTCGGACGATCTCGCCCAGAGCATGGGGGAATTCAACGATCTGCTCGATTTGCGTTTGAAGCTGCGGGACAATCTCATCCACTCGACGCAGCAGGAAGCAGATTCGAACTACACTGAAGAAGTCATGGCAGCCCTGGTGGATAAAGCCGGCTTCGAGTATCCGCCGATCCTGCTGGAAGAAGGAATCGACGAACTGGTTACCGAATGGAGCAAGAGTCTGGCTTCGCAAAACATGACCCTGGATGACTATCTAAAAATCGAGGGAAAGAAGCTGGACGACCTACGCGAAGAATTGCTTCCGCAAGCCCAAAAACGGCTGCTGAAGGCGCTCGTATTGGGTAAAATCGTTGAAGAGGAAAACCTGAAAGTCGATGAGCAGGAAATCACCGAGCAGATCGAACGCATGGTTGAACCCTTCAAGGAACGTGCCGGAGAATTCCGCAAAGTCATCGACAATCCAGAGGGCAGACGCCGCATCCGCCTGGATCTGCTGACCGAGAAGGCATTTCAGAGGATAATCGCGATCGCGAAAGGCGAAGGCGATAAGATAGAATCAAAAGAAGAAACGGAATCCGAGGAAAAACCATCCGAAACGGAAGAGACGTCTGAAAAAGAGTGAGGGTAGAAACGATGACAATTATTGAACCGAGATCAGCCGTTCCCATGGTAATCGAACCTACCGGCCGCGGGGAACGAGCGTACGATATCTATTCGCTGCTCCTGAGAGAACGAATCATCTTCCTGGGAACACCGATCAACGATCAGATATCCAATCTGATCATCGCCCAATTGCTGTATCTCGATCGGGAAGACCCCGAGCGGCAAATTTACATGTACATCAATTCGCCAGGAGGCGGGATCTATGCCGGCCTGGCAATCTACGACACGATGCAGCAAGTACGCGCACCGATATCGACCGTCGCCGTCGGCGTCACGGCCTCGTTCGGCACCGTGCTCCTGACCGCCGGCACCAAAGGCATGCGCTACGCTTTACCCCACGCCACGATCCATCTGCATCAGCCGTTGGGCGGCGTGCAGGGTCAAGCAACCGACATCGAGATTCAAGCCAAGGAAATCTTGCGCCTGCGGGAAAAATTGAATACTATACTCGCAAAGCACACCGGACAGTCCTTGGATTTGATCGAATCCGACACCGAACGCGATTTCTACATGGACGGGGAAGCTGCCAAGAACTACGGCATCATCGATCACGTGCTTTACCCTTCCGATGAAAAAGAATCGGACGAAAAAGGGAAAAAGGAAAGTAAATAGAAGACGATGACCCGAAGACGCTCTTCAGAATCCGAAATCCGTGAGTGTTCCTTCTGCAGTCGGGTTGAAGCGGAAGTAAAACGACTGATCGCGGGTCCTGAGGGCGTCTTCATTTGTAACGAATGTGTCGATCTCTGCCGCGACATTCTGCAGGATGAGAGACCCAGCCTATCCAACGCTGCGGCGGTTTCGGCAAAGCCCCCACTTTCCCCTCGAGAGATCTACGGAAAACTGGATGAGTACGTCGTAAGCCAGGATGGCGCGAAACGCGTCCTTTCGGTTGCCGTATACAACCACTACAAACGTATCGCCCACCGCGGCCGTACCGACGTGGAATTAGAAAAAGCCAACATTCTCCTCGTCGGCCCCACGGGCTGTGGGAAGACGCTGTTGGCCCAAACACTCGCAAAGAGCCTCGACGTTCCCTTCTGTATCGCGGATGCAACGGCGCTTACGGAGGCAGGATATGTTGGGGAGGACGTCGAAAACATCCTCCTGCGCCTTCTCCAGGCCGCGGAATTCAACGTCCCTCGCGCCGAACACGGCATCGTGTACATCGACGAGATCGACAAAACGGCACGCAAGACCGGCGACAATCCCAGCATCACCCGCGACGTTTCTGGAGAGGGCGTACAGCAAGCGTTGTTGAAAATCATCGAAGGGGCCGCCGTAAACGTACCTCCCCAGGGTGGAAGAAAACATCCACAGCAGGAATTCATCCAGGTCAACACCATGGATGTCCTCTTCATCTGCGGGGGAACGTTCGACGGTCTGGCGCAAATCGTCGCCGAACGTCTTGGACGGCGCGGCCGTTTGGGATTCTCGGGTACGGTAACAGACAAAAAAACGGTCGAGGCGCACGAAAGCCAACTGCTGCGGTACATCACCCCAGACGATCTCATGCGCTACGGAATGATCCCGGAGCTCGTCGGCCGTCTTCCGGTGACGATCAGCATCGATCCGCTCGACATCCACGCGCTGCGCGCGATCCTCACCGAACCGAAGAATGCGCTCGTACGCCAATACCAGCGCCTCTTCGAAATGGATAACGTCGAACTCCAATTCAATGAGGAGGCCTTGGAAGCCGCAGCCCAATTGGCCATGGAACACGAGACGGGTGCCCGCGGTCTGCGCTCCACGATTGAAGGCGCGCTGCTCGACGTGATGTACGAAATCCCCTCTCGGCCCGAAATACGCAGGGTCAACGTGAATGCCGACGCAATCCGCGGCGACAGCAAACCCCAGCTGCAGGACGCGAAAGGGAAAGACCTTGCCTATCTCGATGAGACTCTGCCTGACGCCGCCTAGATCTTCACAAAGCCGGGAAAAATAACTTGCTCGGACTATCGACGTTTTCCATTGTGGCGTTTGATCCCAAAGAGTCTGCCTGGGGAATCGCCGTGGCTTCGAAATTCCCCGCCGTAGGCGCCGTCGTACCCTGGGCCAGGGCCAATGCAGGCGCCGTGGCGACGCAGTCGTATGCCAATACGACCTATGGACCTCGAGGGTTGTCCTTTATGGAAGAAGGTTTATCTGCAAGCGAAACCCTCGAGCGGCTGCTGGGAGACGACGAGGAACGCGAACTGCGTCAGGTTGGACTGGTTGATGCGCAAGGCGAAGCGGCCACGTTTACCGGAGGCGACTGCCATGACTGGGCCGGCGGACGCACAGGCGAGCATTACGCCGTCCAGGGGAACATCCTTAGCGGCCCGGAAACCGTGGATGCGATGATCCGGGCGTATCGGGAATTCGAGGGCGATTTCCCCGAACGCCTGCTCGACGCGCTGCTCGCCGGAGATCGAGCCGGCGGCGACCGGCGGGGTCGGCAGAGCGCTGCGCTGTTTATCGTCAAACCCGATGCCGGCTACGGCGGCATGAACGATCGCTGGATCGATTACCGTGTGGACGACCACATCGACCCAATTCCACAACTGGCGGCGCTCTTGAACCTGCATCGGCTGTATTTTGGTAAAAGTTCGAAAGAAGATGAACTCCAAATCGAAGGCGACGTGGCGAAGACGCTGCAAAAGATCATGCAGCAGCTGGCATATTACACGGGTCCAATCCACGGAGAACTCGACGAGCAGACTCAAAAAGCCCTGCAGCGTTTCATCGGCAACGAAAATTTCGAAGACCGCACGGATCTAAAAGCAGGCCGAATCGACAAGCCGGTCTTCGATTATCTCGTACAGAAGTTCAATTCATAACTCCCACTAAAGATCCCATACCGAAGAGTCGCATGGTGCTTAACGGTGAATTTCGATCTGCGGCGCCTGGTAGCTCCTGCTTGCCCCATGAAAATAAGGAAGCCATTATAATGTTTCGGGAAGCGAATATCCCGTTCGTGTTCGCTGACAACGACGAAATAATGAAAGGATGCAAGTGAAGACACTGGATCAAATCCGCGCTTTGATCATCGACATGGACGGCGTCCTGGTACGTGGCGCTACACCCCTGCCCGGACTCTCCGAATTCTTCTCCGTGCTGGACACCCGCAAGCTTGACTTTATCGTGGCAACGAACAACGCAACCACGACACCAGAATTACTCGCAGGTCGGCTCGGCGCTGCGGGCGTGCAGATTCCCCCGAGTCATGTGATCACATCTGCGATGGCGGCTGCGGATTACCTGCGCCATCACGGTAACCTTGATGGAAAAGTATTCATGGTGGGCGAACCCGCCTTGAGACAGGCACTCGAATCCGCCGGCTTCGAAATCTGCACAGAAGCGAACGGGGCCAGTGCCGTCGTCGTCGGACTGGATCGGGAGGTTTCCTGGCGTAAGCTGTCCGAAGCGGCCTATGCTCTCGGGGACGGCGCCATGTTTATCGGCACGAATCCCGACCCGAGTATTCCTACAGAACGCGGGATCGCGATCGGAAACGGCGCCCTGCTAGCTGCGCTTCAAGCCGCGACGGGCATTAAGCCCCTCATTATCGGAAAACCCGAAATCCCCCTTTTCGAGCTTGCGCTGCACAAGTTGGACACACAGCCGGATGAGACGCTCGTTCTCGGCGACAGACTCGACACGGATATATTGGGAGGCAAGAACGCGGGTCTGGCTACGGCGCTTCTGCTCACGGGTGTGACCGACCGTCACGATCTTGAAAACGCCTCGATCCGGCCGGACTGGGTTTTCGAAGACCTCAAAGCGCTCAGCGCAGAGTTGGCTGCAGTGGCTGCATGAGTTCTAAAGCGTCGATCTTCGATCTCTCCCTGGAGCAACTCACGCTGCAACTCGAACGCTGGGGGGAACCAGCCTACCGCGCCCGGCAGATCTGGCATGGCGTTTACCAGCGCCTGGTCCCGGACCCTGACAGTATGACGGACATGCCCATCGGTTTGAGGGACCAAATTAAAAGCCGGATTTCCTTCAAGAATTTGACCGAAGCGGCGATCCAACACTCTGAGGACGGCAGCACGGAAAAGACACTGTTTACACTTGCCGATGGGCTCCAGGTGGAAGCCGTTCTCATGCGTTATGCAAATCGGAACACGGTCTGCATCTCTTCACAAGTTGGCTGCGCCATGGGCTGCTCGTTTTGCGCAACCGGGCAAATGGGATACGGCAGAAATCTGAGCAGCGGAGAGATCGTCGAACAGGTCATCCGTTTTGCCGGACAGCTCGCCGAGCAGGAGAAACAGATCACCAATGTCGTTGTGATGGGCATGGGAGAACCCTTCCACAACTACGACGCCGTGCTCGACGCACTCGTTCGCCTCAACCATCCGGAGGGCTTCAATCTCGGTGCCAGGCGGTTCACGATCTCGACCGTGGGCTTGGTTCCGGGGATCGAACGCTTCACCCGGGAAGGATGGCGCTTCAATCTTGCCGTGTCCTTGCATGCAGCCACAAACACATTACGGGACCAGCTACTCCCGGTGAATAGACGCTACCCACTAGAGGCTCTCGTTCCCGCTTGCAGGCAATACGTGCGTCGTTCCGGCCGGCGGATCACCTTTGAATGGGCGTTGATTCGGGGCGTCAACGACGGTCTCGATCAGGCGGATGCCCTCGCAGGGCTTATAAGCGACTTCAATTGCCACGTTAATCTCATTCCCCTCAACCCCACGCAGGAATTCGACGGTGACGCAACGACGAAGAAAGACGCCGCTATATTTCTGGAAAAGCTTACTCGCCGCGGAATCTCCGCGACGATGCGTCTGCGCCGCGGGATCAACATACGGGCTGGCTGTGGTCAACTGGCGACGGACAGAAATCCGTCGCCACGTAAATTATTGACATAAGTGGTTTTCGCTGCCCTGCGCTGCCCGAATCCCGAATACCCTTTGCCTGGGGTCCGGACACTCAATGATTCAACTTGTCAAGCGGTGTTCGAGAAGGTATGATTGCGTACACATGTACGGGTTATGCTTCCTGACCGACCCGTTTGCGTTTTAATGGACCCAAACGCAAATCTACACAGCCATTTCAGTAGGATGAAAAGAGATCCATATACACTGCAGAATTCCGTATCTGCGTCAATGTTGACGACGCTCTCGAGTGAACGGAAGAAATCGAAGCCAATCGGTGAATTTCGGGTTAAATTAATGGAGAAGACCGCCGAGGCGGCGGTCCATAAAAGGGTTTAAATCAGTAGTAATGATGTCTATCGAGATCAGACGCGAGCGAGGCGTTTTATACATTTCGCGCACAGCGTCTTCTGCACCAAACGACCATTCTCAACCACGCGGATCTTTTGAAGGTTCGGTCGAAAGGTGCGTTTCGTAGCCTTCATGGAGAAGCTACGGTTGTGTCCGAATGTCGTCGTTTTGCCGCAATTTTCACACTTGGCCATCGGATACCCTTTCTAAAGGAGTTGACAATCCACTCCAGCGGCACAAATCTTACCACATGATAATGGATGTATCAATTGATTGCTGCCACCTCGGAGGCAAAGATAAATGACCGGTGAAACAACTTATTTGGGACGAATCACCATCGCCCCAAAGGCAATCGCCACAATTGCATCGCAAGCTGCTCTACAATCCTACGGCGTGGTCGGCATGGCCTCCAAGAACTTCGTGGACGGCATCGCCAACGTGATCGCACGTGATCCTCGGCACGGTGTCGATGTAAACGCCTACGAAGACCACATGTCGATCGATCTCTATGTGATTGTCGAATATGGGACACGCATCTCCTCCGTCGCTGGAAGCGTCGCGAATGCCGTGCGCTTTCAGGTCGAGCGGGCGATTGGAATGCCGGTTTCTGCGGTTAACGTTCACGTGCAGGACCTGCGCGTCAGCGACACGGACTGATCGACCGAGGACAGGTAGACGATGAGTGATGTGATCCCGCAGATTGACGAATCGACCCGCCAACGCCTGATCGGACGCTATACAACCGTTGATGGCAACATGCTGCGCCGGCTCACGGCCGCCGGATTGGCCTGGCTGCGTACCAATCAACAGCTGGTTAACTCTCTCAACGTATTCCCCGTACCCGATGGAGATACGGGCACCAACATGGTCCTGACTATGCAATCCGCCATGGACGAGACATCCAAGGAAACCAACCGTTCGATCGGCCAGGTGGCCCACTCGATTGCACATGGCGCTTTGATGGGCGCACGCGGAAATTCCGGCGTCATTCTTTCGCAGATCTGGCGTGGATTTTCGCGGATGCTTGACGACCTGGAGATGATGGATGTCGAGAGTATGGCTGCAGCGCTCTCCGAAGCGCGGGAAACCGCTTACAAAGGAGTCGTGCGTCCGGTGGAAGGCACCATCCTCACGGTCACGAAAGACATCGCAGATGAGGCGGAGAAAGCCGTGAAGAACGGTACGCATTCCGCGTACGAGCTGCTGGAACGAATCGTCGTCGCTGCCGACGAATCGGTCCAGAGAACCCCCGAACTGCTTCCTGTGCTGAAAGAAGCCGGCGTGGTCGACAGCGGCGGCATGGGCCTGTTCCTCATTCTGGAGGGCATGCTGCGGGCGGTATATTCCCTGCCACTGGATCAACCCGTAATCGGCGTGCAGCCCTTGAGTGCTCTCAATCTGGACAACGCCTCCGAAGCGATCGAGCCGGGACAGGATTGGGAAGTGGTGATCGACTTCCACCCGGAGCCCGCACTCGATATTCAGGATTTTTACAATCACCTCGAAACGCTGGGAACTTCGATCCAAGTCGGTGAAGGCGACGGCATCATGCGCATGCACATCCACGTTCCGGACAAGACGGAATACGAGCCGATCGAATACGTGAAGACCCTGGGAACGATCACCAACGTTGCCATCGAGAATCTAATGGCTCAGATGGCAGAGCAATCTTCGAAACAAGCCCTGGACGGCATTCAACTCGAGACGATTCAAGCCGGCGACATCGCGACAGTCGCCGTTGCGCCGGGTATTGGTATCGCCCGCGTTTTCGCCAGCCTCGGCGTCTCTTCGATCGTCGAAGGCGGCCAAACCATGAATCCCAGCACACAGGAAATTCTCAACGCCTTCGAGAATCTCCCCACCGACAAAGTCATCATTCTTCCCAACAACAAGAACGTCGTCCTGGCTGCCAAACAAGTAATCGGTCTGACCGTCAAGCAGGTTGCTGTCATACCCAGCGTATCCGTGCCGCAAGGAATCTCTGCATTGTTCGCATTCAACAAGGAGGGTGACTTCAACCAGACCGTCGAGGCGATGACGGCCGCGCTCGATGACGTCCAATGTATCGAGATCACTACAGCGACGCGTTCCGTCGAGATCGACGGCGTCCAGGTCCAAGAAGGCCAGATCATCGCTCTTCTCAATGGCCGCCTCGCCGTATCGGGCGATGATATCGAGCAGGTTGCCAAGGATGTGCTTGCCCTTGCCAAAGCAGGAGAGATGGAATTGATAACCTTCTACTACGGTGCGGACCTCAATGCAAGACATGCAAACGAGATCGCCGATGATATACGCCAGATCTATTCGGATCAAGAGATCGAAGTCGTCGAAGGCCGCCAACCCCATTATCAAATCATCATGTCCATCGAATAAACATGGCCCGCATCAGCATCGTAACCGATAGCTCCGCACGTTTTCCCGCCCAAAGTATCGTCCATCAATACCCGGTATCTTTCGCGCCGATGCAGATTCATTGTGGGGGCAAGACGATCGAGGACCGGGCCGATGTAGATATGAGCAACTATCACTCGGTCATCGAAGAGTGCCAGAGTGTCCCGAAGATCGAACCGTTTTCGGTCGACCAGATTGCATCGATCTACGCCCGTCTGCAATCCGAGAGTGACCACATTCTTTCCATCCATACCTCTGCGGGTCTCTGCAATGCCGTAGCCAACGCGGAAGCCGCCAGCCGGCGCTTTTTGGGGAAAACAAAAATCCAGGTCATTGATTCCCAATCCGTGTCCTATGGATTGGGTCTGCTCATCCAGGCGGTGGTTAAGGCCGCCAGCCATGGAGCCGATTTCGAATCCCTCATCCGGCTCACGAGAAATATCATCCCCCGACTGTACATGGTCTTCTTCATGCACGATCTGCTCTATCTGGAAGAAAACCAATACATCAGCCGATCCCAGGCGATCTTGGGAAACATGTTGGGGATCATCCCATTCCTCACGCTCGAGGATGGGAAGATGATCCCGATGGAGAAAGTCCGTTCCCGCACACGTGCAATCGAAAAACTGATCGAGTTCGTACTCGAGTTCTCGACCATCGAGCATCTGGCGATTCTCCAAGAAAGTTCCCATACGACGCAAGAAAGCCTCTCGATCATCGAACGGCTGAGGCCTGTATATCCGGATGTTTCCATCTCTACGACTTCGTATGGCGCCTGTCTCACGGCGTATCTCGGACTGGACGGTCTCGGTATCGTTATCTTAGAGGCCGCAGATTGACCACCATGAACGCCCGGGGCCAACAAATCGCTGTCGTAACCGACAGCACTTCCGACATCCCTAAGCAGACTGCGAAGACGCTGGACATCGACGTTGTTCCTGCACTGCTCACCATAGAAGGTAAAACGTATCGGGATGGTATCGACATCGCCCGGAACGATTTTTATCTACGCTTACCCCAGTTCAAGCCGCCTCCCACGACTGCCGCCCCGTCTCCTCTCGCCTACGAAGAGGTGTATGAGAAACGGCTTTCCTCCGGGTATGATCAAGTACTCTCGATTCACCTTTCAGCGAAATTGAGCGGGATGATCAACGTCGTCAATCAAGCTGCGCAGAACTTCGATGGTCGAGTCCACATCTACGACAGTCAACAGGTCTCCTTGGGATTGGGATTTCAAGTGATCGAGGCAGCCCAGGCGGTTTCCGAAGGCGTTCCGCTGTCCACCATACTCCAAAAGATGGACGAAACTCGCAGCAAGATTCATCTGATCGCCATGTTGGACACGCAAGATTATCTGCTGCGGAGCGGCCGCGTGAATTGGGCGACCGCGAATCTGGGGAAGATGCTCCGTATTCGTTTACTTGTCGGAGTCGAGAATGGCGAGGTCGTACGCAAAGCGCTCGTCCGCACGCGAAACAAAGCCGTCGAAGAATTATCGGCTCTGGCAAGATCGTGGAACTCTCTCCAACGCCTGGCCATCCTGCATACTGCGGCCGAAAAAGAAGCCGGGACGCTGGCCGAATCGCTGGCGGAAATATCCGCGACGCCGCCCATGATCGTCGACGCGACGACTTTGTTGGGTGTCTACGTCGGTCCTGCTGCCCTGGGCATCGCCGGACTTTGTATTTAGTCTCTGGCAAATTTCCAGCATCGCCTTTATTATTAATCCAATGAACCCAGCATTAGAAAAAGTCGCCAAGTATTTAAGTCTGGAAATAGATCGCAATTTCGATAATCGTGCCGTCGTCGGCGGCCTGCAGCGCATGCTCGAACCTTGGCAAGTCGAAGCGCGCTCGACAGGGGTGCCGGATAACGTGATCGAAGCCGTAGTCGCCAGACTCCGGGATTATCCCACGTTGTCGATCGCCTCGCGAAAAGAAGCGCTCGAAGGGCTCGTGCGCCGCTTGCAATCCGAGTTTCCCGATCTGCCGCTTCCCGATTTGTCATCCCCTGGAACGAAAGAAGTTACAGAAACGGTGGCCGAAGTCCAGCAGGAAACGGACGCCGAACAACACTCCGCAACGACATCAGCGGACGTGAGCCAGGTTGATTCGGAAAAGCAAAGCTCGATGCCCTCAGCAAGTTCGACGAGCACGAAAACCGTCGAAGCCGAAGAAAAGCCCAAAGACGATCGCAATGCCGGGCCACAAGGTCCTCCGGCTGCACTCAACGCCCCGTTGACCAGCATCGCTGGCATCGGTCCGAAATCCGCAAAAACGTTGAAGAAACTGAACCTGGCCACGCTGGGTGATTTGCTCTGGCATCTGCCCCGGCGCTACGATGATTACTCCAAACTGAAAACCATCAACCAGCTTTTTTATGGAGACGAAGTAACCGTGATCGGCACGGTCGAAGAGGTTAACACACGAACGGTGCGCAGCGGAAAGATGAAACTCGTCGATGCCGTCATAAGTGACGGCACCGGCTCGCTGCGAGTGACTTGGTTCAACCAACCCTGGATTGCCGACCGCCTGAAGCCGGACCGACCGATCGTATTATCCGGCAAGATCGATCAATACCTGGGTCACCTGACCATGAACAGCCCGGAATGGGAACTGCTGGAGCGAAAACAGCTCCACACCAACCGCATCGTGCCGATTTACCCGCTAACGGCAGGCGTCTCCAGCAAGTGGCTGCGCCGGGTCATCCATTCCGTCGTTACCCGTCTGGCGCCAAGGATCCCCGATCCGCTTCCCGCATCGATACGCGAGTCGGCCGACCTGATCCCATTGAGTCAAGCGCTGCAGCAAATTCACTTCCCGGACGATTGGGATCACCTGCACCAGGCGCAGCACCGCATCGCTTTCGATGAGATGTTCATGCTGCAACTCGGCGTCCTGCGTCAAAAACAAGCCTGGGAACGCCTCAGTTGTCCTCCCCTGCGTGTGGAATCAGAATGGATCGAGCGCTTCCAGTCCTCGCTGCCGTACGAGTTGACGCCATCACAAATGCGGGCTCTGAAGGAAATCCGATCCGATCTCGAGGCGGCCCATCCCATGAATCGGTTGCTGCAAGGTGATGTGGGATCAGGAAAGACGATCGTAGCTGCAGCAGCTGTAGGGATCGCGGCCAAGTGCGATACGCAGTCCGCAATCCTGGCGCCGACAAGCATCCTCGCAGAGCAACATTACCAAACCC
Organism: Anaerolineales bacterium; assembly: GCA_034430695.1. Classification (GTDB taxonomy): domain Bacteria; phylum Chloroflexota; class Anaerolineae; order Anaerolineales; family E44-bin32; genus WVZH01. Next base: position 1,818 of record DAOUEE010000103.1, on the reverse strand, counting down.
TGCGAGAGATTCTACCTTCCGCTGCCGGGATTCCCGAAGATCGAATCGCGATACTCCTCGGCGCCACTTCGGAAGCCGACAAAGAAGAAATACGCAAGAACCTCGAAAGCGGCGTCATCCAGGTCATCGTTGGGACTCACGCGTTATTGGAAGGTCCGATTAAATTTTCGAACCTGAGTCTCGCCGTGATCGACGAGCAGCACCGCTTCGGTGTCGAGCAGCGGGCCATTTTACGTGACAAAGGCGACAACCCGAACCTGTTGGTCATGACCGCAACACCCATCCCGAGGTCGCTCGCCCTGACCGTCTACGGCGATCTCGACCTGACGGTAATCGATGAAATGCCCAAAGGTCGTATGCCGGTCGAGACAAAGGTTTTCCGGCCGCAAGAGCGTACCCGGGCGCATCACTTCATCAGCAAACAAGTCGAGCAAGGGCATCAAGCGTTCATCATCTTTCCTCTTGTGGAAGATTCGGAAAAGATTGAAGCGAAGGCCGCCGTTAAAGAGTACGAGAGTTTGAGCAACGAGATCTTCCCACAGTTCCGAGTAGGATTACTGCACGGCCGCATGCGGCCGGACGAAAAAGATGAAATCATGTCCCAATTTCGGGATGGAAAAATCGACATTCTCGTCTCTACTTCCGTAGTCGAGGTTGGAATCGACATCCCCAACGCTACGGTCATGCTGATCGAGGGCGCCAATCGATTTGGCCTGGCACAGCTGCACCAATTCCGTGGGCGCGTCGGTCGAGGGGACCAACCGTCATACTGCCTGCTCATTCCGGACAGCGATGATGCTGCGGATAACGAAAGACTGGCGGCCATGGAATCCACGACGGATGGTTTCAAACTCGCGGAATACGATCTCGACCAACGCGGTCCTGGTGAATTCCTGGGAACCCGTCAATCCGGTTTCACGGATTTACACACCGCACAGATCACGGATGTCAAGTTGATCGAAAAAGCTCGCAGAGAGGCGCAGGCCGTTTTCGCCGCCGATCCGACGTTATCACAACCCGAGCATTCTCGGATCGCCGCTGAAATGCAGCGTTTTTGGGGACTTGAGAAGGGAGAAATGAGTTAATGGTTCGAGCCGTCTTTCCTGGCACGTTTGATCCGATTCATTACGGACACATCGACATCGCCCGACGTGCAAGCCGCTTGTTCGACGAGATGATCATCGCCGTGTACGATAAACCCAACAAAGTACTCTTGTTTACGCCCGAGCAACGCCTGGCGCTCGTTCGAAAAGAATTCGAGGACGATAAACGCATCAGTGCGACCATTTTCAGCGGCTTGACGGTTAACTTCTGCAAGGAAGTCGGCGCACAAGTCATCGTTCGTGGTTTGAGGGTCTTTTCGGATTTCGAACACGAATTTCGCATGGCGTTGGCAAATCATCGTCTCGAGCCCGACATCGACGTCGTCGCACTGATCACGAGCGAGGAACACAGCTTCCTCACGGGAAGCACCGTAAAGGAAATCGCTTCGTTCGGAGGCGACATCAGCAGCCTCGTTCCGGATCACGTCGCCAAAGCACTCGACCTCCGCTTCAAAGAACTCGGAGATGACGGTCCGAAGAGGGTTCCGGATACTTCTCTGCTCGATTGAGGCCGGTTGACCGGAACGCAACTTCGGTGTACGCTTCGGCCTGAACCTTGCAACTTCAAGCATGCGGTCCGCATCATCCCGCAATCCGGACCGGAGGAATGTATGGACATCCTACACCTAGTGGATCGATTAGAGGAATTGTTCAACGAAAGCAGACCGATTCCGCTGACCCACAACGTCGTGGTAGACGAAGATCGTATGCTGGA
>DAOUEE010000102.1:0-18308 GCA_034430695.1 Anaerolineales bacterium | reverse complement strand
ATGGAGAAACCGGCTGGGTGGTCTATCATTCCGTACCTCGCGAATCCGAAATAGGATCTACTGAATTGGGGATCTGGCACACGTTTGACGCAGGTCAGACCTGGCAGTGGAGCGGTCCTATCACAGTGGATTTCGTTGGGTCGAGTTTCAATCCACCGTATCTTGATTTCTCGAGCCCACAGTACGGTTGGATCATGGCCCGCGTGGGCGGTGTGGGCATGCACAGGTACCCGATTTACCTTTTCGCCACGAGCGATGGCGGAGTTCATTGGGAACGCCGGATCGATCCGTATGACAGCGTCGATCTGCAAAGCTGCCAAAAATCCGGGATGAGTTTTGCGTTCGAATCGACGGGCTGGGTGACCATCGCCAATTGTCCCATCGAAGGAGCGGAAGTCGTGGTGACTCAGGATGGCGGAGCCAACTGGAACGAGATCGCATTGCCGGCGCCCGCCGAACAGCCGGACCTGTTTTCCAGTGCGGGCTGCGAATCTCACTCCCCGACTCTCTTCTCTTCCTCCCGCGGCGCACTTGCAATGTCGTGCCTGCGTTGGGAAGATGATGAAAGGATCGAGGATCATTACGTATACGTCTCGGAAGACGGGGGCGAAACGTGGCAGACGCACCGCTATCCCGGCGGGACGTTGTTGTTCGTCGACGCGGACATCGCCTACGCGCTGTCCCACGACATCTACCGCACGCTGGATGCCGGCGAGACCTGGACCAAAGTCAAGAGTGTGAGTTGGGACGGCCAATTCTCATTTATAAGCGAGCAGCTTGGTTGGGCCGTGGCCAGCAGCGATACAGAGATCGCCCTGGTGAAAACGGAGGACGGTGGGCAGTCCTGGTCGATCATCGAACCTACGATATCTTCCGAGTGAGTGTGTAACCTATCTCAATCCACTTTTGTCGGTCGCGACGTAGGGCGTGTCACAAATGATCGGGCAGAAGCGTTGTGAGAGGTGAAAGGACACCGTTAACGCGGATTGAGGAGAGGACGATGAAACAAACCCATTTTCCACTGCAGTTGAGCTTATTGCTTATCGCTGCCTTCCTGCTTTCGGCCTGCAATTTTCCCTTCACCATCAGTATCGACACCGCGGTTCCAACGGCGGACACTGGTGAAGAGACGGTAGATTCAGGGGGCTCGGAATCTGAAACACTGCCAACTCCCACAGAAGAACCTCCCGTTCCGCTGGACACAGCGGAACCAACGCCCACCACAGAACCGCCGACCGACACGCCGGAACCGGCGGGATGCACCAACTTCGCCAGCTTCATCAGCGACGTGACCTATCCGGACGACACGGAAGTGGAGGCGGATTCATCTTTCACGAAAACCTGGCGGCTGCGGAACGACGGCACCTGCACCTGGACTTCGTCCTACGCAATCGTGTTCAGTCACGGCGATCGCATGGACGGTTCGGCCGAGGCGGCTCTGCCGGGATCCGTTCCGCCGGGAAGCACGGTGGACATTTCCTCCGGCATGACGGCGCCGACGGACGCGGGCACCTATCAGGGTTTCTGGAAACTGCGCAGCAGCGACGGCGTGCTCTTCGGGATCGGAACCGACGGCAGCGTGGCCTTCTGGGTCAAGATCGTGGTGCCCTCCGAGGATGAAGGCATCGTCTTCGAACCCCTGGTTCCCGTGTTCGAAGCGTATCTGCTCTTCAAGGCCAGCGGGACGGATGAATCTCTCAACGATAACGGCTGCTATGATCTCGATGCAGGAGAACAAGTCGGCTGCGCATCACCCCAGGCGGACTTCAAGTACGAGCATTCGTTCTTCCTCTTTACCCACGAGTACGAAATCGATCCACTGCACGGAGTCGGTTTCAAGCTTTTCGGTTCTGAAGCACCGACGCGCGATCAATGCCTGGCTTTGTCGTTGAGCGCGTCGACCTTCGAGTTGCACAAGCGCTACTACTGCTACCAGACCAGCGATGGGAATTTCGGCTGGATTAAAATAACGAACTTCAATTCAAGTGTAGTTATGTTCGACTTCGCCACGTTCAATGAGCCATAAGGAATTCGCATTGAATAACAGCGAGCCAGCCGGTACCTGAAGGCTGGCTCTTTTCTTTCGCCGTCTTTCCAGGATTGAAGGCCTTCGTTTTTCTGGCTATACTTCTCTACATCTGTCAGTTCAATCAGAAGTCTGCCGAGCAAAGAGACGAGTGAGGGTTTTCATGTTTTCGAACGCAGAGCAGTTCGGATCGCTGGCGATCGTTACTTTCGTGCTGGGGCCGGTTTCGACGAATTCCTATCTCGTCGCGGATACGGAAACCGGCCGCGCGATGGTCGTCGACCCGGCATCGGAAGGGGAGGTCATCGTCGCCGAAGCCGGGCGGCGGGGTTGGCCGCTGGAAGCGATCTGGCTCACCCATGCTCATTTCGATCACTTCGGTGGTGCGGCGGCGGTGGCGAATGCTTCGCCGGAACCGCTGCCGGTAGCGCTGCATCCTGCCGACATGCCGCTGTGGCGCGTGCAGGGCGGCGCGGCACTGTTCGGTTTTCAAGAATTCGATCCTGGCCCTGAACCCAGCATTGCACTAGAAAACGGTATGCGCTTACAACTCGGAAAGCGGACCTTCGAGGTGCGGCACACGCCCGGTCATAGCCAGGGGCATGTGATCTTCCTGGACCGGGAAGATGGGGTCGTCTTCTGTGGGGATTTGATATTCCAGGGCAGCGTCGGTCGTTTCGATCTGCCTGGTGGCAACGGGCAAACGTTGATGGAGAGCATCTGCAGGGAAATTCTCACCCTGCCGGACGCGGTGCGTTTGTACAGCGGCCACGGCCCGGCAACCACGGTCGGCGCGGAGCGAGCGGCGAATCCATTCGTCACGGGCGCGATCCCGCTGTAAGACTCCAGCAAACGGACAAGTCATCGATAGCGCATGTTGGCGCTCGTGGCGACGATTCCACTTCAATATAAAAGTATTCTCGAACGAGACGTCAGGGCGTTGTAGTTTCTACGGGCGCCTGGATGGCGAGGATCCAATCCCGCAGTGCGCCTTGCGGTTCTTCGGAAGCGTAGGCGATCACCGGCAGGATCAGCGGATAGCGTCCGCTGCGCACGTTCGCACTGTTCGGCGTCCGGTTGTCCACCTGCAGCGCACGCACCTCGTCCCTTAGCGATGAAAATAGCAGATACCCGATCGAACCCGGGTGCTCCGAAACGAGTTGAATCATCGCTGCCGGGGTCGGGGCGAGCAGCGCTTTCAACGAGGCCACTTCGTTCTCCATGACGAGCTGCTCGAAATGCGTCCGGGTTTCATCCGCCGAAAGCGGGATGACGGGCTGGACGGCCAGGTCTTCACCGGCCAATTCGGACCAATTGGCGATTCTTCCGCTGAAGAGACCTTCGAGTTCCTCGATCGAAAGCGAGCGGATGGTGTTTTGCGTGTGGACGACGACGGCGATTCCTTCCTCGAAGAGCGGCGTAACGAAGGCGTCATCCGGCGGCGCGCCGCCGACGATGGCAAGCTGGACTGTGTCCTCCTCTATGGCCTGAGGCACTTCCAGCGGGGCGAGCGTGCGCAAATCGAAGCGGGCGATGCCGGGGGAGGGTATCTCCGCAATCCACGTTTGAACCAGCGCCTCGAGCGCCGGCGTTGTGGCGATGCTTGCAATCGTCGTAGGCGCAGGGGTGGCGCTGGGCGCGCTGCATGCGCACAAGGTTACACAAACCAGAACGAAACCGATCTGCTTAGCCACGGATTGCGCTCAACAGCAATCCCAATCCGCCCACGATGGCGCAGTACACGCCGAACGTAGAGAGAGATTTACGGGCCAGAAATTTCATCAACCAGCGGATGGCGAAATAGCCGACGACGACGGCGGCCAGGAAACCGACCACGAGCGCGGAAATCTGGCTGTTTCCGTCCGGAATCTGGGCGAGATCGAACAAGGCGACCAAACCGGCGCCGATCATCACGGGAATGGCGATCAAGAACGAGAAGCGGGCGGCATGCGGGCGCTGGAAACGGCGCACCAGCCCCGCTGCGATCGTCGCGCCGGAGCGGGAGATTCCGGGGAACAATGCGAGCGCCTGGGCAAGTCCGATCCACAAGGCATCTCGCGTGGAGAGCGATTCGAGCGTTCGCTCGAACTTCCCGATGCGTTCGCCGAGAAACAACATGGCCGCAGTCGCGAGCAGTAACACGGAAACCGTTCGAGGGTTTTCAAAGGTCTGGGACACTTGGGTCTTGAGCGCCACACCGACGATGGTTGCCGGGATGCTTGCCGCCAGGACCAGCCAGGCGAGTCTCGCCTCGGGGTCCTGAAAAGGTTTTCGGGAGCGTACGCCGCGCCAGGTTGCGCCGACCATCTCCAGCAGATCGTGCCGAAAGTAGAAGACGACGGCGAGCAGCGTGCCCCACTGCACGAGGATGTTGAAGATGAACGCCGCATTGGGATCGAATTCCCACTTCAAAAGCCACGGCACGAGAACGAGATGCGCCGAGGATGATATGGGTAAGAATTCTGTGGCGCCCTGCAGGATTCCAAGAACGAGGGCCTGGATGAGGCTCATGGATCAGATCTCCGGCGGGCGGTGTTTGCGGTAATCGGCAAGAAATTCATCGGCAAAATCTTGAAGCCTCGCTTCGCTGATGGCCTGGCGTAAATCGCCGACGAGCGTCGTCAGGCTGTGTACGTTGTGAATCGAGAGCAGCGTTGCCGCGAGCATCTCTTTGGCCACACAAAGATGGCGGAGATAGGCGCGGCTGAACGTCCGGCACGTATAGCACGTACAAGTGTCATCGATCGGGCGCCTGTCGTCGGCGAAGGGTGAGTTGCGCAGATTCAAGCGGCCGAGATGGGTGAGCGCCGTGTGATTGCGCGCCATGCGCGTCGGCAGCACACAGTCGAACATGTCGACGCCCCGCAGCACGCATTCCACGAGATCGTTGGGCGCTCCCACGCCCATTAGATAGCGCGGGCGGTCTTCGGGAAGAACCGCGTTGACGGTCTCGATCATGGTGTGCATTTCTTCCGGGGTTTCGCCCACCGATAATCCGCCGATGGCGATTCCGGGGAAATCCAGAGAAGCGATGAAAGCGGCGGACTGTTCGCGCAGATCGGGAAACACGCCGCCTTGCACGATGCCGAAGAGTGCTTGATCGCTGCGGGACTTGGCGGCCAGACTGCGCTCGGCCCAGGCGTGAGTCCGCTGCAGCGCCGCCTGGTTGTACTCCCGGTCGTACGGCTGGGGGCATTCATCGAGCGTCATGATGATGTCCGCGCCCAGGTTTTCTTGAATCTCGATCACGCTCTCCGGTGTGAAGCGGCGTTCTGAGCCGTCGAGATGACTCTGAAACGTCACGCCGTCCGCGTCCACATGGCGGCGTTTGGCCAGGGAAAAAACTTGAAAACCTCCCGAGTCGGTCAGGATGGGATGGTTCCAGGACATGAATTGGTGCAGACCGCCCAGATCGGCGATCAACTTGTCTCCCGGACGAAGGTGGAGGTGGTAGCTGTTGGCGAGTATGAGCGTGGCGCCCAATTCCTCCAACTGCTGCGGCGTGAGCGCTTTCACGGTGGCCTGCGTGCCCACGGGTGCGAAAACAGGCGTTTGCACGGCGCCGTGCGGGGTGTGCAGCAAACCGGCGCGTGCGCTTCCGTCCTGGGAAGTGACTTCGAATTTCAAGGCACTCATAATCCCCAGAACCAATGCAAGCCGAGAGCGGCGACGAAGAACGTGAGGATGGTGAGCGGGATGCCCAGGCGAACGTAGTCGCGGAATGTGTAGCCGCCGGGACCCATGACGAGAAGACTCGAAGGATGTCCGAGAGGGCTGATGAAGGACAGGGAGCAGCCGACGGCGACGGCCATCGACAGCGCACGCGGGTCGGCGCTCATCGCGGTTGCGGCTGCAATGGAAATCGGCGCCATGATCACCGCGGCCGTTTGTCCGCTCAAGATCAAACTCAAAGTCGACGCTCCGATCAGGAGCAGCATCGCGGTAATCATCGGCGATCCCGTTCCGACCCATTGAAGAAGATCGTTCGCAACCGCACTTGCCGCTCCGGTGATCTGCAGCGCCGTGCTCAAAGGCAGCATGCCGGCGATCAAGAAGATGGCCCGCCATTCGACGGCCCGGTAGGCTTGATCCATCGTCATACAGCGTGTGAGCACCATCAGCGCAGCACCGAGAAGCGTGGCGATGGCGATGGGCAGAACTTGCGCCGCAGCCAGCGCTAGACTTCCGATGAGGATCATGCTGGCCAAGACGGCCTGCTTGCCCGGGCGTATGTCCCGTTCCTCTTGCAGGACCATGAAGTTGGAATCCATTCGCAGCAGCCGTACTTTCGACTTCGGCCCTTGCAGCAGCATTGCGTCCCCAAAGCGAAGCGGCAGGTCTGCGATCCCGCGTTGGATGATCAGCCCCTCGCGCCACAGCGCGATGACCTGCAGGCCGAATCGCTCGCGAAAGTGGATCTGCCGCAGCGTTTTCTTTTCCAATTCGGAACGCGGAGCGAGTACAACTTCGACGAGGGGAACCTCTTGCGAGGAGAGTCCGCTTACCAGGTCTGAAGTGAAGGTGAATTCCAGCCCGTAGTCTTTCATTTGCTTGGGGGTCGGGGTTCCATCGAGCAGGACGATGTCATCCTCGTAGATTTCGATGTTGGGGTCGGGTGCGAGCGTGAGTTGATCGTCGTGCGAGATTCCCAGCACGGTCAGATCGAGATCCTGACCCCAAGCACCTTCGACCAGCGTTTTGCCGGCCATTGGGGAGTCTTCCTGCACTCGAATTTCCGAAGTGCCTTCCCGCAGGTGGTAGATGCGGGCCAATTCGCCGCGCAGCAGTTTCATGCGTGCGATTTCTCCGGCCATGTCCCGTGCCGGCAGGACTTTCGGCGCCAACCAGACCATCAACAACGTGCCGGCGATGACGACGGGCAAACCGACGGGGAGGAAATCGAGCAGTCCGTAAGGTTTCAAGCCGTTCTGGTTCAACGTATTACTGACGATGATGTTTGCAGTAGTCAAGAGTGTGGCCGTGCCGCCGAGCAGTGCGCCGAAGGAGAGTGGCATGAGCAAGCGGGAAGGGCGGAGCTTCAATTCGCGGACGATGCCCATCGTCATGGGGAGCAGAATCGCGGCGGCGGCAATGGTGTTCATGAATAAGGAGAGCAAGGCGGCGGTCAGCGTGATGACGGTCAGCAGACGCCTTTCGGATGTGCCTGCCAGGCGCAGCAAATGACGCCCGACCCAGCCCGTCGCTCCGGTTATTTCCAGGCCATGAGTAATGATGAAAATCGAGAGTATGGTGAGAACGGCGGTCTGGCTGAAACCGGAAAGCGCCTGCTCGGTGGAAAGCACGCCGGTCAGTCGCAGTCCGAGTGCGACGAAGATCGCTACCAGATCGGATCTCAACCACCCGGAAATGAGCAGAATGGCGGCGACGACGATTAGGCCAATCGTGATCCAAGCGTCTACGGTCATCGGTCTTCGATTATACACGCTTGTGAACCATTGTCATCCGCTCGTCTTGGGCTTATACTCGCACGCGTGAAGTTGATGAATGGGTATTCCAACTGGTTGGAAATCGATCGCCAGGTAATCATCGGCAACATCGAATGTATCAATCAATGGACCGGCGTTCCGATGATGGCGGTGGTTAAAGCGAACGGATACGGACACGGGCTCACCGAGGTGGTACGAACCGCAGTTGAAGCAGGCGTGCGGTACTGCGGTGTGGCCCGGGTGGAAGAAGCGTTCGAACTGCGTAGGGCGGGAATCGACATCCCGGTCCTGGTGTTGGGCTACACACCGGACGAGCGTTTCGGCGAAGCGTTCGCGCAGAACATCTCCCTGACTTTTTTTCAACCCCAGCAATTGGACGTGCTGGCAGCGGCTGCGCGAGAGGCTCCACGGCCGGCGAAGATCCACCTGAAAGTGGATACGGGCATGAGCCGTCTGGGTGCACCGCCCGAGCTGGCATATGATATGCTGCAGCGCTTGTCCGAAATCGAGAACGTGGAGGTGGAGGGGATCTTCACCCACTTCGCGCGTGCAGATGAACGCTACGCGCCCACGACGGAATGGCAGTTGCGCAAGTTCACCGACTTGTTGGCCGAAATCGAGTCAGCCGGATTACGCCCGCCGATCGCACACACCGCCAATTCCGCAGCGGCGCTCACCCGGCCGGGCGCGAATTTCGACATGGTGAGAGTGGGCATCGCCTTGTACGGCCTGGCGCCTTCCGCTGAGGTGGAGCTGCTCGAAGGCATGCATCCGGCGCTTTCCTGGCACGCACGCCTGAGCCACATTTACGTTTATCCACCGGGCAGCGGCATCAGCTACGGCCACATCTATACCACGCAAGAAAACGAGCGCATCGGTGTCGTACCTGTGGGTTATGGTGATGGATACCGTCGCGAGGAGGGCAATATCGTCCTCATTCACGGCCGGCGGGTGCCTGTTGTCGGGCGGGTGTGCATGGATCAATTGATGGTCCGCCTGGATGAGCTGCCCGAAGCGGAGATCGGTGACGAGGTGGTTCTGATCGGCGAGCAAGGTACCGAACGCATCGCGGCCGAGGAGCTTGCGTCCCGCTGGAATACGTTCAACTACGAAGTGGTTTGTGGTCTGAGCGCACGCGTGCCGCGCCATTACACATGAGGCATCATCGAATCAGGACACCCCGCAGGCTTTCCATCTGCGGGGTGTTTTTTATTTGTGGTACTTGTTTCGGATCGTCGGAATGAGGTAATCGTCGAAGGCCTGATCGATGTCATAATCCGGCGACCAGCCCCAATCCTTTCTGGCTGCCGCATCGTCGAGATCGGCAGGCCAACTGTCCACGATCTTCTGCCGGGCCCGGTCGGGTTCGAAGGTGATTTGCGCCCGGGGAAAGGCGCGTTTCACCCGGTCCAGAAATTGACCCGCTGAAATGCTGAAACTGGTGGCGTTGTACACGCGGCGGGAGAGAGCGTCTTGTTCTGCGTTCGCGATTGTGGTTAAGGCTTTGATCGCGTCGGGCATCACCATGAACGGCAGGCGCGTGTCTTCACGCACGAAACATGCATAGGCTTTTCCTTGCGCGGCGTGGTGAACCATCTCCGGTCCGAAATCGCTCGTGCCGCCCGACGGGACCGTTTCAGCGCTGATCAATCCCGGGAAGCGAACGCAGCGGAAATCCACGCTGTGGGGTTCGCGATCCGCAGCCAATTGCTGGTAATGATCGGCATAGTAGCGTCCCAGGTGCTCGCAGTAGAGCTTGTTGCAGCCGTACATCGTGAACGGTTGGCTGTATTCATTTTCCTGGATCTTACCGGCGGAATTTTTTGTTTCCAGGTCGGGAATGCCATAAGCGGCGATCGAGCTCGGATAGATGAACTTGATCGATCGACCCTGCCAACGGGCCTGCTCGAGGGCCAGATTGAGTAGTCTCAGCGTGCCGTCGACGTTCACACGATGGGCGCCTTGTGGGTTGTACTCTGCGCTGGTGGACAGGATGGTAGCGAGGTGGTAAATGGCGTGGATTTCATAGCGCAGGACGATCCGTCCCAGGACGGTTTTATCGAGGATGTCGCCTTGAATGAACTCGAGGCAGCGCCTGCGCAGGTCATCATCTAACGCTTTGATGTCCAGGGCGACGATATCGACGATGCCTCGCTGGCTGAGCCGGGTGATCAGATCGTGGCCGACTTCGCCGCTCGCGCCGGTGATCAACACGACTTCTCTGCGCATCTGCCATCCTCGGAAAATGTTGTCTCGATACTCTATTGTATGCGTGAAATTCGATCGAAGACAACTTGATCCGTTCGTCGTAAGCTGCCGCAGGCGACGGATGTACATCCGTCGCCTGTAATTGGGGTATACGTATCCATCTTTGCTCAGGACAGCGTGGAATCTGAAGGCCGATAGCGGCCGCGGCAAATGGGTAACAGTGTGGGATGCAATCAGCAGGTACACATCTGCCCAATAACGGTTGCGGATGTTCATCCGTAACCAGCGTTAATGTCGGCCGTGAAAAGCGGTGCTCCTTGACTTTTTAGACCGCTATTCGTAGAATTGAATCGGAAAACGAGTCCGGATAGGGGAGAGATTCGCTTGGGCGGACACCGAAGGGGCAAGCCCGGCGAAAGCGTGCAGACGCCGGGTGAAACTCTCAGGTAAAGGGACCCTCTCCGGTCGTTCCTCTGGAAAGTCGAAAGACACCGAAGGGGCAAACTGCATTCGTGCAGTGAATCTCTCAGGTTATCGACAGAGGGCGCACACCTTTTATGGCGTGCGTCTTTGTTATTATGTATATTCGACGCAACCGAATGAACAACAAAAGGAGTCTGCGATGACCTTTCCGGCGGAACTGAAGTACACGAAGAATGACGAGTGGATTCGCGTGCAAGACGGTGTCGGCACGGTTGGGATCACGGACTACGCCCAGGATCAACTTTCTGACATCGTCTTCCTTGAAATTTCGGCTTCGGAAGGAGACGAGCTTTCACGAGGTGATGAACTGGGGGAGATCGAATCCGTGAAGGCGGCGGCTGAAATCTATCTTCCCGTTGATGGAAAGGTTACCCAGGTCAACGGAGACATCATCGACGAGCCGGAGGTCATTAACAGCGACCCCTACGGCGATGGGTGGTTGGTCCAACTCGAGATCAAAGACCCGGCCCAACTCGAAGACTTGATGGATGCTGCAGCATACGAGGAATATTGTCAGGATCGCGAGCATTGACCATCGAGCGGAATCGAAATCTCCCACATCGTCCATCCCGTCGATTCGCAACGATGTTCTGATTCGATAGGAGGTCACGGCACATGGCGTTTATTCCCCATACGGATGAAGAACGACGAGCGATGTTCGAGGCGATCGGAGTCGAGGGCTTCGAGGATTTCTACCAGATCATTCCGGAAAACGTTCGTTTTCCGGGTTTTGACCTCCCAGGCGCAGTGACGGAGATGGAGATTGCTGCCGAGCTGCAAGCGTTGGCGGAGGTCAATCTCAACATGCGTCACGTCGCTTGTTTCCTCGGCGCCGGAGCTTACAACCATTTCATACCTGCTGCGGTGGATGAAATCCTGCACAGGAACGAGTTCTACACGGCATACACGCCCTATCAGCCTGAAATTTCCCAGGGTACGCTGCAGGCCATTTTCGAATATCAAAGCCTGATGGTCAACCTGACCGGCATGGACGTTTCGAACGCCTCCCATTACGACGGCGCCACGGCGTTTGCGGAAGGGGTCATCATGGCGCTCAACGTCCATCATGGAAAACGAAAGAAGGTGGTCCTTTCTGCGGCGATCCATCCGCAGTATCGCCAGGTCGTTCGCACGTATACGCGCGGCGCGGGTTTGAGCCTGGTCGGCGATGGGGCCATCGACAACGATGCGCAAACGTCGATCGAGATGCTGGATGAAAGCACTGCGCTGGTTGCGGTTCAGTATCCGGATTTCTTCGGCCGCATTCAAGATTGGACGGCGCTGGGCGAAGCGGCCCACGAGGTGGGTGCGCTGTTCTGTGTGGTCGTCAATCCGCTTGCGTTGGGACTGCTCAAGCCTCCGGGCGCCTTCGGCGCCGACATCGTGGTCGGGGATGGCCAACCGCTGGGCATCCCGCTTTCTTTCGGGGGACCTTCGTTGGGCATATTTACCACGCTCGAAAAGTACGTGCGCAAGATGGCGGGCCGCCTGGTCGGCGAGACCGTAGACAGCCGCGGCCAGCGGGGTTACGTTTTGACCCTGGCGCCGCGCGAACAGCACATCCGCCGCGAGAAGGCGACCTCCAACATCTGTACCAATCAAGGACTCATGGCACTGGCTGCTACGGTCTATCTCTCTCTGATGGGCAAACAGGGATTACGCAGCGTGGCCGAACTTTGTTTCCACAAGGCCCACGCCGCAGCGAAGAGAATTGCTGCTTTGGATGGGTATCGTCTGTGGAACACCGGAGATTTCTTCCACGAATTCGTGATCGAATGTCCACGGGATGTGAAGACGATCAACGAGCGATTGCTCGAGTGGGACATCATCGGAGGCTACGATCTGGGCCGGGACTATGCGGAGTTGGAACAGCATATGTTGATCGCCGTAACGGAGATGGTCAGCGAAGCGGAGATCGACGATCTGGCCGCTGCGCTGAAGGCGGTGAGTCATGACTGAGCCCCTGATTTACGAACTCTCATCTGCGGGCAGAACGGCGATCGAAATGCCCGCGCCGGACGTTGAGAAAGCGGAGATTCCCGCATCACTCGAACGTGAGGAATTGCCTTTGCCGGAACTGTCCGAGATCGACGTCGTGCGCCATTTCACGCGCTTGTCGCAGCTCAACCACGGCGTGGACACCGGTTTTTACCCGCTCGGATCGTGCACGATGAAATACAATCCAAAGATCAACGAGGAAGTCGCCCGCCTGCCGGGTTTCGCCCTGACCCATCCCCTCCAGGATACGGCGCTCCTGCAAGGCAATCTGGCTTTGATGTACGCCGTACAGCAATGGCTGATGGAGATCGGCGGGTTCCGCGCCGTCAGCTTGCAGCCGGCTGCAGGCGCCCAGGGCGAACTCACCGGGATTCTCATCATCCGCGCCTATCACGAAGATCGCGGCGACACGAAACGCAACCGCATTCTGGTTCCCGATTCCGCACACGGAACCAACCCCGCCTCGATCGCGATGAGCGGGATGGAGGTGGTCGAAGTCCCCTCCGATCCGCGCGGCAACATCGACATCGAAGCCTTGCGCAGTCAATGTGGCGATACGATCGCCGGTTTGATGCTGACCAATCCGAACACGCTGGGTTTGTTCGAGGAGCACGTGCACGAAGTAATCCAACTGGTCCACGATAGCGGCGGATTGGTGTACGGAGACGGTGCGAACATGAATGCGCTGCTGGGGGTGGTGCGTCCCGGTGATCTGGGATTCGACATCCTGCATTACAACCTGCACAAGACATTTTCTACACCTCACGGCGGCGGTGGTCCCGGAGCGGGTCCGGTTGGCGTTGCCGCCCATCTCGCGGATTTTCTCCCGAGTCCCATCGTCGACATCGTCGAGGTGGGCGATGAAAATGTGCCGCCGTTGTACGGGCTGGTGGAACCGGCGAAGAGCGTCGGCAGGATGAAACTCTTCCAAGGACACTTCGGAGTCCTGGTGCGCGCCTATACGTACATGCGCATGCAAGGCAACGAAGGTCTGCGGGACATTGCAGACCATGCGGTTTTGAACGCCAACTACCTGCGCGTGAAACTGCAGGACGCATACCACATTCCCTACGATCGGATCTGCATGCACGAATTCGTGGCAGAAGGCAAATGGGACGATGCCCCTGAAGTGCACGCACTCGATATCTCAAAGCGATTGATGGACTTCGGGTTTCATCCACCGACGAATTACGTCCCGCTCATCGTGCCGGAAGCGCTGATGATCGAGCCCACGGAAACCGAAAGCAAACAAACCCTGGATGCCTTCGTGGAGGCGATGCGGCAGATCGCTCGCGAGGCACGTGAGGATCCCGAGATCCTGACTACTGCGCCGCACGAGACGCCCTTCGGGCGCATGGACGAGGTCCGGGCAGCGAGGCAGCTCGTGTTGTGCTGCTGGCCGGTTGATGAGTGAAATTGGCCAGCTTGGGACAGGCGTTGGTATGCGATCTGAAGCTTCGATCGGTAAAGGCTCGCTTGTTTTGGAGCGTTCCTCGCAGCGTTCTTCGAACGGTTCAAGATCGGCATTAACAGATCGGAGCGATTGAAGATCAGCTTCAATCGCTCCGAAGATAAGGAAAACATTTGCCCCGGGTCCCCTTGCATCCGGGGCCTAGTTTCTGAGGATGGTTATAGTCTACCTCAGAGGACTCAATAGATTCTGAACGTTTTTTTCGCGTAATGCGATGATTTATTGCGGAAGCTCATGCGCGCAGGCAAATGCGTGAATAAAAATAGGGTAGAATGAAGTTTCGTGGAGGCCGTGTCGGTATGGCAGCAGAGTCCAATCAGAAAATTCACGAGACACAACCGCGAGCAACGGTGCAGGTTCATCTTCCCGACGAGCGCGTCCTCGAGGGTGCACGAGGCAGCCAGTTGGGCGACTTCATGAAGGTCGTCGAATCCCCACAGGCTCCCGTCGTGGGCGGCATCGTAAACGGTGAACTGCGTGAATTGACGTATCCCATCGAAATGGACGCCAAGGTGCGTCCGATTACCATGGCGTCGGCCGACGGTATGCGCATCTATCGCCGTTCTCTGACCTTCCTGTTGGCGGCCGCATTCGAGGAGCTTTTCCCGGACGCCGAACTTACCGTCGATCACTCCATCGCTTCCGGCGGATACTTCTGTGAGGTGGACGGCCGCCATGCGTTGAGCAGCGATGAGCTTGCTAGATTGCAGGCGCGCATGCAAGAGTTGGTCGATCAGGATCTGCCTTTCGCCAAGAGTCATCTTCCGATCGAAGCTGCAATCGAGTACTTCAGCAAGCGAGGCTATAAAGACAAGGAACGCTTGTTGAAACATCGCAAGAAGCCCCAATTGGTCGTATACCAGCTCAACAATTTTCGGGATTACCACCATGGCTATATGGTTCCTTCGACCGGCTACCTGCGTTGGTTTGCGCTGCAAGCCGCCGGTGAGGGATTCACGCTGCGCTTCCCCAGGCGGCATCGTCCCACGGAACTGCTGCCCGTGCCGGAATTCCGCATCCTTCTGGAGACTTTTTTACAGTACGGAGATTGGATCGACACCATCGGGGTTCCGGATGTGGGCGCGTTGGACGAGGCGATCAGCGCCGGCCGGGCGCGGGAAATCGTGCTCGTTTCAGAGGCGCTCCACGAGAGAAGGATCGCAGAGATTGCCGCCTTGATCGCGGAACGACGGGACCGAATGCGCGTCGTGCTCACAGCCGGCCCGTCTTCGTCCGGTAAAACGACATTTTCGAAACGGCTCTCGATTCAACTGCTGGCGCGCGGTCTCGCGCCGTACCCGATCGGTCTGGATAACTATTTCATCGATCGCGAAAAGACTCCCCTGGATGAAAATGGGGAATACGATTACGAATCGCTGCATGTACTGGATCTTGCGCGCCTCAATCAGGATATCAAACGCATGATCGCCGGTGAGGTGGTCCGCCTCCCGCGCTACGATTTCCTCCAGGGTAAACAAGTCGAGGGGGAGGTCATTCAACTGGCCCCGGATCAGATCATCATCCTCGAAGGCATTCACGGCCTCAATCCGGAGCTGCTGCCCGAAATCCCCGCCGAAACGACTTTTCGTATTTATGTCTCTGCGTTGACGCAGCTGAACCTGGACCGTTTCAACCGCGTCTCGACCACCGATACGCGCCTGATTCGCCGCATCGTGCGCGATGCGGCACAGCGAGGGTACACGGCGCAGGAAACCATCCGCCGCTGGGAGTCCGTGCGGCGCGGGGAACGGAAATACATCTTTCCTTATCAGGAAAACGCAGATGCGATGTTCAACTCGGCTCTGGTGTACGAGGGCGCAGTATTGGCTTCGCTGGCGGAACCTCTCTTGCGCCAGGTGCCCTTCGGCACGGACGAACACGTCGAGGCGAAGCGGTTGTTGGCTTTTCTGGATTGGTTTCTACCGATCGACAGCGATCTCATTCCCGATAACTCCATGATTCGCGAATTCATTGGTGGATCCATCTTGCGCGATTTCGTCCCCTGGCCTCCGCCCAACTTGGATTGAACGTTCCGATCCCCGTACGTCCCAACGCATCGAAAATCAAGACTCTTTTCGTGGAGGCGGCATGAATTTCGGATTGAAGCCTGACTTTCATGTGTGCTAAGATATGGTGCCACATTCCCATCCACAAACTACCACTCTCTGTGTGATAATCTTCATTGTGGGAATTAACCGGCAAGCAACGAGGCCGTCGAGTACGAGTGATAGAATCGCTATCACGATCCCGTCGATAATCTATCTATCATGCTCGGTGGATTGTTAATGGGACGCCAGGGGAGGTGGATCGGCCTATAAAGGCTTTGCCCCTTGGATGCCGATCCGTAATTGATCCTTGGATACCTCATAACCATCCCGGGAGTTGTTTGTCCCGGGTTGGGTGGGTGCGTGTGGGAATCGAGTTATGCCTGAATTAGAAGGTAGGACCTTCGGGAACTACCATCTCATCGAAAAAGCCGGTCGCGGTGGCATGTCGAACGTCTACAAGGCGCAAGACCTTGTCAACGATCGAATAGTCGCGGTGAAAATTCTTGCCCCTCATCTTAACCTGGACGAAAAGTTCAAGTCGCGCTTCGTTCGTGAAGCAAAGGTCCTCAGCCAGCTCGATCATCCCCACATCATTCCGGTCATCGATTACGGCGAGGTCGATGGCCTTTTGTACTTCGTGATGCCGTACATGACTTATGGCGGCCTGCATCTCCGCATCCAGAAGAAGCCGATGAACGTCAAGGAAGCGATGCGGATCGTGGATCAGATCTGTTCAGCGTTGCAGTATGCGCACGATCGCGGCGTGGTCCATCGAGATGTGAAGCCTTCCAATATTCTGCTCGATGACGAAGGCAACTGTTTTCTCTCGGATTTTGGATTCGCTCATGTCGACGAAGCTTCTGTGAGCCTTACGGGATCGGCGGTCATCGGGACTCCGGCATACATGGCGCCCGAGCAGCTCCAAGAAGGGGAAGTAACTCCCCTCTCGGATCAATATGCCCTCGGGGTGGTGCTGTACCGCATGAGCACCGGTTACCTGCCTTTCGAAGCCGAAACCCCCATCGCCGTTGCATTGAAGCATGCCACGGAGCCGCTGCCCCGGCCGCGCTACCTCAATCCCAATCTTCCTGAACCGATCGAGCGCGTATTGATCAAGGCGCTCTCCAAGGACCCGAGCAAGCGCTATCCAACGATCAGCGAATTCAATAGTGCCTTCCATCAAGCCATTCGGGAGGCGGTCGCGCGTATCCGCAGCGGCATCACCGATGAAATTCCGACCGAAGCTTTCCACGTTCCTCTCGAAGCCACCGTACGCGTGGGCGAGAAGTCCCCAACCGGCGGCGAACGGAAGGATGAAAAGGAACCCTGGTACCGCCGGCGGGCTGTCCTTGCGGCTGCTTTGCTGCTCCTGCTTCTCTGTCCGCTTTCGATTATCGGAACCAACGCACTTTTCCCGGATCTGTTCGGCGGAGGCAGAGGTGTGGCCATCGCCGCTGCGGAGACGGTCGACGTCCAGGCGACGTTGAATGCCTTCGCCACGGAAATGGTGGCGCTCGAGGGAGATGCTTTATCGGAGGAGGAAATCCGCGCATTGTTGGATGCCACCCTGACGGCACAAGCCAGCGTTACGCCGGTTGCGGGAGGTGAAACAGCCGTGACCGACGCCGGGATGGAAGACCCGCTCGCGGAGAGCGCAACCGAAGATCTGACGACAACGGCGACGCCGACCTCGACCTCGTCATCCGGCGGAGGACCTGCGGTTCCCAGTGCTACACCTACCAGAACCCAAACCTCAGCCTCGACTCCGCCTGCGGGTACGACGCCCACATCAACCCAGACACCGGCGCCGATGGGCACGCCAACTCCAACCTTGACCCTGACGTTGACGGCGACAGCGACGCCGCCGCCGACGAATACACCGACGGCTACGCAGCCTCCGACAAACACTCCGACGGCCACACAGAACGTGTGTGCCAGCCTTGGATTGAGCGGGAAATCGGTAAATAACAAGAAGGTTTCTTGGAATTTTAATAACAACAGCAGCGTTTCAGTTGCGGTTACCTTCGTTGAATTATCCTGGCCGGGTGATGACAATCAAATGAAAAACATAAAGGTGGGTGGAAATCTTTATGATAGTGATGATGCCACTTCGCCAACATCGAAAGGCGGGATCTCCGTTAATGTTGCCGCAGGAACTTCAATAATCATAGAGTTCAATTTCGTCAATATGGCTGCGGCCACTTCCTATTCGCTTACGGTACAGACGAGCAACGGTTGTACAGTGCCATAAGATTATCGTGAATTGGATTAGCAATATTCCTCATGGTCATTCGTTCGTTGGTAAAGCAAGAATATTCCGCTATGGTACAAATTCTATCCCTTATACCTTCTCTGCTATGAGATTATCCCACCTCGACTTTTTTATATCATAGAAAGCAGCCACAGCGCGCCCATGCCGACACCGATGGTGAGCCAGGTGTTTTTCGTCCGCCAGGACACGAGAGCGGCCAGCAAGCCGGCAAGCAGCCGGTAATTCTGAAGATTGAGCTGAAAGCTGCCATCCGATAACAGCAAATCCGGGAGAATCAGTGCGGCCAGAACGGCCGGCGGCACGTAGCGCAGAGCCTGTTTCATCAATGCGGGTACGCGTTCCTGCGGGATCAGCA
>DAOUEE010000101.1:0-22593 GCA_034430695.1 Anaerolineales bacterium | reverse complement strand
GCGTAGAAAAACCAGAGCGCGTTCGGCGCGGCCGGCAGCCGCCTGGCGGCGCCGCCCTGTCCCAGAGAGAGCGTGAAGGGGTCGTTCCAGAAGCCGAAGCCCAGGGTGCCTGCCGGCGCAGGGTGCGAGGCGCGCCCGCGCAGCCGCATGCGCAGCGGAGGCCGCCAGGGAAAATTGCGCCGGGAAAAGAGGCGGTAATCGTCCAACTGCGCGTCGGCGTATTTCTTTCGTTCCGGGGGCAGGGTCATGCGGAAGCGAGTGGGTTTTCTTTCCAGCACCCGGCCGCCGCCGATTTCCAATGCCTGCAAATTCGCCTCCTGTGGTTCGCGGCTTCATTGTATCTCAAAGGCGAAGTCGGCTCCAAATTCGAGACGAATGAACCTTCCGGGACGTATGGCGAGTGGGAAGCAATCGTGTATAATCGGATTTCTGTAACCAAGGAGGAGATGTGGAAATCGTCTGGTATGGTCTTTCGTGTTTTCGACTGTCCGAACGCGGGAAGGCGACCGTGGTCACCGATCCGTACAGCCCGGAGGTTGGACTGCCGCCGCTGAAGTTGAAAGCAGAGATCGTCACCGTGAGCCACGACGCGGCGGGCCACAACAACGTGAAAGCGGTGAAGGGCGTGCGGCGCGAGATCACCGGACCGGGGGAATACGAGATCGGCGAGGTGTTCATCATCGGCATCCAGATGCGCCCCAAGAAATCCACGAAGACCAAAGCCCGTGCGAACATGCTGTACATGTTCGATTTCGACGGGCTCACCGTCGTGCATCTGGGCGACCTGTCCTACGTTCCTTCGCAGGCGCAAATCGAGGATCTGGGAACCGTGGACATCGCTCTCGTCCCGGTCGGCGGCGGCGGCGCGCTGACACCTTCCCAGGCTTCCGAAGTGATCAGCCTGATCGAACCTTCGATCGTCGTTCCCATGCACTACAAAGTCGGAAACATCGAACTCAAATTGGGCACACTCAAACGCTTTCTCTCCGAAATGGGAATCAGCGAATGCGATGCACTGCCGAGTTTGAAGATTGCGAAGAGCGGGCTTTCGGAAGACACACAGGTCGTCGTCCTCGAGGCGACGCTGTAATGATAAACGTGAGGACACTCTCGAAGCGGGCCGCGGGAAGGAAGATGCATGGGGATTAAATTGCTGCTGACCTGGGACATGATTCCCGGTCGCGAACAAGAATATTTCGAGTTCCTCGTGCGGGAATTCGTCCCCGGCTTGCAGAAATTGGGGATCGAACCGGCGGAGGCGTGGTACACGACTTACGGACAATCTCCGCAGATGCTGACCGAATTCCTGGCCGACGATCTGGACGAGGTGCGGCAGGCGTTGGACACGGATGAATGGGCCACGCTGAGCGATCGTTTACTCGAATACGTGACCAATTTCAAGTCCAAGATCATCAAGGCGAGCAAGGGATTTCAGATGTGATCGCCAGGATCATCACGTGATGGATAACGTAAACGAGCCGGACATTCGTCCGGCTCGTTTGTATAAATAGGGAACGCCTCAGTCGTCCTTTTCTGCCGTGCTGCTGTCTTTCTTCTCGGCTGCACTTTCCGCCTTTTTACTGCCGGAAGTGATCTGGCCGGATGGTGAGCGATGATCCGTGGCGTAAAAGCCGCTTCCTTTAAACACGATTCCCACGGGTAAATAGACTTTCCGCAGCGCCTCCTTGTTGCATTCCGGGCAGCGAGTTAATAGCGGATCGTCGAAATGTTGACGTCGATCGAATTGAACGCCGCAGTTATCGCAGCGATAGGTGTATATCGGCATGCCACACTCTTTTCGTCTTACTTTAAGGATTATAGTCGGCTTGGGATGGGGTTGCAAGAAAAAACGCGTTAGAAAGACGTTAGCGTTTCGTTAGCCGGGGAGCGGTTTCAGGTTGACGGCTGCGCTGCCGCAGGATAAGATGAAGGTGCTCCGTGGGCCGGCCGGGCGATCGCAAGCACCTGCGGGTGTTTGAGGAAAGTCCGCGCTCCAAAGAGTACGGTGCCGGGTAACACCCGGGCAGGAAAACCTGCGGATAGGGCCACAGAAAACGTCCGCCGGATTCGTCCGGTAAGGGTGAAAAGGTGGTGTAAGAGACCACCGGCGCCGGCAGCAATGCCGGCGGCCAGGCAACCCCCATCGGGAGCAAAACCAAGCAGGAGCGAAACCGCGCAGCGGTGGGGAGCGGCTCGTTCCCCTCGAGCTCCGGGTCGGTCGCTCGAGCCTCTCGGTGACGGGAGGTCTAGATAGATGATCGCCCAGGTGGGAAGCGGCGGGAAGAAGGATTCGTTCCGTAAACCGCAACTGCCACCGGACAGAACGCGGCTTACAGGCTGACCCACGAGCGTGACCTCGGAGTTTGATTCCGGGGTCCGTCGTTTTAAAGGCTGGCTACGGGATGCTCGTCCCCAGCCGGCGTTCGGCAGACGAGGTCCTGCCGATATCTTCCCGGCTTTCCTATGCTCCCAAGAAACGGCGGATTGAAATCCGCTGGGTATCGGCACCGGATACATATCCGGCGCCAACGTTTTCTTTTCATCATCCTGAGTGGAATAAGCTGCGTAGCAGCGAGTGAAGTCGAAGGAGGGGATTCAACACCGGATGAAAGAGATGAATAGCCTCCTTCGACTGCGGATCTCGCTTTCGTAATGCCCAAACTCGATTCTCCGCTCAGGACGATTGAATAGTGGGTTACGTTCAGCATGATTGAATGGGGGCTGTATTCTACGCTTACGGGTAAGTGAAATGGGAAACCACTTTTTCCCTAACATTCTTCGCTAACTTAAGGACCTGCGGATTGAATTCCGCCAGCGAGTGACAGCTTCCCCGCGTTCCCGAAGATCTACGGCTTGAAATCCGCCGGGTGGACAAAATTCCGTTGTCAGCGACTCCGACTGCTGGCTGCGGAATTTCATCCGCATCCAACGGAAGAATCCCCGAAATTCCCCAAAATTAGGTTATACGCATAGGAAAAAGGTCCTAGGCAGAGGTTTCTGCCCATTTGCGGGTTGCATTGGTGGGAGAAAATCTGTATACTGTGGGAGCTTGTGGGCCAGAGTGGGAGCAAGTGGGGCGCTCGCTCAGCTCAACATCTGAGCATCTAAGGGACACACCGAGACATGTTTCTGGGCCAGTTCACCCACACAATCGACGACAAAGGCCGGATTACCATCCCGGTGCGATTCCGCGCTTCGCTTTCGTCTGGCGCCGTAGTCACCCAAGGCTTCGAACGAAACCTCATGGTTTATACCACAGAAAGCTTCCAAAGGCTCGCTTCGAGCGCATCTTCACTAACCACCACGGATCCCGAAGCGCGCGCCGTACGCCGCGTGATCTTCGGCGGCGCTTCCGACGTATCGCTCGATTCGACCGGCCGCATCCTCATCCCGCCCTTCCTGCGCGAATATGCGCGTCTGGATACCGACGCCGTGCTGGTGGGTGCCGGCGAGTACTTCGAGATCTGGGACAAGGAGATGTGGGAAGCTGAACTGACCAGCGTGGTCGACCCGGACGTCAACGCGCAGCGTTTCACGAATTTCGATCTATCAACGGGGTAGAGGACGGCGGCGGTCATGGATGAATCCGACGCCAGTTCACATACCCCCGTACTTTACCAGGAAGTGCTCGCTGCCCTCGAACCGCGAGCGGGAGCACGCTATATCGATGGGACAGTCGGCGCCGGCGGGCACGCCCAGGGCGTGTTGGAAGCATCGCATCCGGATGGGGAGCTTTTGGGCCTGGATCGCGATCCCGCCGCCGTTGCACTGGCGCGTCGACGCCTCAAACCCTTTGGTAAACGGGCGATCCTGCGGCAGAGCTCTTTCGCCGAGATGGTCGACCGTGCGGCCGCTGTACGCTGGAAGCGCGTGCAGGGCGTCCTGTTGGATTTGGGTTTGTCGTCGATGCAGCTCGACGATGCCCGGCGCGGCTTCTCCTTTCAGAAGGAAGGCCCGCTGGACATGCGTTTCGATCCGTCCCAACCCGTGACCGCGGCCGATCTGGTCAACGGCCTGCCGGAGCGCGACCTGGCGGATCTGCTCGCCCGTTACGGGGAGGAGCGGCAGGCGCGCAAGATCGCCGCGGCGATCGTCGCCGCCCGGCCGCTGACGACGACCATCGAACTGGCCGACGTCGCTGCTTCGGTGGTGAAACGCACCCGCAGCGGCATCCATCCGGCGACTCTGACTTTCCAGGCGCTGCGTATCGCCGTGAACGACGAGCTGCGCACGCTGGAGATCGGTCTGGAACAGGCGGTGTCGCTGTTGGCGGGCGGCGGCAGATTGGCCGTGATTTCGTTCCACTCGTTGGAGGATCGAGTGGTCAAGCATTACTTGCGTCAGGAAAGCAAGGACTGCATCTGTCCACCGGAGCGGCCGATGTGCACCTGCGGGCACAAGGCGCAGCTGCGTCTTCTTACGCAGCGGCCGATTCAAGCGCAGGAAGGGGAAGTTCAAGCCAATCCGCGCGCTCGCAGCGCCCGTTTGCGTGTAGCCGAGCGGCTCGATGTGGCATGAAATATGCAGATTAAAAGGAAGACCGGTGTCAGAGGGATGAGTTGTGAAACGCAGAACGATTCAAGCCTACAAACAAGCACCATGGCGGCTGCAGCTGCGCTTCACGGGCAGTTCACTGCTTCCTTTAGTCGGCCTTTTGATCGTGGGCGGGATGTATCTGGCCATCAGCGCACGACTGACGAAAGCCGGACGCGAGGTTCTCGAATTGGAGGATGAACGCAGCAATCTAGCCCGGCAGCAGGCGGAACTCACCGCGACCCTGGCGGAGTTGAACTCCCCGGAGCGCATGGTCGAACGCGCCCTGGCGCTGGGTTTCAAGCCGGTGGGCCCGGACCAGGTGCAATACATCATCGTGGAGGGCTACGAGGAGCCTGAGCCGTTCGTAGCGCCGCAGCCCCCGAATCCGTCCGGGGTGGGCGCGGGATCCCTTTCCCCGGCGTACACCGAAACCCTCGGCGCCTGGCTGTATCGGCGCCTCGGCCTGGGCAGCGGAGTAGAACCATGACGGCCTATGCCTCCTCCAAACGGCGCATCCGCATGATTCTCATCGTCATGGCCGTCCTCGGCGTCGCCATGTTCGTGCAGTTGATCCGCGTGCAGTTCGGCCCTTACGCGCCTGCTTTCGCCGCGCGAGAGTCGTTCGCGCTGGAACGTAAAGACGAACTGGACGCCTCCCGCGGCGTGATCTACGATCGCGATGGGCGCATCCTGGCTTCCAACGTGCCGATGTACTACCTGGAAGTGGAGGTGCGGCAGCTCACACCGGAGAGCAAGAAGCAGATTGCGGCGGTACTCTCGCGTTCGTTGGTGCTGCCCTACGAAGACATTTTTCAGCAGTTGGTCCGGGATTGGCTCACCGAAGGCCAGGTGCGCATTCGACTCACGCGTGAGATTCAGGGCGGACAGCCCTGGCCGATCACGATCGACCAGCCCGTGGCCGACATGCTGAACGGATTCCTCGGCGATCCGGATGCGCCCGATCTCAGCGGGCTCGCCCTGGTGCCTGCGCCGAGCCGTACCTATCCTTCCGGAAAACTCGCCGGCCACGTGGTCGGGTTCGTCAACCAGAAAGGCAAGGGCTATTTCGGCGTCGAGGGTTTCTACGATGAATGGCTCGTGGGTGATCCCGTCGTCGTGGAGCATGGATCGATTCCTCTGGATGCCCGTCCGCAGCCGGATGCTCCCACCGGCGTCAACCTGGTGCTCACCATCGATTTGGACATTCAGCAGATGGTGGACGCCATTCTCCGGGAGGCGATGGAGAGCAGCGGCGCGGAAAGCGCCTACGCCATCGTGATGGACCCGCGCAACGGCGAGTTGCTGGCGATGGTCATCCAGCCTGCGCTGGACCCGGCCAATTACGAAGAATGGCTGCCGGACGAGGAGAAAGCCGGTTGGGAATGGGTGCTGGCGGAACCTCAGGCGGAAACGGAAGACGCCGGCGAATCCGATGCGGACTCGAGTGCAAGCCCGGATCCGGATGTCGAAACGGAAGAAGCGCAAGAGGAGCCGGTGATCGACCCGCTCGTTGCCGGCGTTTACGAGCCCGGCTCGACCTTCAAGGTGCTCACCATGTCCGCCGCGTTGGACGCCGGTCTGGTGACTCCGGACGACATCTTCGTGGACACCGGCGTGATCGAAGTGGGCGGCCATCCGATCAAAAACTGGGACGGCACCGCCTGGGGACCGCGCACGATGACCGAGTGCATGCAGCATTCCCTGAACGTCTGCCTGGCGTACGTCGCCTCGGAAAGACTCGAGGCGCCCTTGTTCTATCAATACCTCAAGGACTTCGGCATCGGCCAATTGACCGGCGTCGATCTCGAGGGTGAAGTAGCGGGCAGTCTTCGTACCCCGCGCCACCCGGACTGGACCGAATCCGATCTGGGGACGAACGCTTTCGGCCAGGGCGTCTCCGTGACGCCGATGCAGTTGATCACGGCGATCGCCGCCGTTCCCAACCGAGGCGTGATGATGCAGCCGCACATCGTGCGTGCGGTTGCCGGACCGGAAAGCGTATATTGGCCCCAACCGACGGTGCTCGGCAGCCCGATCTCTGCAGAGACCGCGGAAAAAATCACGACGATGTTGCTCGTATCGTCGGAAGGAGAAGGCCGGCGTGCGGCCGTTTCCGGATACACACTGGCAGGCAAAACCGGTACGGCGCAGATTCCCGGGGAGCAGGGTTACGATCCGGATTTGACCATCGCCTCTTACATTGGCTGGGGACCCGTCGAAGCGCCGCGTTTCATCGTGCTCATCCGTTTCGACAAACCCAAGAGTTCTCCCTGGGGTTCGGTGGTTGCGGCGCCGGTATTTCGCCAGATCGTCGAGCGCCTGGTCGTGATGATGGGCATTCCGCCAGGTTCTGTGTACCAGGAAAGTGGCTGAGGCAGAGGGGTTTCGATGTTGACCGTAGGGGAAGTACTCAAGGCACTCACGGGCCACGAGCACGTCGCTGCGCCGCAGGAAATCACGCAGGGCGTGATCGATTCGCGGGAGGCTTCGCCCGGATCCCTGTTCGTCGCCCTGGCCGGTGAAAACACCGACGGACACGATTACATTACGCAGGCCTTTCAAGCCGGCGCGTTCCTGGCCCTGATCGAACGCCCGGTGGAAGGCGGGCATGCGGTCCTCGATCTGCGGAAAAAGGTTTCCGCAGAGGACCTGGCGGACCTGGAATTTCCGCTTTGCCTGCGGGTGAAAAGCTCGCTCGAGGCGCTGCAGCAGATCGCACGGCATTGGCGCTCGATGTTGTCGCCGCAGGTGATCGGCGTCACCGGCAGCGTCGGCAAATCGACCACCAAGGAGCTGACCGCCGAGATTCTCGAGCAGCGTTTCTGCACCTTCCGCAATCCCGGAAACCTGAACAACGAAATCGGGCTTCCGTTGAGCATGCTCTCGCTGACGGAAGAACACGAACAAGCCGTCTTCGAGATGGGTTTCTACGTCCCGGGGGAGATCGCACTGCTTTGCGAGATCGCCCGCCCGCAGGTGGGTGTGGTCACCAACGTCAGTGAAGTGCATCTGGAGCGGGCGAAGACGATGGAAGCGATCGTGCGGGGTAAAACCGAGTTGGTGGAAAACCTGCCGGCGGCGCCGGAAGGAACGGCGATCCTGAATTATGACGAGCCGCTGGTGCGGAACATGTCCGAACACACCCGGGCGCGGGTGTTTTACTACGGCCTGTCTCCGGAGGCGGATTTGTGGGCCGACGAGGTTCAGGGTTTGGGCCTGGAAGGTGTGCGCTTCGTGCTTCACTATCAGGAAAGCGCCTATCACGTCCGCGTCCCGCTGCTGGGACGCCATTCCGTGCACACCGCGCTGCGGGCGACGTCCGTGGGGCTGGTTCAAGGCTTGAGTTGGCAGGAAATCGTCAACGGCTTGAAAAGCGAAAACAGCCAACTGCGATTGGTCGCCGTGCAGGGCCCGCATGGTTCCCTGCTGCTGGATGACACCTACAACGCCGCGCCGCCTTCCGTGATCGCCGCCTTGAATCTCCTGTCTGAATTGGAAGGCAAACACATCGCCGTTCTGGGCGACATGCTCGAATTGGGCGACTTCGAAGAGCGCGGCCACCGCATGGTGGGCGCCCGGGCGGCGCAGGTCGTGGACGAGTTGATCGCCGTTGGCGAGCGTGCGAAATGGATCGCCGACGAAGCCCAGAAAGCGGGTTTGGACACCGGCTGTATCCATTTGCTTGCGGACAGCGAAGAGGCAACCGAATATTTACGCGATCGCATCGGAGAGGGGGACGTGGTTTTGGTGAAGGGTTCGCACGGACTGCGCATGGACAAGATCGTGAGCGCTTTAGAGGAGAGGGAATGAACCAGATCGCATTTGCGTTGCCGCTGGGTGGAATCACCTTTTTGCTCGCCGTGATCTGGGGCGGACCCCTCATCCGCATCATGCGCATGCTGCGCATCGGAGAACAGATCCGCATCGAAGGTCCGCAGCGCCACTTCACCAAGCTGGGCACGCCTACGATGGGCGGCTGGCTGTTCATCATCCCCGTCGTGGTGATCACCGGGGTTTTGAACCTGGTCTCGCTCATCGGCGAGCTGAACGTGTTGGGCAACTCGATCCTGCTGCCGCTGATCGTGCTCCTGGCGTTCGCGGTATTGGGCGCCGTGGACGATTGGTTGAGTCTGCGCGGAGAGAAGCGCGGCGAGGGCATCCGCGGGCGCTACAAGTTCCTGCTGCAGGTGCTGATCGCGCTGGGCGCCGCATTGGTGCTCAAATACGGCCTGCAGCCGCCCGAGATGGTGCTGCCCAACATCCCCGAAAACATCGACCTGGGGATCTGGTACGTGCCGGTGGCGATGTTCATCATCGTCTCCTCGACCAACGCGATCAATTTAACGGACGGGCTGGATGGGCTGGCGGGAATGATCTCCGCCACCGCTTTCGCCTGCTTCGGGGCGATCGCCATGATGCAGGGACAGATCTTCCTGGTGCGTTTCTGTTTCACCATGGTCGGCGCGCTGTTCGCCTTCCTCTGGTACAACGCCTATCCCGCAGAATTGTTCATGGGCGACACCGGTGCCCTGGCCCTGGGCGGCACGCTGGGCGTGGTTGCCCTGATGACCGGCCATTGGATTCTCTACCCGATCATCTGCGTCATTCCCACCAGCGAGACGATCAGCGTCGCGCTGCAGGTGCTGTATTTCAAGTTGACCAAGGGACGGCGGTTGTTCCGCATGGCGCCGCTGCATTTCCATTTCGAATTGAGCGGTTGGAGCGAGACTCAGATCGTGCAGCGTTTCTGGCTCATTGCTTTATTGGCCGGCATGTTCGGAGTCGCCTTAGCCCTGGTGTAAAGGAGAAGGACCATGGATATCGGAATGCTCTGGTTTGACGACGAATCGGTTTCGACGTCCGAAAAGATTCAGCGCGCGGTGACGTTCTACACCGAGAAGTATGGCCGCAGGCCCACGTTGTGTCTGGTGAATCCCGCCACGCTGAACGGCGGCGAGGGCGTCATGGCCGGCGTAAAGGTGCGCAAGGCGCGCAACGTCATGCCGGATCATTATTGGATTGGTGTGGATGAGGGCAACCGCTCCACGCCGAGGCAGCGGCAAGTAGCCTGAATGGCGCAGCGGTGACGTCGGACGATCGTGAAGAACGAAGCCGGTCCTCGAAAGGACGACGACAGGATTGGAACGGAAAGCGAGTCGTCGTGCTTGGATTGGCGCGACAAGGAAAAGCGTTGGTCCGCTATTTTGTGGAACATGGAGCAAACGTCGTGGTGAGTGATCGTATGCCGGCCGAAGCGCTGAAGCATGCAACGGAAGAATTAGGCAACCTCCCGGTGGATTTCGAGTTAGGAGGCCATCCGCCCACGTTGCTGAATGCGGCGAACCTGCTGTGCCTTTCCGGGGGTGTACCCGCGGATCTGCCGCTGGCACAGCAGGCTCGCGAGCAGGGTATCCCACTATCCAACGATGCGCAACTCTTCCTCGAAAACTGCCCTGCATCTGTCATCGGTATAACCGGTTCGGCCGGTAAAACGACCACGACGACGCTCGTGGGGCGGATGGCCTCCGCCGAATTTCGGGATCGGGAAAGCAAAGTCTGGGTGGGTGGAAACATCGGCAGACCGCTGTTGAACGATCTGCCGCAGATGAAATCCCAGGATCTCGTGGTGATGGAGCTGTCGTCGTTTCAGTTGGAATTGATGGACGTCAGCCCACAGATCGCCGCGATCTTGAACGTGACGCCCAACCATCTCGATCGCCACAAAACGATGGCGGCGTACACGGCGGCGAAAGCGCGCATCCTGCAGTACCAAAGCGGAAAGGACCGGGCGGTGTTGGGCCGCGACGACGAAATCGCCTGGTCGCTGCGCGATCAGGTGCGGGGGCGCTTGATCAGTTTCGGCTGGGACCTTCCGCAAGGAGACGGCACCTACCTGGCAGGGGACACGATTCGCCTGCGCTTCGAAGAGCGGGACACGCCTTTGTGTCCGGCCGGGATCGTGGAGCTGCGCGGGGCGCACAACCTGCTGAACGTGATCGCAGCCTGCGCCATCGCCGCTGCAGCCGGCATATCCCCGCAGGCCATGCAAGACGGTGTACGCGGATTCAAGGGCGTCGAGCATCGCCTGGAGTTCGTGCGGCGCGTCGCCGGGGTGGATTGGTACAACGATTCGATCGCCACGGCGCCGGAACGCGCCATCGCCGCAATCCGTTCGTTCGACGAGCCCCTGGTATTGCTCTCCGGCGGGCGGGACAAGGATTTGTCCTGGGATGCGTATGCGCAGCTGGTCTGCAAGCGCGTACGCCATCTGATCCTCTTCGGGGAGGCGGTGGGGAAGATCGCCGCGGCCATCGAGAAGCAGCGCGGCCAGGACTGCAATGTGCAGGTGGAAATCTGCAGCGACCTGGAGCAGGCGGTTGCGTCCGCCGCGCGAGTCGCCGCTGTGGGTGACGTCGTCCTGCTTGCGCCGGGCGGCACGAGCTACGATGCGTTCAAAGATTTCGCCGAACGCGGCGAAAAATTTCGCGAACTGGTGAATTCGCTGTGACACAACGGGTGATTACGCAGGAGGCGTTTCAGGAGTCGCCGCTGCGCCGGCGATTCGGGATCGGATTCGATCCCTGGCTCTTCGTGCTCGTCGCGGCGTTGATCGCCTTCGGGCTGGTGATGGTGTACTCCTCCAGCTGGGACGTGTCCTGGCGCTTGGAAGGCGATCCTTACGCCATCTTCGAGCAGCAGGTGCGCAACCTCGTCGTGGGTCTGGTTGCCATGGCCGTGGCGTCTTTCATTCCGATTAAATGGGTCCGCAAGTACGCACTGCCGTTGATCGCAGCGACCGTACTGATGCTCTTTCTGGTGCTGCTGGTCAACCTGGGTGCGGAACACAAGCGCGCATTCCTCGGCGGCTCGGTGCAGCCCTCCGAGATGGCCAAATTGGCGTTGATCATCTATCTGGCCGTGTGGATGGAATCGAAGGGAGAGCGTCTTTCCCTGACCGGCTACGGGCTGGCGCCCCTGATCATGATCGTCGGCCTGGTGGGCGGCTTGATCCTGCTGCAGCCCGACTTGAGCGCCGGCTTCACCGTGGTGATCGTCGCCGTGGTCATGTTCTACCTCGCCGGCGCCGACATGCGCCAAATCATCGCCATGGGCGCCGGCGGCGGCGCCCTGGCCTTCGTGCTCGTGCGTGTTTCCCAGGTCGGGCAAGACCGCTGGGACAAATACGTGGGGGGTCTGGTGGATTTGGAGAAAGCCTCCTACCACGTGCAGCAGTCCCTGCAGTCGTTCTATTCGGGCGGGATCTTCGGTCGGGGGCTCGGCGCCAGCCGGGGCAAATTCGGATTCTTGCCCGCCCCGCACACCGACAGCATTTTCGCCGTCGTCGGCGAAGAATTGGGGTTGATCGGCGCCATCGTCGTTCTGGTCCTGTTCTGTCTCTTCGTCTGGCGCGGTTTTCGAATGGGTTTGAACGCCGTGACGAAGTTGGAAATGCTGCTGGTCAGCGGCGTTACATTCTGGATCGGCATCGAGGCGGTGATCAACATGTCCGTCTTGTTGGGATTGCTGCCCTTCGCAGGCAACGCATTGCCGTTTTTCAGTTTCGGTGGTTCGAGTCTGGTCACCACGCTTGCGGGGGTTGGTCTGCTGATCAACGTATCCCGCAGGGCATCCCAGCGTGAAGAGGAGCGAGATAACGTTGCGACTATTGGTATCGGCGGGCGGGACAGGCGGCGGCGTGTATCCCGCATTGGCCGTAGTCGACGCACTCGGAAAGCAAGCTGAAGTGCTTTGGGTCGGAAGCGAAGGCGGAATGGAGGCTTCCTTGTTGAGCCGAGCGGGTCAGGAATTCAAGGCCGTACCGGCCGCGGGCGTGCATGGAGTCGGGTTGCGCGCCCTGCCGGGCAATCTGGCCCGTCTGGTGCGCGGCGTGCCGGCGGCGCGTCGTATCGTACGCGACTTTCGCCCCGACGTCGCTTTCTTCACCGGCGGTTTCGTGGGTGTCCCGGTGGCCCTGGCGGCGAGGGGCGTGCCGAAAGCCGTTTTCGTGCCCGACATCGAGCCGGCTCTGGCGCTGCGCATGATCGCCAGGATGGCGCAGTTGATCACGGTTTCGACGCAGAAGTCACTGGCCTACTACCCGAAGGGAAAGCGCGTCGTCGTCACGGGATATCCCACGCGCGCCGCGCTGGCGAATCTCGAGCGGGCAAAGGCGCGCCATCGGATGGGCTTGGCCGGACGAAAGAAAGTGCTGCTCGTGTTCGGCGGCAGCCGCGGCGCGCGTTCGATCAACGAAGCTCTGTGGGCCTGTTTGCCCGAACTGCTAGCGCGCGTGATCGTCGTACACATCACGGGCCACCTGGATTGGCCGAGGGTGGATGGGGTGATGGATGCTTTGCCGCCTCAGCTAAAGGACGGCTACCGCGCCTACGCCTACCTGCACGACGAGATGCCGCTTGCGTTGGCCGCCGCGGATTTGGTCGTGTCGCGGGCCGGCGCGGCGACGATCGGGGAATACCCGCTGCTCGGCCTTCCGGCGATCCTGGTTCCCTATCCGTATGCCTGGCGTTATCAGAAGGTAAACGCCGAGTATCTGGCCAACGCCGGCGGGGCGCTCTTGCTCGCCGATGAAGCGCTGCCCGAACAACTGCTGCCGGCGATTTTGGATTTGCTCGACGATCCCGAACGACTCGCCGAGATGCGGGCGGCGATGAAGAATTTGGCCACGCCAGGCGCAGCGCAGTTGATTGCGGACGAACTGCTGCAGCTCGGTGAAAGGGGCGGGCGTGCTTAGCCTATTCGCGGTTTTCGGAATGCTGGTGATCATGTTCGCCGTGATCGGCGCCATGCGCGGATGGGCGAAGGAGCTGCTGGTGACCAGCGCCATCGTCCTGGCGCTGTTCATCATCCAAATCCTGGAAACCCACGTCCAACCCTACAACACGGCGCTGATGATGCAGCCGCCGACGACGCGCTTCGTCATCCGCGCGATCCTGCTGGTGATCATGGCCTTCTTCGGCTACCAGACGCCCCACATCCGCGCCCTGCAGCCGAAACTGGTGCGCGAGCGCCTGCAGGACATTCTCTTGGGGCTGGTCATGGGCGCGCTGAACGGCTATCTGCTGTTCGGATCGCTGTGGTACTTCCTGGATCAAATGGGATACGACAACACGGCGCTGGTGACCATGCCGGCGGATCCCGTCTTTCAGGCGCGGGTGCAGGATTTCATGGGCCTGCTGCCGCCCAGCCTGGTTCCCATCCCGCACATCTATTTCGTCGTCGGCGTCGTTTTCGTGTTCATCATCGTGGTCTTCGTATGAGTCGCCACGTGCACCTGGTAGGAATTGGAGGTACAGGATTGTCGGCCATCGCCCGGTTATTGAAACAGAGAGGCGACACGGTGACGGGTTCGGACCGCACGCGTTCCAGCTTCGCAGAGGCGCTGGAAGCGCTCGGTATTCCTATTCGCTACGAACATCGCGCCGAGAACGTGAAGGGCGCAAACCTGGTCGTGGCCTCCTCCGCCGTGCCGGATGACAACGTCGAACTGCAGGCCGCCCGGTCGGCGGGAATCCCCGTGCTGCGGCGGTCGGAGTTTCTGGGCGATCTCACCGCGGGCCAGAAGACCATCGCCGTCGCCGGCACGCACGGCAAAACGACCACCACCGGATTGATCGCCTGGCTGCTGTCGCAGGCCGATCTGGATCCCAGCTTCATCGTCGGCGGGACGCTCTCCAATTTCGACACCAACGCCCGGGCCGGCGGCGGAGATTACTTCGTGATCGAGGCGGACGAATACGACCGCATGTTTCTGGGCCTCGAACCGGCGATCGCCGTGATCACCAACGTGGAACACGATCATCCGGACTGCTATCCCACGTTCGAATCCTTCCACCAGGCGTTTGCCGAATTCGCGGCCTGCGTTCAGGACTTGATCGTGGTCTGTAAGGACGATACGGGCGCAGACTCGCTGCCGCTTCCGGCGATCGAGTGCGTTCATTACGGCCTGAACGCGGATGCGGATTGGTACGCCGAGGAGATTCGCTCCAACGCCGTCGGCGGGTCCGATTTCCTGGTGCTGCGCCGCGGGGAAACGCTGGGATTGATGCGCACCCGCCTGCCCGGGCCTCACAACGTGCTCAACACGCTGGCGGCGCTGATCGTGGGTGATCATCTGGGACTGGATTTCAAGGACATGCGCGAAACGCTGACCGAATTCCTGGGCATCGGACGCCGCTTCGAAATCATCGGCGAGGCGGCCGGCGTGACGGTCGTGGACGACTACGCCCACCATCCCACGGAGATCAAAGCCACGCTGCGCGGGGCGCGCCAGCAGTATCCCGAGGCGGAGATCTGGGCGGTCTACCAGCCGCACACGTTCTCCCGCATCCGGGCGCTGCTGCCCGATTTCGCGCACGCATTCGACGACTGCGATCATCTCATCGTGACCGACATCTTCGCTTCGCGCGAGCAGGCGGACGGCTCCATCGACAGCCGCACGCTCGTGGAAACGATCGAGCATCCGGACGTGAAATACATTGCCCGCCTCGAGGCTGCCGCAGACTATTTGCTCGAGCGCGTGAAAGGGGGTTCCCTGGTCCTGACATTGAGTGCTGGAGACGGAAATCGAGTGGGTTATCGAGTTTTACAAGGTCTGACAGAAGGAGGCAAAGATCATGTCTGAACGCAAACGGAACGTTTTCGACAATGATCGCCGAATGGAGCTGCGCATGCGCGTAGCGATCAAGAACTTGCGCCAGAACGAGCCCGTGGATCCCGCCACGCTGCCCTTGCTGGCGCTGCCGGAGCAGAAAACGGTGAAGCGCGTGATTGCCAAGGTGCGCAGTCTTTGAGCGATCGCCGTTTGCCCCCGGAGACCGTCGAGCAGTTGCGGCGCACGTTCGGAAGCATCGAAGAGAACGTGCCCCTGGCTCGCTATACGGCGGCGCGAATCGGCGGCCCTGCGGACGTGCTCTTGACCGCGGGTTCCGCCGAGCGTCTGGCGATGATCGCCGAGACGCTGTGGGGTCTCAAGCTCCCCTTTCGCATCCTCGGCGGTGGGTCGAACGTGCTCGTCGCCGACGCGGGAATCCGGGGGATCGTGGTGCTGAATCAGGCGCGCGGGGTGCGTTTCTGGGAGTCCCCGGAAGGCCCACGCCTGCGCGCCGAATCCGGCGCGGGGCTGGGCAGCGTTGCCCGGCGCGCGGTGGAACGCGGCTGGTCGGGTCTGGAATGGGCCGCCACGGTGCCCGGTACGCTGGGCGGCGCCGTGGTGGGCAACGCCGGGGCTCACGGCGGGGACATCGCCGGCAATCTAGAACTGGCCGAAATCTTGCAACGCAGAAAGGGCGCAGAATCGTGGCCGCCCGAGCGGCTGGAATTTGCCTACCGCGACAGCTGGTTGAAACGCCATCCGGGCGAGGCCGTCGTTCTGGCAGCGACTCTGCGGCTGACGCTCTCGACGGTCGAGGCGACGAAGGCGAAGATGCAGGAATTCAGCGAACAGCGGCGTACGACGCAGCCTCCCGGTGCGAGCATGGGCTCCATGTTCAAGAACCCACCCGGGGATTACGCCGGACGCCTGATCGAAGCCTGCGGTCTGAAAGGATTTCGAGTCGGCGGCGCACAGATCAGCGAGGTGCACGCCAATTTCTTCGTCAACCTCGGCGAAGCGACGGCGGTGGACGTGAAGGGATTGATCGACGTAGCCCGCAAACGCGTGGCGCAGCAGTTCGACGTCGAGCTGGAGCTCGAAGTGGAATTGTTCGGTGATTGGCAGACGATGGAAACCGAGTCGGCGCAGTTGACCGACGGAGGCGCACTTTGAGTGACAAACTGCGTTTGGGCGTGATGTTTGGCGGACGCTCCGGCGAACACGAAGTCTCGTTGATGTCGGCGAAGTCCGTCATGTCCGCCCTGGATCGAAGCAAGTACGAAATCGTCCCCATCGGGATCACGAAAACGGGCCGATGGCTTTCCGGGGACCACGTGCTGAAGGCCTTTCAAGAAGGCCGGCAGGATGAGCTGGTCGACGTGATGCTTCCCGCGGAGCCCGGTTTGCGTGGGCTCTACCGCTGGCGGGAAGGTGAAGCGCTGCAGCGTCTGACCGATCTGGACGCCGTCTTCCCGGTGCTGCACGGGACCTACGGCGAGGACGGCACGCTGCAGGGACTGCTGGAGCTGGCCGACGTGCCCTACGTGGGGACGGGCGTGCTGGCCTCCGCCGTGGCCATGGACAAGGATCTCTTCAAGCACGTGATGCGCGCCGGCGGCATCCCGGTCCTGGATTGGACGATCGTCCTGTCGACGCAGTTGGAGCGCGAATTGCAGGCGGAGTTGGACCGCCTGGAATCACTGCTGCCCTACCCGATGTTCGCCAAACCGGCGAACATGGGCTCGTCGGTGGGCGTGAGCAAGTGCCGCGGCCGCTCGGATTTGATGGAAGGCATCATGGACGCAGCGCGCTACGACCGCCGGATTCTGGTGGAGGCCGGCATCGAGGCGCGCGAGATCGAGATCAGCGTTTTGGGGAACGAGGACCCGGAGGCTTCGGTCCCCGGCGAGGTGGTGCCCGGCGATGAATTCTATTCCTACCGGGCGAAATACATCGACGACACCTCGGATTTGCTCATCCCTGCGCCGATCGAAGACGGCCTGGTTGGGGAAGCGCAGCGGCTGGCCATCGCGGCGTTCAAGGCCATCGACGGGGCCGGCATGGGGCGCGTGGATTTCCTGCTGGACAAGAACGACGGAAGCCTGTACATGAACGAGATCAACACCATCCCGGGCTTCACCAAGATCAGCATGTATCCCAAGCTGTGGGAAGCGAGCGGCCTGTCGTACCCGAAATTGTTGGACCGCCTGATCGAATTGGCCTTCGAACGGCAGGCGCAGAAGGATAAATTGGTGCGCAGTTACGAGGTCGGGGAATGACGCTGAGCGAACGGCCCATGGAGAGCGTACGCACTCGTGCGGACAGCGTGCGCGCACGCCGCGCCCGGGTGGAGCGGACGATCGAGCCTGCGCCGCGTGACGTGCTGAAGAAGCGGCCGCGCCGGCGAAAGCAGCCGCGCCGCCGCTACGACGTGCAGCTCCAGCCGCAGCAAGGCACCGAGGTGCAGCTCCCGGCGCTGCCCGTGGTTCGTGTGGGACCGAGACTGCTCTCCGCGATGCTGCTGCTTCTGCTGGCCTGGGGACTGGGCGAATTTATCTCCGCGGATCGTTTTCTGGTGCAGTCGTTGAACGTCGATGGGAATCGACTGCTCACCGCGGCGCAGATCCAATCCCTGGTCGATTTCGCCGGCGACGGTATCTTCTCCATCGATCCCGACGTGATCCGCGAGCAGTTGGAGCAGCATCCGGAGATCGTCTCCGCCGTGGTGCGTCTGCATCTGCCGAACGAGATCGACGTGGCGATCGACGAGCGCACACCGGCGCTGGCCTGGAACGACGCCGGGCGGACCTGGTGGCTGAGTCTGGACGGGCTGGCGTTCATGCCCCACGGCGTGGACGAGGATCTGGTCCGTGTCGAGACGGAAAAGCCGGTGCTGAGCATCAGCGAGCAGGCGCTGACTCCGGCGATGGCGCCGGAGTTGATCCAGAACGCCCTCGTGCTCAGCCGCGAACTGCAGGACGTGGACGTGCTGCGGTACGACCCGCAGTACGGATTTGGTTTCGAAGATCCACGCGGATGGAAAGTGGTCTTCGGCGTGGGCGGCGACATGGCGATGAAGGTGCGCGTCTACCGCGCCCTGGCCGAGAAGATCGCCGGAGAGGGAATTTCCGTGGCGCTGGTGAACGTGGAAAATCAAGCCGCGCCGTATTACAAGGTGGAGCGCTGACCTCGTGTCCAATCTGATCGCACCGGGCGACCCGATTTACGTGGGCATCGACGTAGGAACCACGAAGGTTTGTACGCTCGTCGGGCATTTAAACGCCGACCGCCAACTGCGCGTGATCGGCGTGGGCATCGTGCCCTCGCAGGGCATGCGCAAGGGCGGCGTGGTCAGCCTCGAGGGCGTGGCCCGCGCCATCCAGGCTTCGAAGGACAAGGCCGAGCGCAGCTCGGGATACGAGATCTCTTCGGCGCTGGTGAGCATCTCCGGCCAGCAGATCTCCTCGTTAAACAGCCGGGGCATGTCCGGAGTCAGCGGGCGCGTGATCAGCTACGACGACGTCAACCGGGCGCTGGAAGCGGCGCGCTCGATCGCCGTGCCCTACAACCGCAACATCATCCACGTGGTGCCGCGCGGCTTCGTCGTCGACGGCCAGGACGGGATCAAGTCCGCACTGGGCATGCACGGCTACCGGCTCGAAGTCGAGGCCCACATCGTCACCGCCGGTGCGACGGCGCTGCGCAATCTGGAGAAGTGCGTCGAAGCGGCGGGAGTCACCGTCGACGGCTGGGTGCTGGGCTCGCTGGCCGCGGCGAACGTGGTGCTCACGGAGACGGAAGAGGAAATGGGCGTCGTCGTCTGCGACCTGGGCGGCGGCACGGCGGACATCGCCATCAACATCGAGGGCGCCGCCTGGCACACGGCGGTGATCCCCGTGGGCGGAGAGCATCTCACCAGCGACATTTCGCAGGGACTGCACCTGCCGCCGGAGACGGCCGAGTCGGTCAAGATCCGCCAGGGACACGCCTGCGTGCGCCTGGTCGATGCGACGCAGTCCTTCACGGTGCGTCCCTTCGGCGAGGAAAATCCGGTGCAGATCAAACGCTCCGATCTGGCCTCCATCATCGAGCCGCGCGTCGAGGAGATCTTCAGCCTGGTGCGCCAGGAAATCAAGCGCAGCGGTTACGACGGCCTGCTGCCGGCCGGCATGGTTCTCACCGGCGGCACCAGTCTGCTGCCGGGCATCAAGGAAGTGGCCAGCAGCACGCTGCAGATGCCCGTGCGCACGGCCCAACCGGCCAACGTGCGCGGGCTCGTGGACCGCATCCGCACGCCGGCTTTTTCGGCCAGCGTGGGCCTGCTGGAATGGGCCAAGGAGCTGGACGAGGAGTACGGCTACGAGGGCTTCTCGGGATTCCACTGGCCGCGGTTTAGCGTCAACCGGGCCGCGGATTTCCTGCGGCGCCTGCTGCCGGGATAGGGCGAAGGATGACGGATCGAGCGACATTTCACCAAGCGGGGAAGGAAATTTCCCCGCAGGATATCGGAAACGACGACGGCCGGCGCCGGATTCGCTGCAGTGCGATCCGGCGCGCAGGCGCTACGACATTTCAACCCAGAGGAGGAAAAGATGCAACCAGTTCCTAAGGCGGAATCATTTGCACGGATCATGGTTGTCGGCACCGGAGGCGGGGGGTCCAACGCCGTCAACCGCATGATCGAAGAAGGGTTGGCGGGCATCGAATTCGTGGCCGTCAACACCGACGCACAGGCGTTGCTGCTTTCCAACGCCCCCAAGCGCGTGCGCATCGGCGACAAGCTGACGCGCGGCCTGGGCGCGGGAGGCAACCCCGACGTGGGGCAGAAGGCGGCGGAGGAGTCGGCCGAAGAACTCTACGAAGTGCTCAAGGGCGCCGACATGGTCTTCATCGCTGCGGGCATCGGCGGCGGCACCGGAACCGGTGCGGCCCCGATCGTGGCCCAGATCGCCAAGGAAATCGGCGCATTGACGATCGGCGTGGTCACGCGCCCCTTCACCTTCGAGGGCGCCAAGCGGCGCCAGACGGCGGAAGCCGGGATCAACAGGCTCAAGCAGCACGTCGACACCCTGATCGTGATCCCCAACGACCGCCTGCTGCAGCTGGCCGACAAACGCGCCAGCCTGCACGACGCCTTCAAACTCGCCGACGACGTCCTGCGCCAGGGCATTCAGGGCATCAGCGAACTGATCACCATTCCGGGTCTGATCAACCTGGACTTCGCTGACGTGCGCACGATCATGTCAGAGGGAGGCGCAGCCCTGATGGCCGTGGGCAAAGCCTCGGGCGAAGACCGGGCGCGTACCGCTGCGGAGCAGGCGATTTCCAGCAACCTGCTGGACATCACCATCGACGGCGCCCGCGGCATTCTCTTCAACGTCACCGGCGGGCCGGACCTGTCGCTCTTCGAGGTGAACACGGCCGCGGCGATCATCAAGGAGACGGCCCATCCGGACGTCAACCTGATCTTCGGTGCGGTGATCGATTCCAACATGGGCGACGAACTGCGCGTGACCGTGATCGCCACGGGGTTCGAAACCTCGCGCACCATGCACCGCCGCGTGATCCCGCGCGCCAAGAGCCGCACGGAGGCGAAAACGACGAAGGACGGTCAGGAACTGCCGTTGGAAGACGAGTTCGAACCAGCGGTTTTCGACGTCAACGACCTCGACATCCCTGCCTTTTTACGCCGACGGTGATGGAACCGGACCTCCGGTTTCACACGGTCGTGTCCCAGAACACCAGAACGACCGTTTGCCGCCCGGTCGATCTGGGTTCGCGAACGCGCGCAGATTGGCGTCGGAATCCTCCTCCCGGCGCCGATCTGCCGCGTCGTTCGGCACCTATTACCACAGTACCAAATTTTTTAAGGTTGAATGTGCCCCAATTGCTTGCAACGGGGGCGCGGGTCGTGTACAATTTGCATCCTCACCCCGTAGATATCGGGTGCCCAGACGTTTGCCGCCCAACATCTGGCGCCGAACAGTTGGTCTACAAAAGGTAAAAATCATGCGCTGCCCGTACTGCAGCAGCCAGAGGACACGAGTGATCGACACGACGCACGATTCTCGTGGGGGGATACGTAGACGCCGCGTTTGCCAGGAATGCGGCCAGCGCTTCAGCACGTACGAACGCGCCATTCTGGCCTCCCCGCTGGTGCGCAAACAAGACGGCACAAGAGAGGATTTCGATCGCGAGAAATTGGCCCGGGGGATTCGCATCGCTTGTGCCAAGCGGCCCGTGTCCGCCACGGACATCGATCGTCTCGTGGGTGAGATCGAATCGACGATCCAGGGCATGGGCAAGGCGGAAATTTCGTCACGCGTGATTGGGGATTTGGCGATCGCAGGTTTGAAGGATCTGGACCAGATTGCATACGTGCGCTACGCCATCGTTTATTTAAGGTTGGACGGTTTACAGGCCGTAAGAGACGAGATCGACCGGCTTCTCCTGGAAGCCTGAACCATCCATCATCGTAATCAAGATCTCGTATCTTGACTGCGATTTCGTGATCGACCAGAGGCAGGAGGCATTGGGATGTTAGACACAACCGGTCATGAGATCGACGTTCACATGGACTCAGGAAACTCCTACACCCGCTCACCCGTACCCGACGATCTGAGGGCGGTCGAACTCTCGCAGAACGCCCGTACGGTCCTGGAGAAGCGCTACATCCGCCGGGACGAAAACGGCGAAGCGACCGAGACCATCGAGCAGATGTTCTGGCGCGTGGTCAGCCACGTCGCCTTGGCGGAGTGCGAGTGGGGCGGCGAAGCGGACACGGTCGCCGAGCAGTTTTACGACCTGTTGACGTCCAAACGTTTCTTTCCCAATTCGCCCACGTTCACCGGCGCGGGCACGCCGCTGGGCCAGTTGGCGGCCTGTTTCGTGCTGCCCATCGCCGACGACATGGGCAAGAACCGCGAGGGAATTTTCCAGAGCCTGCGCGACGCGGCCCTGATCCAGCAGACGGGCGGGGGAAACGGTTTCGCTTTCTCGCGCCTGCGCCCCAAAGGCTCGCTGGTGAACACCTCGGCGGGCGAGGCGACCGGCCCGGTGGGGTTCCTGAAGGTCTTCGATCAGGCCTTCGACGTGATTGCCCAGGGCGGCACGCGCCGCGGGGCCAACATGGCCGTGCTGCGCGTCGACCACCCCGACATCGAGGAATTCATCACCTGCAAGACGGACGAGAGCGCCATCACCAATTTCAACATCTCCGTGGGCATCACCGACGCCTTCATGGAAGCGGTGAAGAACGACGAGGATTGGGAGCTGCGCTTCCCCGACGTGTGTTCGGAGGAGTACAAGGGCTTCAACGGCACGCTGGAACAGGCCGAGCGGCGCGGCATTCCGCTCAAGGTCTACAAGACGGTGCGCGCCCGCGATTTGATGGACAAGATCGTGCGCCAGGCGCACCACAACGGCGAGCCGGGGATGCTCTTCCT
>DAOUEE010000100.1:0-2311 GCA_034430695.1 Anaerolineales bacterium | reverse complement strand
CCTCGGCCAGAAAATTGCTGGATGCGTACCGCGCCGCGGACTACTTTCAGATCGTGATCGAGGTCGATTCCGAGGACGAATTGCGGGAGACGATCGATGATGGCGATGCCAAAGTGGGCCTGATCATCCCGCCGGATTACGGCCGGGACCTGACAGGCGAAGGTTCGGCGAACGCGGTCTTCGTCCTCGACGGGAGCGATCCGACGATCGCTTCGACGTCGCTCTCTGCGGCCAAATTGATCGCTCAGGCGTATTCGACGCAGGTGCTGCTCGACCAGAGCGCACGCTTCAGCATCTCCGCCGTGCCGGAAGCCCCGTTGGAACTGCATACGCAGGTCTGGTACAACCCGGACATGATCGATGCCTATTTCATGGTACCCGGGGTGATCGGCACGATCCTGTATGCACTGACGTCCACTCTCACCGCCACGGCCGTCGTGCGCGAGCGCGAACGCGGCACGATCGAGCAGCTCATCGTCACGCCCATCCGGCCCTGGGAGCTGGTCGTCGGAAAAATACTGCCGTACGTGTTTCTGGCGTTGATCAACACCCTGGAGGTTCTGGCGATCGGGTCCCTGCTCTTCCACGTCCCCATTCGCAGCAACTTGAGTCTCATCTTGCTCCTTTCCGGTCTGTTCCTGCTCTCGGGGTTGGGCGTAGGGCTGCTGGTTTCGACCATATCGAACACGCAGCAGGAGGCGATGCTCGGTGCATTTTTCACCTACCTGCCGAGCATTTTCCTCTCGGGCTTTTTCTTCCCCATCGAAGCCATGCCCAAGGTGCTGCAGTGGATTTCGACGATCATTCCACTGCGCTACTACCTGGTCGTCATCCGTTCTTTACTGATCAAGGGTGTGGGCATAAGCGCCCTGCGGGATGAGATATTGGCTTTGCTCCTCTTCGGTGGGGTGATGATGACTCTGGCGGCCCTGCGTTTTCGTAAACGCCTCGATTGAGGGCGTGTTTCCGTTTTGAACGTTTTCCATCCGCTGGAAAGGAAAGCGGGTGAATTGGGAGGTTAGCATGACAGTCGAACGTATCCGCAGAGCAGTTCTTTTACTGCTGATCCCGTTGTTGATCGTGATCTCGATCGTATATCTGGCCAACGTCTCGAAGGAGACGGAAGCGGGCATCCGGGCCTCCGGTACGGTCGAGGCGCTGGAGGTGACGATCTCGCCGGAAGTGGCGGGACGAATCGATGTTGTGCTCGTCGACGAAGGGGATCACGTTGAAGTCGGTGATTTGCTGCTTCGTCTCGACGACGAACTGCTGCAGGCGCAGCGGGAGCAAACACAGGCGGCGGTCCAAACGGCCAAGGCGACACTCAACAGCGCGCAGATCAACCTGGATCTGCTGACGCTGCAGGCTGACCTCACGCGCCGCATGCAGCGTCAGGCCGATCAGCCCGACCGCGAGGATCGCTGGCGGACCACAATGCCGTCGGAGTTTGACCTGCCGGTCTGGTATTTCGACCGGTCGGAAGAGATCGACGCCGCCCAAAGAGAAGTCGATCTCGCCCAGGCGGCGCTGCAGAACGAACAGTCACGCTTCGACACGTTACTCGAAGCCTCCGCCATGGAAGATCTGCAGCAGGCCGCAGAGCGCCTCGCCGACGCACGCATCAGTTTCAAGGTTGCAAAGGAAGTCTTGGACCGCGCCCGCAGCGCGCGCGACGATGCGGATCTCGAACAATACGCCGAGGATCGGCACGACGCCGCGAAAGCTGAACTCGAAGCGGCGCAGTCGGATTACGATCAACTGCTGTCCGAAAAAGACGCCGAGGACGTTCTCGAAGCGCGGGCGCGGTTGGCCGTCGCCCAGGAGCGCTACGACTCGGCGCGCGACCATCTGGCGGCGCTGCAGAGCGGGGATTTCGCACTTCAGGTGCGCATCGCCGAACGCAATCTCGACCAGGCCCAGGCGGCTGTCGATCAGGCGGATGCTGGATTGTCGCAGGCGCAGGCCGAGCTGGATGTGATCG
Source organism: Anaerolineales bacterium (assembly GCA_034430695.1). GTDB lineage: Bacteria > Chloroflexota > Anaerolineae > Anaerolineales > E44-bin32 > WVZH01. The sequence continues at coordinate 330 of DAOUEE010000100.1, read as the reverse complement.
ACCTGCAGTTGGGGAAAATGGAGGTGTCCGCCCCGATCTCGGGCGTCGTGGTCACGCGCAACGTAGAGCCGGGAGAAGTACTCCAGCCCGGCGCCGTTGCCTTAACTCTCGCTCAATTGGATGACCTGACCATCACGGTGTTCGTCCAGGAAGATCGATACGGGCAGATCCATCTGGGTCAGGCAGCGATCGTTACAGTGGACTCATTTCCCGATGAGACTTTCAACGCCACGGTGACGCGCATTGCCGACAGGGCGGAATTCACCCCGCGAAACGTGCAGACCGAAGAGGGACGCCGGGTGACGGTTTTCGCCATCGAACTGGCGTTGA
>DAOUEE010000099.1:0-49017 GCA_034430695.1 Anaerolineales bacterium | reverse complement strand
CCAAACCTGGATCGAAATGGACTTCCTGTGAACCGATCTCGCGAACAATCACCACACGGCGTTTCGATTCATCAATGAGCGGCAACTCCACAGACCGTAAGTTCAAGATGTGATCGCCGAGCGTCACCCGGGTCTCCCACGAACCGCCCGCAGCATGCGCCTTCACGATAAAATCGCGAATGGGTTGATTCTCAGAATTCAACTCGATCGTCAACCAGTTTTCTGCCACCGGACTGCGGAGTCTTATGCGGCCATCATCCCCGACAACGATGACCCCATCCGGCAAAGCGCCGAGTAAATCCATCAGTTCCTTGTGACGTTGGCGCAACTGCTGCACTCGTTCGGTGACTTCTGCTTCAAGCAGATCCCCGCGCTTGCGCTGCGACGCCACCATGCGCTGATTGGCCAGGATGAGCTTGCGAAATTCGAGTGCTCTGGCAATCATGTTGTTGAACACGCTGATGTGATCGAAGGGCTTGGTCATGTAGCCAAAGGCGCCTTTGTTTAATGCCTCCACGGCGTTATCCAAAGTCGCTGAAGCCGTGACAACGATGACCTGACAGTACGGATCCCGTTCCTTCGCTCGCCGCAGAAGGGCCAAACCTGTCACACCGGGCATGTATATGTCGGTAACGATCAGGTCGTAGTTGTTGTGTTCGATGAGCTCCAATGCCATCTGTCCATCGTTGGCGCGATCCGGATTAAGGCCTGCTTTCTGCAGACGGCGCACCATGATGTTCTGAAGTTGTGGATCGTCATCGGCGACCAAAGCTTTGATTTCAATCATCGTTCCATTCCTGCCCCTTGGATTTCATGCCGTCATGCGCTCAGGCTTCATCGGATGACAAGCGCACGCGCCTCATCATCGCCTGCCACTATATCGGTGGTCACGATTCCGTCACTGTCAAACGTAGTATCAAGCGAACCATCCGTGTTGTAACGCACGACGGCGATGTAGGTATTTCCGTTCGTTCCAAACCCTGCGACGACGATCGCACCGTCGGATTGAACTTCGACATCGTAAGCCCAATCGTCGCCACCGGTAAAAATATCCGTCGTCAGCGACCCGTCACCGTCGAAAGTCGTGTCCAGGCTGCCATCGTCGTTGTAACGCAGCACGGCAAAGTCGACGTCCGTATCCGCATATCCGGCGACGACGATCTTCCCGTCGGACTGCAGCGTAATGCCGTATGCACCTTCGTTGTCTCCCACAGAGATGTTGGTCGTTACGATGCCATCCCCGTCGAATGTCGTATCCAAACTGCCATCCGAGTTGAAACGCACCAGCGCCAGACGCTCGTGGCCCGAAAAACCGTTGATGACGAATCCCGCCAGTATAATCTTGCCGTCTGGCTGAAGCACCATCGCACGTGCTTCCTCGTCCTCACTGGCGCCCACGTTTGCGCTGGCGATACCATTGCCGTCGAACGTGGTGTCCAGGCTGCCGTCGGTGTTGTAGCGCAACACCATGAAATTCGCGTCTGCGCCGACATATCCCCAACCGCCGACGACGATCTTCCCATCCGGTTGCAGCGCGCCGGCGAGTCCCCGGTTCTCCGCCGAGTTGACGTTCGTCGTCACGACCCCGTTCGCATCGAAAGTCGTATCCAGGCTGCCGTCGCTGTTGTAACGCACGACGGCGAAATCGTTGTCCGTGCCGTTGTAGGTGGATCCGATCACCACGATCTTTCCATCGGGCTGAATGGCCACCGCGTTGGCATGATCGTAATTCCCGGCGATGTCCAGGGAGACGATCCCGTTTGCGTCGAAGGATGTGTCCAGGCTGCCGTCATCGTTGTAGCGCACGACGCTGATGTCATGATTTCCCGCACCGACAACGTTCCATCCGACGACGACGATTTTATCGTCGGACTGGATGGCGATGTCGCGGGCAACATCGTCGCCTGCGCCGATTGCGACCGTGGCGATGCCATCGCCATCGAAAGTGCCGTCCAAAGCGCCATTCTCTGCGTAACGCAGTGTGGCGAAGTCGGCGTTGCCGGATGCATCAGCGACGCCGGCAACCAGGATCTGCAAAGCAGATACCGGGCAGTAAGCCGTCGATGGCTCTTCCCCGCCGTAGGATATAAATGTATCGCTCATCGAGTCGAATTGCGCAGCGATCCAGTCAGCGGAGCGATAAACGTTGGAGAGGCGCAGTTCATCGATGTATCCTTCTATGTGGAATAACCCGGGTTCTCCCGTCCCAACGAATTGGTCTGCACCCGCAACCACACTCGGTTCGATGTAGGCAACCGAACCATCTGGACTGCCGTCGAAATAGAAATTCACGGTGCCGCTGCCATCGTAAACTGCGGCCAGGTACGTCCATGTGCCTGTTGGTGCTTGTGAATTTGCCAACATGTCGTGCCAGGTTCCGTTGTTGGTAGAAATATCAAGATGCGAATCATTCGCAGCCGCCCACTGCCCGACCATCACCCTTAAGGAACCGTTATCCACTCCCGGAAAGCGGCTGTACACACCATAGTGCCCGTTCAATAGAGGCAAGCTGCTGATATTCACCCAAGCCGTAAAGGTAAACGTATCCGTTCCATCGACGATGTCTGTCGTTCCCAGATAGATATAATCATCTACCCCATCAAACTCCTGCCCGGCAGCGATCTGGCCGTTCTTCCCCGTGGCGGAAATCTGATCGTCGCCGTCGAAGCCGTTGGACGTGGAATCCTGATATAAGCCTGCATTTCCGGTGCCCACCTGATCCTCATTGAGATGCCAGATGCCGCGGTAGTTCACCCAGGTGTTGCCGGCGTCCTGGCCGTCTCCGACAGTGCTGTTCCCGTAGTACATCCAGATGTAGTCCGTGTTCGAGGCTCCGTCGATGCGCGGGACGTCGACCCACACGTAGGAATCTCCGCTTTCGTTCCAATCTTCGATTTCGTACGCCAGCACGGTGACTCCGTCGCTGTCTACGAAACGGATGTCCTGACCCATATCCTGCGTCTGGCCGTAATCGATACGCCCGCTGTTTAACGTAACAAGGACGGGGAAGTCGTTCAGATTCTCGGACTGCGCCAGGTTGTCGAAGGTGAGCTGGATGCGATAGTCCCAATCACAATCCCACCAGGGTGGTGTCGTAGCTGTCGCTGTTGGAGTCGGTGTATTAGTCGACGTGGGAGTCGGCGTATCGGTCGACGTGGGCGTCGGCGTTTCCGTCGCGGTGGGCGTTGGCGTGTCGGTCGATGTCGGGGTTGGCGTAGGCGTCGGTGTATCCGTCGCGGTGGGCGTCGGCGTATCGGTTGATGTCGGGGTCGGCGTGTCGGTCGACGTGGCTGCCGGCGTGTCGGTCGACGTGGCTGCCGGCGTATCCGTCATCGTAGCTGTGGATGTCGGTGTATCGCTTGCAAGCGGCGTGTCGGTCGACGTGGCTGTCGGCGTAAAAGTTGAAGTCGGGCCAGGCGTGTCACTCGGCACCGGCGTGTTGGTGGCCGTCGCTGCTGGTGGGGCCGTCGTGTTCGTAGGCAGCGGCGTGTTCGTGATCGTTGGCGTATCTGTGATCGTCGCCGTCCTCGTAGCCGTGGATGTTCTAGTGGATGTTGGCGTAGGCACGCTGACGACGGCAGGAATCTGCACACCGGAATAATGATAATCTCCATCCCAGAACAGCGCACTGGGAGAACCGCTGTTCAGACGCAGAATCAACCGTTGGCCGGTGATGAAATCATGCTCGATCGTGCTTATCGAAGCGGAGAAGAAATAGGCCGAGGTGACGTTTGCCGGCAACGCAAAGGAAGCAAGTCCGAGAACCGTAGATCCGGCCCGCAGCTCGACCGACAAGCTGACCGGGCTGGATGATGGATTGTAGGCATAGAACCGCACGGTCGTCGTTCCCCCCAGGATTCGCTGACCGCTCAAGAATTGGGGGGAATAGAACGTCGCGCTGGAACCGCTGCGATAATTTCCATTGGGAATGCTGGAATACATCATATAGCTGAAGGGTGTTACGTCATCATAAAACCAATATGTATTCGGAGGCGGTCCGGGAGGTGGAACCGGCGGTGGCGGCCAGGGTGTGTTCGTTTCAGTGGGTGTGTTCGTCTCAGTGGGCGTATTCGTTTGCGTGGGCGTCGAACTTGATGTACTCGTCGCTTCCGGTGTGCCAGTATTCGTGGCGGTCGCAGTCGAACTCGGTGAACTGGTGGCGGTAAACGTCGACGAAGCCGTGGCGCTCGCCAACTCGGTTTCCGTCGGTGTGTCCGCAAGAGTCGCAGCGGGGGTCGGCGTTGAGGTCTCCCAGAAGTCCCCGGGTTCAACGATGGGTCCCCCGGGTTCGCTGCCCGTCCCGGGGTAATATTCAGCGTCCCGGCGGATTTCTTCGATAATATCCGGATTGACCGGCTGCAGAACCATGAAGGGCCACGGACTGTAATCCGCGTTCATTTGAGAACGCGTATCGGCATGGGCGGCCTGGCTGCGCATCATTCCACACGTTCCGCAGCCAAAAAGCAGAAGAAGGATGAGCGGAACGAGCAGCAGCCACTGCGCCAACTCGTTACGCTTATCTTTACGCTCTTCTTCTTGCCGTCCCACTTCGTCTTCCACGATACTCCCTTATATTCCTATGCCGTTATTCCGCATTCTGCGTTCGCGGCAGCAACACGGTAAAAGTCGTACCCTGGCCTATCTTGCTATCCACCTCGATCCTTCCACCGTGACGGGACACGATCCCGAAACTCACGGAAAGCCCCAATCCGGTTCCCTGTCCTTCCGGTTTCGTCGTGAAGAAGGGATCGAAAATGCGTGAGAGATTCTCGCGGGGAATCCCGATGCCCGAGTCTTGCACGGCAATAGCGACGGCTTCTTCAGCCTGGCCGAGACTGAGCCGTAATTTGCCACCGTCAGGCATGGCCTGGACCGCGTTGGTGATCAGATTGATCAGCACCTGTTCGATTTGTGTTGCATCGTACGTTACCTGCACGGGCTCATCGGGCAAATCCAGATGAGACTCGACGCCCGCCTTACGCAAAAGATATTCCGTCAAACGCAGCGACGATTCGAGCGTTTCTCGAATGTCACGCGTTTCCATTTCAGGAGTCGATTGGCGGGCAAACTTGAGCAGATCACCCACGATGGTGCTTGCGCGCGCGGCACTCTGCCGGATGGTTTTCAGTTGGTCGCGAGTGGACGGGTCCAGGCCGATTTCCTCCTGCAGTTCCTCCGCCATCCCCTTGATCACCGCCAGGGGATTCTTGACGTCGTGCACGATGCCGGCCGTCAGCTGACCGACGGAGGCCAGTTTCTCAGACTGGACCAACTGAGCCTGCGTGCTCTGCAGGCGAGCGTTGGCGTCGGCCAATTCCTCGTTGCGCTTTACCGTTTCGGCGTACAATCTCGCGGCTTCGGCGGTACGCTCGCGCAGACGGTGCGTCATGGTGTCGAACGCACTGGCAAGTTCCCCAATTTCGTCCGACCCTTCCAATCCGGTGGACTGATTCAGATCTCCGGAAGCCACAGCCTGTGAAATGGTACGCAGACGCAAGATGGGTTTGGCGATGCTTTGTGCGAGTGCGTAGCCCACAATGATGGTCGCCACGGTGCCCAGCGAAAATATGATGCTGAATATGTTGCGGCTCGTCGCCATGGTCGATACGATGTAATTACTCGGTAATACAACCGACAGGATTCCCATATCTTGCCGGCGAATGAACAAAGGTGCGATTACCGTCTGGTAATCCCGGCCGTACAGCTCGACGTCCTGTGTCACGGCTGTCTGGTCGTCGGAGAGGATATCCGGATCGACTTCGAGAACCTCAGCGCCTTCATCCGGGATTACGAGCGTCGTCGAGATCAAATCTCCATCTTGATTTAGGATCACTATGTCCGCCAAAGCCTGGTTCTTGATCTCTTCGATGAGTGAATCGAGGCGAGAGCCGATGAGTAAGGCACCGGCCAACTCACCATCCTCTGCTCGGATCGGTGTACTCGTAAACAGATAGGCGCCGTGCGTCGTAACGAGAATATCCACGAACTTGTCCCCCAACGAATCGACCTGACCGACAAGCACGCGTGCGACCAGGCTGTACGCCGAAAAATCACCACCACTCGACTCCCGGTAGATGCCGGACGTAGGATCGATGGCCAAGGTTAATATTTCCGTGCCCGCGAGGTCGATGACGGTCATTGCTTCTACGCCGTTATTCAACACCAGAGGTAAAAGGAGAGATTGCAGACTTTTGGCATCTCGATCGAGAGTGGCTTGCGGTACACCTTCTGTATAGGCCATCAAACGCAGGTTCTCGAGATGCTCCCTTTCTTTACGTACAATTCCATCCGCGGCCACGCGGCTGGCCTCGAAAGCTTGATTGACGAAACGCTCACGGATCGACGAAGTCACCAAGCGCGTGACCACATACACGCCGACCATGGCGATTACCAGGGTGAGCAGGACATATGGTACGATCAGCTTCGCCCGCAATCCTGAAACGAATTGGAGCAACAACTTTGCCCACGTGTGAGCACTTGACTGAACCTCACCCGATACTTCGGTATGTTTTTGCAGGTTTTTTCGTATTGCATCCATCGGTCCTCCCAGATTTCGGGATTGCGATTATTTTGTTATCCGCCGCACATGGCGCGGGCCACTCGCGACACTCCTGCCGCCATCGCGAGGTATCCATCCCTCTAGCTAAAACCTTTGTCAATTTCGATTGGTCGAAACTCGCTTAGGGCACCCCCATAGCGCCAATCTAAAGCGGTATCCTTCGACAATCCTGCTTTCGCTGCATTGAGGTTATCATGGCCACCAATGCCTTAAGGCAGGTACTTCTTCCTAATAGGACCAAAATCCTGTTGTTAAGGTGAAAGTACGAACAAACGCCTGCCACCCGCACGTTTCGCCTGGTACATCGCTTGATCGGCCACTTTGAGAAACTGCGTTGCCTTCGGGAAATCGGCCGACCATTGTGCGACCCCCGCACTCACGGACAAGAATTCCCCGTGGAAACTCGTGCTGGTGATCTTGGCGCAAATCCGTTTGGCGACGCTGCGGGCTGCAGCCAGGTCCGCTTCCGGTAAGAGTATGACGAACTCGTCTCCACCGTATCGTGTCGGCAGATCAACGGATCGAATTTGTTTTCGAATCTTCTCGGCGACGAGCATGAGTGCTTCATCGCCGGCGGGATGCCCGTACTGATCGTTCAGTGATTTCATTCCGTCCATGTCGAGCATGATCAATGAGAGTGGGCGGTTGTATCGATGCGCTCTTTCAACTTCAACCGTCAACATCTCATCCAGCTTGCGGCGATTGAACAATCCCGTCAGTGGATCGGTGATCGCCAGCCGTTGTACTTCAGCGAAAAGGCGTGCGTTCTCCTGCAATAAGCGGCGATGGGCAAGCGCTCGTTTGATTGCCAATTCGAGTTCAGCAAGTGAATCGAGGGGTTTCGTAAGATAATCGTAGACCCCGCAACGCAGGGCTTCCACAGCGGTTTCCAGAGTGGCGCTGCCGGTCAACACGATGGCTTGAAGCTCGGGATCGATTTCTTGCGCCGCTTGAAAGACTTCCAAACCGGAACACTTGGGCATCCACAAATCGAGCAGCATCAGATCGAACGATCCGGTTTTTAAGGCCATAATTGCCTGTTCGCCATCTCCGACTTCGGTTACTTCCAGGCCCATTTCTTGAGCCCGCCGAACCAGGATTCTGCGGAAGTCTTTATCGTCATCGGCGATTAGAATTTTTTCTATGAGCCCTGCACTCTCATCCTCTGCGGACTCGATCTTCGCATTATTGGGCTGCATCGCTTCATCACCTACCCAGAAGAACCAACCTACGAACGGTGTACTTCACATCTTCAAAATCTCGTTTTTATAATAATAGATAGACCTTGGAGTTTACCTTGCAATATACCTACACTGATGCATGTGACCTTCGTCCTACACGCAGAAAAATCCGTTGCGTAATCGATGAACGAGTCGAAATGGGTTCAGGTAGGTTTACGAATGTGACCAATGAGGAAAGATCGAAGATTATGCCTCGAGGCGATAGCCATAACCGCGCACGGTGACGAGGCGCTCGGGTTGGCTTGCATCCACTTCAATCTTATCTCGGAGCATCGAGATATAGCGTCGTAATGCGGTTCCACCCTCACGCCGTTCCGATCCCCAAACCTCATCGATGAGTTCAGGTTTGGAAATCGCTTCTCCCGTGCGTTTCGCCAATGCAGCGAGCAGTCGGAATTCAGTGGGAGTAAGGTCGATCGGCTTTTCATCAATCGTAGCCAGCCGTTTCCTTATATCGACGGCCAGACTTCCCACCCGAATGATCTTCGGCTCTTCGAGCCCTGTGGAATGTGTCCGCGCCAGGACGGCGGACACTCTTGCCGCCATTTCGGGCAAACTGAACGGCTTGGTGATGTAATCATCAACTCCGAGGCGAAAACCGCGCAACTTATCCATTTCCGCAGTCTTGGCGGTCAAAAAAATGATCGGCGTATCCGCCATTTCCCGGATGCGGGCACACACCTCCCAGCCATCCATGCCGGGCATCATCACGTCGAGGATGACGAGATCGGGCTTTTCCTGGTAGAAGGCGCGCAGGGCTTTCGAGCCCCGATCCGAGGTGACCACAGCGTATCGTTCTCGCTCGAGATACTCCCCGAGAAAGCGCAACAAGGTGCGATCGTCATCTACCACCAAGATCTTGAAAGACAAAATTTGATCTCCACGAATCGCATCCAACTATAGTCGATCCCAGCGCCGTTCGCCACTTGAATGGATTTCAGCTGTGCGCACTGGATTCTCTACATTGAACGGAGTGCTGGCGTCAAATTTCTTCGAGTTCCTTCCGAATGGGCAGCCAGAACACAAAACGCGCCCCGCCGCGTTGGCTCTCCTCGACTCGGATATCGCCCTGCATCGCTTCGAGCAAACGTTTCACCATCGACAGTCCCAAACCGTAGCCGTAAACGTCTCGATCGTCACGTGTATCGAGGCGGTGGAACATATCGAATATTCGTTCGCGTTCGATTTCCGGTATTCCCATGCCTTCATCATCGACGGCGATCCAAAAGAAATTTTCATCGGACCAGCCCTCGAGAATGATTTCACCTTCCAAAGCGTACTTCAGAGCATTGTCCAATAGATGTTGGAAAATGCTCTCCAGCGCGTGTTCATCTGCGAGCGCCGGTGAGAGTCCATCAGGGATTCGTATCTCAAACCTGTCTGCGCGCTCTCCATCTGTAAACCGGTCACAAACTCGTTTGGCGACTTCATTGATCGCAACGCTGCGTAAATCGAGGGGAAATCGCCCGGCTTCGAGGGAAGAAATATCGAGGATCGTGGCGACCAACTTGGATAAACGCGTGATCTCCGCCCGGACCAACTCGAGTGAGTCTGCCGTTTTGGGCTTCAGCTTGGGATGACCGCTGAGGATCAACTCGATTCCCGCGCTGATGTTCGTCAGCGGCGCCCGTAGTTCGTGGGAGACCAAGGCAACAAATTCGGTCTTTAGGGTATCGAGTTCTTTCAATTCCTGGTTCAGACGGGCAAGATCTTTTACCGTTTGTTCCAACTCCTTCGTACGATGCTCCACTTTTTCCTCGAGGGCGAGATTTAGCCCTTCGAGTTCAGCACGTGCAGCGGCTACCTGGCGCAAGGCATCATGAAGCGCGTTTTCACGCTCCTTGACCTGGGTCAGATCGTGCGCCGTACCCGCCAGCAAGGCTTGAGATTTGCGCTCATCCTCGATAGGGCGCAGAGACAGTGCTGCTGGGAAACTAGAGCCATCCTTCCTGCTTAATGTAAGCTCTCCCGACCAGCCGTTTTCTCGAGCATCCTTCGTTAAAAGTTCCCAGCGTGATTTATTGCGGATGACGTCCTGCATACGGAGTTTTTTCCATTGCTCGTCATCCAATCCAAGATCGCGTAAAAACGAGGGATTAACGAGCAGGAACTTGCCTTCGAGATCGCACACAAAAGCCATGTCTGCGACATTGGTAACCAAAGAGGCGTATTGTCGAAATTCCATCTGACCTGCGATGACGCTCTGTCGTGCCACCAGCAAGATACTCAACAGTAAGACAATCCCTATACCGACCAATTCGATTTGTCCGCCCATCCACCAATCCAAAAACAGCGTGCCAACGACCATACCGGTAATGCCGATTGGCATGAACGCTACCAGACGACGGGCAAGTGTTTTCCCAGATCGTTCGTTGGTAGGGATTAAAATGTCGGTGTTCCTAATCGTGCGATAGGCAGCGAAGAGATAGAACCCAATACCAGCCATCCATCCCATCTCCAGCAGTCCGCCGAACCTGAATTTCTCTTGTAAGGCCAACACGCTGAACGCCAGATCCGAGATTGCAATGCACATCATGGCGAGTGAGATGAACGCTAGATTCGCCCGGTGCCAATTCGAATCGGCCAGAAGGAATAACCGAACGAAGTAAGCCAGGAGCAGGATATCAAAGACGGGGTAGATCGTATGCCAGAATACGGTGATGGGATCGATAAAACGAAGCGAAAGAATGGGCAAGAGGAACAACATCCATGCCAGGCCGAAGACGCCTGTGCCAAGCAACGCCATATCAAGTTGATCGCGCGTACGTCTGAGGCGTTCAACCGGCGCTAACGGATAGCTGAATGTCACGACCATGATTGCCAAGTAACCGGCCAAACGGATGATATCAATCCCATGCGGTATGGAGGGTAGATTGCCGTCTGTTATCCAATACGTTGCATTGATCCCATCGACAACCGTCCAACACACGAACGCTGAAGCGATGTACAGCCACGTTCGCTTGCGGCGGGGATCATTGACTTGAATCGAAGCGCGAATCATTACACCGGTCGCCCAGCTTCGCAGCCCAAATATGATCAGCAATGACCACGCAGCGCGCCACTCAGAAACCGGCCAGGCAATAACCCACACAAAGTAGCCAAGCACGACCGAGACCCATACGGAAATGGGCCAATGTACTAATAATTTCCGGATTCGCAAGCGCTTTATCACGCCTTGAATCCTAGTCGTAGATCGCTGGACAGGCAAGTGCTTCCGTGACGGCAGCTGCAATTATGAAATTCCGTAGGCACGGATGGAATGAGAGCGCGCGGCAAATGTAGGGCATCTCCGTAATACACTCCGAGGAAACGACAAGTAAGAGCCGCTGGACCTGGAAGCCATCGTCCAGCGGCTCGATGGATCAGAAACAGTACACCGCTTTGAAAGTTATAGTGTCAAGCGGACGAAGATAGCCTCGGCGATCCACTCGAAGATCTCCTCGAGTTCCTCCGTCGTCGGTGCATGGTAAGCCATGCCACGTGTATCTTGGGCGATCCACTCCAAGACATCCATGCCGGTGTACGAGCCATATACTGGAGGCGAATACAAAGACAACGAAAAATGTTTGCTGACAAGAGAATCTCCCAGGCCGATAGTGAAAAACGTGATGTTATTCTCTTGAGCATCTTGGATCATATTCCGAACATAGGTCACAGCGTTGTTGCATGGATCATTTCCACTTCCCCCACAACCTGCCCCTTCATGCGTATAGGTTGGGTCGGAATAATCGTACATATTGAGAACACCATCGGTGAGCAATACCACAAAATGCGTCGTGTTGGGTCTGCCGGTGTTGACCATGTTTATGCCATACCGCATTCCGGCTCCGAGGTTGGTACCACCGCCCGAAGTCAACGTGTATAGGTGCGAGATAACGTCTTCGTAATCCGTTGTTAACGATATTACCGGATCTCCTCTTGCCGAGAATTTAACCACTCCGATTTGATCGGTGCGTGGAATATCATACTCATCGGCGCGGTCACGGATGATATCGACGAATGATTCGGCGCCGCGGATCACGTCGGACATCGGCTGTTCGAGGAGCACCGGCTGCGGGCGATTGTTCCAGGCGGTCGAATCACCCGGCAGGAGCATTTCCGAAGGGCAGTCAAATCCATCCGGAGCATCGTAATGCGTGGAGCAGCCGTATTTGGAGCTATGATGATCATCAATTGGATAAAGGATCTTGTTCTCAGGATCGAATCCTTCCAAGGGGCAATCTCTCATTTCGATATCGTCGATGAAGACGCCTTCCCCGCTATCTACGGCATTGATTTGAAAACGCAGCCAAATGTTTGGATTGTCGTCCGCGTCATTCGGGAGCATGATGCCGTAGTGCACCCATTCTCGTTCGAAGTCGGTTCTGGGATATGTGCCATAATCGACGCCCTCTATGCCCATCATTGATAACCAATCACTTGGTTCATCGCAGGGATCAGAAGTAGCGTCACACCAAGACACCAGAAAATATTCACCACCTTGATCAACAGGATTGCCGGGATCGTCCTTGACCCAGAAATACACGGCGACGTTGCTGTGGTCTTCGGTGCTGAAGTTCCATTTAATCGCACCTTCTGTATCCTCACCGGATACGTCTCCCGGGTCCTGGAAGATATGCACGGCTTTCGTTCCACTGTGTACATTGCTCGCATACGTCGTGAGCTCTACGGAGTATTCGCTGCTCACCCCCCAACCATCAGGAACCATGTCGAGATTCGGGTCACCATCGTCGATGACTTCATCATAGCCGTCGAAAGTAACGATATTGTAAGGATCCGAACAGGTACGTCTGTTATCGCACGCATACGCGGTTTCATATTCCGTCCCGGCATCGTCCGTAAAATAGTGACAAGAGTCGAACATCATCGATCCGGAGACGTCCAAGACGAGGGCGACATCGTACTGCGCCGTGCGTTTCGCCGTCGCCGGATTGGCAATCTCGATCGTATTGAAACCCAGGACACGCATGAAGACGACCGGCAGAGTCAATTCACCACGTATTTGTACGTGATAATGAGCCATCTCGTGTTCTGAGCTGTAGCTCAAATCATTGCAATCTATCGGCTCGTTTAGATCGTCGCCAGTGGAGTCGAATACAAGTTCATCCACAGCACCTTCCGGACCTTCATCTTCCGCGGAGTATATTATTTGGAATTGGAAGTCTTCGTTCGCCGTATATCCGTTGTTCGCCAGATACTCTACTGCCCGGCTGCAGGCACCTTCGATATCCGGCAACTCGAAACCAGCCGCAAGCGCCGCAGCATCGATCGCCTGCCCAAGCCAGACACGATTGAGGTATATGATTCCGGTGTCAATGGCAAAGCCAAGGAAGGCGACGATTCCAAGAAAGGCTACGGCAATGATGACCAAACTCTGACCCGATTTCATCTCCCGCATGCCAGGTACTCGACGACCTTCACCTTCAGACCTTGAAAACAGTATTTTCCATAATTTGAACTCTAAAAACGAATGTCGGATTTGACGAATTCTCCCGTCTCTCATCGAATGATCCTTTCTTTCTCCACTTCAGCAGACACCGAAGACATTTTGCACATTGGCGTACACTGACAGCTTAAGTACCCGAATCCCAGGGACTGCGTCGGACCAGGACTCGCATGATGCCTTGCTGATCGATACGTACCGGCAACTCCAGGAAGAAATCTACGAAGGGGGTTGCCATCTTCAAATCGTGATCGAAAAAAATCTCCACTATGACGAAATCGTTGCGGCAGCCAAAACCTGCCGATTCGCTACATCGCTCGGCGTCCGCACTAAAAGCGGCATTTTCGTCTTGCATGGCATCCACATCGATAAGGTCCGGAGCACAGGTTTCGGAAAGGCAGACTTCCGATTCGGCATCTATCGTCCCAAATTTTTCAGATTCATTGCGAACGATCGAACCGTCCGGATCGATGTCGATCTCCGTAACGATAATCGCTGTGTTGGATTCATTCGCTTGCAGAGATACCTCCATAGCCGTCCATGCAACGTCGGCGATTTCATCCAAGGTCAGGTGAAGGCCACGCGCGCCGAAGCGTGCGGCTTCACGTGCAGCAACCGCGACCGACGAATAGGAGTGAATCAAAAAACCAATCTCCATCATTCCCATCAAAAGGACAAGCAATGGGGGTAGCAAAAGTGCAAGCTCAACGAAATTTTGCCCTCGACGGCTATCGCTTGATTTGCGAAATCTGCGTATCATTCATCCACCGCCTTCTTGTAATTTTAGTGACAACCACCTGGTGGCAGGTTGGGATCTAAAGCCTTTTCGGAGGTGTTGTCGATGGCATCTGGACCTTCTCTACATCCATCACCATCCGTATCGTTGTTGCTCGGGTAGGTCTTGTAGATTTCATTTTCCTCAATATCCGACCAGCCGTCGCCGTCGGTGTCAAGCGGAGGCAGCTCAGTTGCTGTTGGTAAAGGCTCCGGTGGTTCTGCCACTCCACCCTCCCACGGCTCGTTGACCATTTGAACACGGCCAATGACGCGGATTGTCGGAAGCAGAGTCGCAAAGAACGGATTGGTCACGGGATGGTTAAAAACGATCGTTATTTCGATTTTCGTACGTGCTGCGCCCGCATTATCATCTATCGGGGCAGCGCCAAACGCAGGACTACCGCGTAATTGCACGCCAAGGTAGTATGGCTTGGTGATGTCATCTACTTCCGGATCGAATAAAAGGGCGACGCCAGCTAGATCCTTTCCCATCTTCTTGATCATATCAACGCGGCATTCATTATATTCGTCCGGCATTACATAGAAATCGCCATCCTCGTTTCTGAGATGCTCACAGCCCAGTTCATCACCTTCGTCGTACATCGGAGGCCGACCACTCACCGCATAGCGCGCCGCTTCGGTAGCTGCGTATTGAACGGCAAGATAGGCTTGAAACCATCTGGCGGCTTCGATGAAACCCAGAACGATAAATAGGAGGACCGGCAGTGCCACAGCGAATTCAGCCATGCTTTGGCCACGCTTTGATATTCGATCGCGAAATCGTTTCAAACTTTGTTTCACAGTATGCATCTTCGTCACCATCCTATCGTGCTACGCATGACCGTTCTCGATCAACACGATCCAACTGCAATTGTATATGTCATTAGATTTTGGATTGGTAGTACGCAAGGGTTAAACCGAGGAAAATAATATTTCTTGTCACGATACAGGAGCAATTTTTTCACAAAATCACGACATTGCGAAGGTACTTTTCAATTATCCAGCCGACATGAAACGAACGATCGCATCTCGAAAGAAGTAAACCAGAGAAGCTCCGAAAATGAGAAATGGACCGTAGGGAATGGGTTGAAAAGCATTGTAACGATCGCGCAGGGTCATTACCAGCATGTAAAACAGACTGAAAACACCGCCGGCGAAGATCGCGAAGATAAGCGCCAGAATGATTCCGGGCCATCCCACCGTCAGACCCAGCATCGCACCCAGCATCACGTCTCCGAACCCGAATGCTACTTCGTCTTCCCCGTCCTCCTGGGCTTTGGCGATCTGGCGGCCGAAGACTCCCCCCAAGAAGTACATACAAAGCACCAAACCGAAACCAGCCCCGCCACCCGCAAGCGACTTGATAAAACCTCGGCTGGGATCGAAGGAATTCATGATCAGGATCAATAATCCGGACGGTACGCTGACTACGTGCAGGATCAAACGATGCTCGACGTCGATCACGACAATCAAGGTGAAAATCGCGGCGACGATCAAGGCAGGCCAGAACACACCGGGGGTTGGATCGCGGAAATAGAGCCAAAGGGCGATGGCGATGAGGGACAATTCGACCACGACGTCCCGCCACGCTCGCCGCGTGCCGCAATACGGACAGCGCCGCCTGAAGCGAATGAAGGCCAACATTGCCATCCAACCAGCCGGCTCACGAGGTGCCCCACAAGCAAGGCAATGCGGAGTTTGGACCGGCTCGTGGTGCGGAAGATCGTCCGCCAGTAGATTCACGAGGAAGCCACAAGCCAATCCCAGAATTGCGACAGCGACGATCATTGGCAAGCATTATACACGTATCGCAGCGGATGCGCTGAAGCCGATTTCCGCGAACGAGCCGCACCCACTCCCCTGCATGGACATCCGAGGAATCGAATGCTAGAATGCGTCCATGGATGGCAGATTGCCGCGACCGGATCGCGACCGTTTGAGCACGCTCACGGCGCTGATCCTACTTACCAATACCCTGATCCGTATCGTAGCGCTGCCGGTCTTCGAGGCGGAGTTTGCCATTCTCGGATTATTCATCCGCTTCGAAATCAATACCAGCCTCATCATGATCTCGTTGGCCGCAGCCCTTGCGGCAGCCGGTGCGGACTGGCTGATTCACTCCCATCCGAAGTCAACGACCACCAAGATACAGCCGGAGCATTGGGTTATACCCGGCCTGGCGGCGGCAGCAACCGGTGCAGTACTTACCCGCATACCCGATGGTCCGGGCCTGTGGATCGGAATTATTCTCACCGCCTTGCTGCTGCTGGCCGTCGTCATGGCGGAGTTTGTGGTCGTCGACCCCAAGGATCCACGCTTCGATACGGCTTCGGTCGGTCTCTCCGCTCTTGCATACCTTCTCCTGGTCTGCGCGCTCTTCGCCATTCTTGCCGCCGATTTGCGAGCCGTTTTCTCAGTCCCTTTGATCCTCCTGGTCAGTTTTGTGGTCATCTGGCGTTTGCTGCATCTGAACCAGTTGAGTGATCGGGCGGCGGAGTATGCGCTTCTGATCAGCTTGCTCAACGCACAGTTGGCGTGGGCGCTTCACTATTGGCCGCTCCCCCCACTGCGAGGTGCGCTGCTGCTTGGCATGCTGGTATATATGACGAACGGACTCACACTCGTACACCGGAAAAAGGGACTCGTACGCGGACGGCTCATCGAGTTCGCCGCGCTGTTCGCAATCGCCGTGACGGCAATCCTCACGTTTACCTAGTACCGCAGTGTTCTGTAGGCTGTAACCAAACGGGAACCAAGTCTTCCGCTAAACAGAAGGCGTCCTCGCACTTGTCGAATCGCGTCGTCCGAATCCACTCTCGTGACTGGAGGATACGATTCGCATGAGAGGTTTAGCGGCTGCCGCCGTGCTTAAGCTTGTTTGGCATCTCGCGCCGTGTTGTCATTCTCCAAGTGAAGCGCCTTTTGAGCGGCCTTGCGGGCGCGATAGCCGATCAATCGTTCTTCCCCTTTACGCAGCCTTTGGATGTTCGGCCGTAGACCAAGCAGTAAAATTACTTCGATGAGTACGCCAAAGACAACATACGCCCATGGCGCCTGTCCTGAAAGGGCGCGCCAAAGAAACAGCGCGGCTACTTCGATGCCGAGGCACATCGTGGCCACCGAGGCGTATCCCACGAAATACAAAATCGCAGCCCCGATCGGCACCAAGACGAGCAGTGAGGGCGGCCAAAAAGCAAACACCGCGCCTGCTGTGGTCGCGCCGCCAGCTCCGCCTCGCAAACGAAGTCTGCCATCTTTACGTTCCACGAGAAAAATCGAGTAGTTGTGGCCCAATACGGCCAGCAGACCTGCGCCCATCTCCACCCACGGATTACCGCCCGTCAGATAACGGGCGAGATATACCGCCAATGCTCCTTTGGCGAGATCCAGGATGGCGGTTGACAGGCCGGCCCAAAATCCGGCCATGCGCATCACGTTCGTGCCACCCGTCCGCCCGCTGAACCATAAACGAATGTCCCTGCCTCTCACTAATCTCACGACCAATAAACCCACTGGAACGGATCCGAGCAAATAAGCAGCCAACAAGGCTGCGATGATGAGAAATTGCATTTCACTCCTTTGTCATTAATGAACATGCGGAATTCAATACACAAAACACCACTACCCCAATAGAGTTCCTTCACCGATGATCTGAATTGGAATTTCCCGTGGGGCTTCGTGCTCGACGACGAAAGCTTTGCACGTCCATTTTCCGGCGATAGGGAACCATACTATGTGTGCCGCTTCGAAATACGCCGCCTCGCCGATGTCACTCGTGGAGAGTCCGGGTGGTCCATCCGGATGAGAGTGATAGATGCCGGTTAATTGCAGCCCCTCTTCCTCGATGCGCAACAGCACATCCAGCTGCTCCCGGGGGTCCATGCGGAAGCGATGGCGGTCCTTCTCGACGTTGGTGATCGGTTGGACCCAATGCACGCCAGACTCCTTACCAGCCAACACACCACAGGCTTCCCGTGGGTACTTCGACCGCACGTGGGCTTCCATTATTTCCCATTGTTTCTGCTGCAAGAGAATTTTAGCGAGACCCATTGTCACATTATTATAGCCGTCCAACGGTTTCTGGGTGGACCGCCGTTCGAAATTGTAAGCTCGTCAATCCGTCTGCCAAGTCTCTGGACATACCCAGGACTTGACAATACCATTTGGAGACCCTATAATTCTAAGAAGTTAGGCTAGCCTAACTTTTATCATCGTGGGTGTCCACCTCTGCATTTTGGATGGCAGCGGTGGAACGCCAGGGACGAACGCTGAGATGGACGCGATACATCAGATTCTGATCACAATTGCGGTTGCCTTCTTACTCATCGTGCTTCTGTGGCCGAAATGGGGATTGCTGCCACGTCAGCGTAGGACCAGGCAGTATGCCGAAAGAATCCAGATCGAAGATACACTGAAGCACATCCACAGTCGCGAGATGGAGGCCCAGCAAGCGACTTTACAAAGCATCGCTGGTGTGCTGCAGACATCCACAAATCACGCTGGCGACATTCTTTCCAAAATGGAAGCGGCGGGATTGCTGAATTACGAAGAGGAGCGGCTCAAGTTGACGCCAAAAGGAGAGGGTGCCGCGCTGCACATCCTGCGCGCCCATCGTCTCTGGGAGCGTTACCTCGCAGATGAGACGGGGTTTGGAGAAGCGGAGTGGCACAACCTGGCCGAAGAACGCGAACACTTTCTCTCCGCAGAAGAGATCGATCTCCTCTCAGAGCGCCTGGGCCACCCCACACACGATCCACATGGTGATCCCATTCCGGACGCTACGGGAGAGTTCGTATCGCACGGCGGCAAACCCCTGCCCAGCTTCGAAACCGGAAAACGACTGCGCATCGTCCACGTCGAAGATGAACCCGGCATGATCTACGCACAACTGGTTGCCGAGGCTCTCTACCCGGGGATGCAGGTTCAAATCATCGAAAAATCACGTGAGCGCATTCGTTTCTGGGCCGATGGCGATGAGCACATTCTTGCGCCGATAGTTGCCCACAACATCTCCGTGATTCCCGAGCCTGATGAAAAAACGGACTCGACCGCGTTATCTTGTCAGACCCTCGCCTGTCTGGACCTGGGCGAGCAGGGCGTCGTAGTCGGGATCTCACCCGCGTGCCGCGGCGCCGAACGCCGTCGTCTGTTCGATCTGGGTGTTTTACAGGGCGCCGCCGTGCGAGCAGAGTATCGCAGTCCTTCCGGTGATCCGACTGCATACCGCATCCGGGGTGCACTCATCGCCTTGCGTAAGGAACAAGCAGACTACATTTTCATCGAGAAAGCATCAAAGGTCAGCCATGAACGAGCATAAGCCAATTGAAACGATTCAACCCGGATGTGAAAGCTGTCCCGCCCATCACGCGGCGAATTTGCTCAAACTGGGCGTAGACATGCAAGACTGGGATTACGTCGTCGCCCTGGCCGGAAATCCGAATACCGGGAAGAGTACCGTCTTCAACGCCCTCACCGGCCTGCGTCAGCATACCGGCAACTGGCCGGGGAAAACGGTCGCCCGCGCAGAAGGCGGCATGGAATACGCCGGGAGTCGCTATAAACTCGTCGACCTTCCGGGAACCTATTCCCTGCTTTCTACCTCGGTCGATGAAGAAATCGCCCGCGATTTTATCCTCTTCGGCCAGCCGGACGTGACCATCGTCGTGGTGGACGCGACGCGCCTGGAGCGGAACTTGAACCTGGTGCTACAAGTATTGGAAATCACGGACCGGGTGGTCATTTGCCTGAATCTGATGGACGAAGCGAAACGCCACGGCCTGACCGTTGACGATCGCCGTCTGGCCCGTGACCTTGGCGTACCGGTCGTTCCCACGGTTGCCCGCTATGGGAAAGGCCTCGATGCGCTGCTGCAATCGATCCACGATGTCGCCGCGGGAAAACTGCGCACGAAGCCATATAGAATCCAACAGTTCTCCAAAGAACTGGAAGGAACCATATCGGATTTGTCCAAGAAGGTGCGCGCTGTTTTCCCGAATCTTCCCAACCCGCGCTGGGTCGCCATCCGATTGCTTGATGGCGACGAGCGGATCATCGAAGCTTTCGAGAAAGGAGATTTGGGCGAATTGTCCCAGAACACGACGGAAAGCGTCGAGCTTCAACCACAACTATCCAGGGGACATGCAAAATGAACGAACAGAAACGACCCAATGCAGAGCAGGTGCTCGCGCATGCGCGCGATCTGCGTTGGAAGATTAGCAGCAATCTCCACGAGAGATTGCTCGAGGGGATTTACACTGAAGCATCACGTTTAGCTGAGCGCGCGGTCAGCCGTCCGGATTCTCCGCCCCGCTTCGACCTGGATCGCGCCATCGATCGTTTGGTAACGAGCCGCATCTGGGGTTTCCCGATCATGCTGCTGCTGTTTACGCTCATTTTCTGGATCACGATATCGGGCGCCAATATCCCTTCGGGCTGGATCGCCCATTTACTGCTCGACAAGCTTCATCCGCTGTTGAAAGGCCTCGCGGCGAACTCCATCCTACCCGTCTGGCTCCAGGGTCTGCTCGTCGATGGCATGTATTTGTCGACCGCCTGGGTCGTAAGTGTGATGCTCCCACCTATGGCAATCTTCTTCCCGCTCTTCACGCTTCTGGAGGATTTCGGCTATCTTCCGCGCGTTGCTTTCAATCTGGATCAGATTTTCAAGCGTACCGGCGCGCACGGCCGGCAGGCGTTGAGCATGATGATGGGCTTCGGATGCAACGCCGCCGGCGTCATTGCCACCCGTATCATCGACAGTCCGCGCGAACGGCTGATCGCCATCATCACCAACAATTTCGCCCTATGCAACGGTCGCTGGCCGACTCAAATTCTTCTGGCGACTCTGTTCGTCGGCACGTTGGTCCCGGCGCAGTTGGCGGGGTTGATCTCCGCGCTCACAGTTGTCGGTGTAGCGCTGCTCGGCATTCTGCTAACCTTCCTCGTGAATTGGTTTCTCTCACGCACATGGCTGAAAGGCGAAGTCTCTACCTTCAGTCTCGAGCTTCCGCCTTATCGTCCGCCGCGGATCCTACAAACGATCTACACCTCCGTCATCGACCGGACCATTTTCGTGCTCTGGCGAGCCGTGGTATTTGCCCTACCCGCAGGCGCGTTGATTTGGCTTTCGGCCAACATTCACATAGGAGACTTGAGCGTCGCCGAACATCTAATCAATATCCTGAATCCGATTGGTCTATTTCTGGGACTCAACGGGGTCATTCTGGTCGCCTACATCGTGGCCATACCGGCGAACGAAATCGTCATCCCTACGATTCTCATGCTCACAGTATTGCTTACCGGCATGAACTCCGTCGGCAGCGGCGCCGGCGTTATGTTCCAACTCGAATCCAATCAGGCGACACTGGGGGTTTTACAAGCCGGCGGTTGGACGCTGCTCACGGCGGTCAACATGATGCTCTTCAGCCTTATCCACAATCCCTGCAGTACGACCCTGTTCACGATCTTCAAGGAAACCGGCAGCAAGAAATGGACGGTCCTGTCCGCACTGCTTCCCCTGACGTTGGGTTTCATTGTAACTTTCCTGGTGGCACACGTGTGGCGGTTGATCGCCGCGATATCCTGAACGATGCTCGAAGATATCGGGAATGTCTCTCGGAGTTTTGGCAGGAAGACTTTCGACAGGCGTGTTTTACATCCTGACATTACAGATAGAATTCGAATGATGCCGACCGAATCAACTCACAATCCCGCCCTCCGTGAGCCTGCGTAAATTACTCAGCGCAGCTTCCACCTCGTCGACGCGAACCGGCCGATCCTCCGCGCGGTGCATCAACTTGCCGGCCTTAGCCTGCTCCAACGCAATCGACCGCACCGTTCTCTTCCGCGACAGGGCTTGTTTCACCAGCTCTGCGCCGGCGCGATAGCCGATGAGCGGATTCAACGCCGTGACGACGATGCTGTTTTGCAGGAGCCACTTTTCAGCCTTCTCGGGATTGGCCTGAACGCCAAGGACACATCTTTCCGTGAAGGCGCGAATCGCGCCGATGGCGACTTGCATCATCTCGAATAGATTGTGTGCGATGATGGGCATCATTACGTTCAACTCGAGCTGGCCGGCCTGCGCGGCCATTGCCACCGTCGTGTCGCAGCCCATGATGTGGAACATGGCCATATTCAGCATCTCCGCCATAACCGGGTTCACTTTTCCGGGCATGATGCTCGAACCCGGCTGCACGGCAGGTAGATGGATTTCATCCAGGCCGGTCGCAGGCCCGGAGGAGAGCAAGCGGAAATCGTTGGCAATGCGCGTCAGGCTTATTGCCAGCGTTCGCAGTGAGGCGGAGAAATCCGTCATGTCGGCCATCGACTGCATCGACTCGAATAAGTCCTCCGCAGCATACAGCTCCAAACCGGAGTGTTCCTTCAGAGTGGCGACCATCAGCCGGCGATACTGCGGGTGTGCGTTCAACCCAGTTCCCGTCGCCGTGCCTCCGATGCCCAGATATCGTAGACGATCTCCGGCTACCTGGATGCGTTCAGCATCCCGCTCCACGGCGCGTGCATAGCCGCCGAATTCCTGCCCCAAACGAACGGGAACCGCGTCCTGCAGATGCGTACGTCCGGATTTGACGACGTCGTCGAAATCTTTCGCCTTGGTGTTAAGCGCCGACGCCAAACTACGCACGGCATCCAGCAGCTCATCCAGACGCCAGAGACAGCCCAGGCGTATGGCAGTCGGGATGGTGTCGTTGGTCGACTGTGCCATGTTGACATGATCGTTGGGGTGAACGAGATATTGCCCCAGTTGGCCGCCCATCAACTGCGTGGCACGATTGGCGATGACTTCGTTGGTGTTCATGTTGTGGCTCGTGCCGGCGCCGGCTTGAAAAGGATCCACCACGAATTGATCGTCCCACTTCCCTTCGATCACTTCGTCGGCCGCGCGGATAATCGCCTCGGCGACTTCCCCGTCGAGCAGTTCCAATTGACGATTTACTCCGGCCGCAGCGCGCTTGATCGTCGCCATCGACCAGATGAAAGCACGCCAGGGACGCAGCCCCGAGATCGGAAAATTTTCGACGGCGCGCTGGGTTTGAGCGCCATAGAGCGCCTGCGCCGGTACGTCGACCTCGCCCAACGAATCGGATTCTCTGCGGGTTTTAGGAGGCATCGTCCATCCCCAATATGCATTGAAGAATTAATAACTGACCCATTTCTTCCTTGTTAGATAGAGTTACTCTGAATAACGACAAAGAAAGAGGAAGCCTTTCGGCTCCCTCGCGATGATCCGCTGTCCGTCAATCTAAGGCGTCGTAGCCTGGACCACCGCTAAAATAGTCGTAGTTCGGCTGAATATCCGCCGTGAGATCGACTACTTCACCTGCCTTGAGAACGCGCGTGTGCTCGAGGTGGACTGCTTCACCGCCATGATTCTCCCCGTCGTAGACGGTATCGAATCCGTCCGCCCCAGCCGGCATGCTCTGGTACTCACCGCCTCTGGCGCTGTAATCCGAGGGGACCTCTTCTTCGACGAAAATCGCCTCATAAGGACACTCCGGAATACAGGCGCCGCAGTCGATGCAAGTATCGGGGTCGATGTAATACCACGGCCACTTGTCGACTGGTTTCCCAGGCACGATGCACTCCACCGGACACACATCAACGCATCCGGAATCGCGGAGGCACAAACTGGTGATGATATGGGTCATGTTTTGATCCTCCAATTTTGATATAGACTAAACGATGCCCTATTTATATCGCTATATTCCCTATGCTGCAAACAATCTGGCGACTTCTTCCCAATGCACGACATTCCACCATGCAGAGATGTAATCCGTTCGTCGGTTTTGATACTTCAAATAGTAAGCGTGTTCCCAAACATCGAGATTGAGTATGGGAGTCTGTCCCGACGAAATGGGAGAGTCCTGATTCGCCGTCGAAAAGACCTCGAGACCGCCGTCCGCATTCTTCACCAGCCACGCCCAGCCACTTCCGAATCGAGTGGCTGCCGTTTTGGAAAAGAGATCCTTGAACGAATCGAAGTCACTGAAACCGGCGTCGATCGCATCCTTCAGCGCGCCGCCCGGCGTACTACCACCATTCGGCGACATGATGCGCCAAAAGAGCGTGTGGTTGCTGTGGCCGCCGCCGTTGTTACGTACGGCAGTGCGAATGGATTCGGGAATGGCATTCAAGTCTGCGAGCAGTTCTTCGATCGACTTGCCCTGCAGATCCTCATGCCCCTCCAGGGCGGCATTCAACTTTTTGACGTATCCTGCGTGGTGCTTCGAATGATGGATTTCCATCGTTCGTGCATCGATATGTGGCTCTAGATCATCGTATGAGTATGCAAGTTCTGGCAATTGAAACGACATGGCAAACCTCCCTCTCAAAAAAACCGGTTTAGATTGACCGGGTAAATCAAATCCAGTAACATCAAAAACACTTACCCGGCATATAAAATTGTGACCGCTGGAAGATCATTTGTCAAGAAACCCATGTCGAAAATCTCTCAGGAACGGCTTCCCGAAGATCTATCTCGCCAACCAGGAGTCATTTCTCCGATCCATGGACTACTGATCGGGGTGCTGGCGTCGTCTACGGCTTCGATATTCGTGCGCTACGCTCAGGTTGAGGCCTCCTCCATGACCATTGCTGCGCTGCGTCTGAGTTTTGCCACACTGATGCTTACGCCCTTCGCCCTTGCAAGGTACCGCAGCCGACTCCGCCACGTGAAGCCGCACGACTGGCTTCTGGCCTTCGCCGCCGGATCGTTCCTCGCCCTGCATTTCGCCACCTGGATCTCCTCCCTGGAATTCACCTCCGTCGCCAGCTCCGTCGCGCTGGTTCAGACCACCCCGTTATTCGTGGCCGTCTTCTCTCCGCTTCTTTTAAAGGAGACGGTGGGACGAAAGGTCGCCGCCGGTCTGCTGATGTCGATTCTGGGCAGTATGATCATCGCGGCGAGTGACGCGTGTACCTTGAAGGCAGGACTGCAGTGTCCGGCCATCGCCACTTTTATAGAAGCCGAGGCCATCCATGGCGATATTCTGGCGCTTTTCGGCGCTCTGGGCGCCGCTGGCTACTTACTCATCGGACGCAAGATACAGGAGAACCTGGACCTGTTTGTATATATCTTCCTGGTCTACTCCACTGCCGCGTTCTGGCTGTTGATCGCCGCATTCGCTACAGGAGCGAAGTTGACGGCTTTTTCACCGTCGACCCTGCTTTGGATTTTTCTACTCGCCCTGATCCCACAATTACTCTCGCACTCCACGATCAACTGGGCGCTGCGCTACCTTCCGGCCGCGCTGGTCTCCGTGACGCTTCTCGGCGAACCAGCAGCGTCCACCATCTGGGCCTACATTTTCCTGGAAGAGACTCCACCGGCGCTGCGCATTCTCGGTGCAGCTTTGGTTCTATTGGGAATTGCCGTCGCAGCATGGAAGGCGCCATCCGCAGAAAAACCAGGCACATGACCCATTTTGCGGGTAAAATCGGATGAATCAAGGAGGAGAAGATGCAGATCCGTTGCTTACGATGCAATTTCAGCTTCGCCGTAAAACAAGAGGAATTAAAATTTGCACTCGAAGCGCTCGAAAAATCGGGCGGCACGCATTACGATGCCAAATGCCCGCGCTGTCGCCGCAATACCCCGATTTCCCTCGAACAGCTAAAACGAGCCGTACCCCGGGAGAGCGAAGATTCTACAGAGTGACGAAGCCGATCAACCCGGGAACTACCATCCAGGAACAAAACCTTCTCGGAGACGTGAATGAAGTATTCGACCTTCATCCAGCCGGATGAGCTCCAAACCCACCTCGACGATCCGACGTGGGCCATCGTCGATTGCCGCTTCGACCTACAAGACAATATAGCGGGGGAGCGCGCCTACTACGAAGCACATGTCCCCGGGGCGATCTACGCACACCTCGAACGTGATTTATCCGCGCTGCCAACCGGCACGAATGGACGGCATCCACTGCCATCAGCGGGAGAGATGGCCGCACGTTTCGGCCAGTGGGGGATTGATGCACGAACCCAGGTCGTGGCCTACGATTCGCGAGGCGGCGGATTCGCCGCTCGCCTATGGTGGGCGCTGCGCTACCTGGGACACGATAGCGTCGCCATTTTGGAAGGTGGTTTCCCGGCCTGGGAACGAGCTGGTTTTCCGACCAGGAACGGTAAGGAAAAACGCAGCCCTGTGCAATTTGCGGCCAACGTTCGCCCCGAGATGCGTATCGACGTCGATGAACTTCAGGCGGACCTCGAAAGCTACGTCCGGCGCCTGATCGACTCGCGCGCGCCGGAACGATATCGCGGCGAAGAAGAACCTCTCGACCCCGTCGCCGGTCACATCCCCGGTGCGCTGAATCGGTTCTGGGCTGCGAACCTCGACGAAAACGACCGGCTTCTACCTGAAAACATGCTGCGCGAAGATTTTATATCCGTGATCGGGGATAGGGACCCCAGCGACATCGTCGTCTACTGCGGATCGGGCGTCACCGGCTGCTTCAACTTGCTCGTGATGGAACACCTGGGACTGACCGGCGCTAGACTTCTCCCCGGCTCGTGGTCGGAATGGTGCGCCGGTCCGAATCGGCCGATGGCTACAGGTCCGGTGCCGTAATCCTCCCAAGCACCGGTTTATTCCAATCGCTTTGTGTTCAGTGAGAGAATCACTGGGTAACGTGAGTTTTATTCCGATCCCGGTGTATAGAGTCTGTGTCCGTTAATGTATGCCAACACCTGATCTATTACCAGATATCGGATCGTCTTCCCTGCTCGCACGCGCTGGCGGATATCGTGACCTGAGATGCCGACGAAGGGTGCATCGAAGAAGTGCAGTTTCTCGCTAATCCCGGGGAGGTCCTTCTCCAGTTGCGCCGCATCGCAATCTGCGCCCGGACGCATCATCACGCCCAGCGAGTCACACGCTGCGACGAATCGTCGGGGCTGATGCCACGTCGGAAGATCGCGCAAGGAATCGGAACCCATGAGGTAGACCAGGTTCGCATCCGGATAGCGCTGGCGCAGGGTTTCCATCGTTCCGACGGCGTAGTACGGCGGCGGCCGATCGATGTCCGCCCGCGAGAGCGAATAGGAGGCCTGATCCGCCACGACCGCCTCGACCATCGCCAGACGATGCTCGAGAGGTGTAATCGGCCGGTCGAGTTTAAAAGGCGAAACGGGGGTAAGCACCCAAAGCACCTCATCCAGCGCAAGCGCCGCCCGACCGAACTCGGCCAGGATCAGATGCCCGAGATGCGGTGGATCGAACGTGCCCCCGAGCACACCGATCATTCTCGCCATTCGAGTTCGTACTCCCCGATGTGAATCGTATCCCCTTCCGAGGCTCCTGCCTCCCGCAATGCGGCTTCGATTCCCAGCCGTTCGAGCAGGTGCTGAAATCGCCGCACGGCCTCGTCGTACTCCCAGTAAGTCATTGCAGCGGCGCGCTCGATGGCGCTGCCCCTCACTCGCCAATCCCCGCTTCCCAGGTGCGTGATCTCGAACTGCGTGGAATCGGGTTCGGCTCGATATACGGGCAGTTCTTCGTCGCTCTCAGGTTGAGCCTCCACATTCTCCACCGCCCGCTGGGCACTGAACAGCAGTTCTCGCAGTCCTCTCTTGTTGACCGAAGAGATGGGGTGGACTTCCGGGCAGCCCAACGCGCTGAACGCCTCGACCAATTTCGGCCAGCGTTCTTCCACCTGCGGGAGATCCATCTTGCTCAGCGCGAGCACTTGCGGTTTTTTGGAAAGATTTTCATCGAACAAGGCCAGCTCGGCGTTGATTTGCGAATAATCCGCGATCGGATCGGCGGACAGGCCATCGATGAGGTGGATCAACACCTTGGTGCGTTGAATGTGGCGTAGAAAGTCGAATCCCAGGCCCGCCCCGCTGTGTGCCCCTTCGATCAAACCGGGAATATCCGCCAGTACGAGATCGATGCCGTCCATTCGAGCGACTCCCAAATTCGGTTGTAACGTCGTAAATGGATAGTCGGCGATTTTAGGCTTTGCGTTCGTAACGACGGAAAGCAAGGTCGATTTTCCAGCATTGGGCACGCCGATGATGCCGACGTCCGCGATCAAGCGCAGTTCCAGCAGCAGCCAGCGTTCTTCCTTCGGCGCTCCCTTCTCCGCCATGCGCGGCGTTTGGTTGCGCGAGGTTGCATAACGGGCGTTGCCCCGCCCGCCTCTTCCGCCCTGGGCAACGGTCAATTGCTCGCCTTGCTCCACCAAGTCGCCGAGCAAATCGCCGGTTGCATCGTCGCGTACCAGGGTTCCCGGCGGTACAGAGACCACCACATCTTCTCCGTTCCGTCCGGTTTGATTCGACCCGCCGCCCCGGCGTCCGTCCTCCGCTTTGAAATGACTAGACCGGCGAAACGGAGACAGCGTGTTGAGTTTGCCGTCCACTTCGAGAATCACATCGCCCCCCTTGCCGCCATCGCCGCCATCCGGCCCGCCTCGCGGGACGTACTTTTCCCGCCGGAAATGCACGATTCCGTCCCCGCCGCGCCCGGATGAAACAAAGATCTTCGCCTCGTCAAAAAACATTTCGTTTATTCCCTGCTTCCAGTGCCCGGCTTGATTATACCTTGCACCCAGGAACCCGGCCGGCTGCGCGCTGCACCGGAAATCGGATTGTGATTTGCAACACAACTTGTCTTATGATAGAGTCTGCGCCTAACAACTCGATCTCGGAGGTACGTATGTCCGCGTCAGAAGTGCCGGACATTGTAATTGCACGCTTACCGCTCTATCTGCGTGCGCTGACAGAAATGGCGGCTGAGGGGAAAAGCATCACCTCTTCCCAGGAACTGGGGAATCGCTTGGGCATTTCCTCGGCGCAGATTCGAAAAGACCTCTCGCAGTTCGGTGAATTCGGCAAGCAGGGCACCGGCTACGATATTCAATTCCTGATGGAGCAATTACAGCGCATCCTCAAAGTGAACCGCGTGTGGGAGGTGGCGCTCGTGGGGGTTGGCGATCTGGGACGCGCCGTCGCACACTACGCAGGTTTCCTGGACCGCGGCTTTCGCATCGAACTCGCTTTCGACAACGATCCCCTGAAAATCGGCCAACGCATCGGACCGTTTACGATCTACGATTCCAGAGAGATGATCCCCATGATACGCGATCGCGGAATTCGCGTCGCCATGCTGGCCGTTCCCGCAGTGGATGCACAAGGTGTAGCCGACCAATTGGTGGAAGCCGGCGTGCAGGCCATCTTGTGCTACGCGCCGACGTCGGTTTCGGTACCCCAAAAAGTAAGGGTGAGCCACATCGACCCCGTGCTGCACCTGCAGCACATGACCTATTATTTGTAAGACATGTAATCCTCACTCTGCTCATTCTACGCTGGCGCCGGATATTTATCCGCTGCCTTTGATATACGGATTTCAATTCGCTGATCATCGTGATGTACGACCAGAAGATCAATGATTAATTCGCAACCCCAGGGAGGACAGGACGAGTGTTGACAGAACCAAATCTGCCACGCACCTAGGGGTGCTGGCGGCGGATGCGTACACGCCTTCGATATTTTGTGGATGAACTTCCACAACCGGCGATGGGAATTGCCGGTATTCCATGGATATCGAGCCTCAGGTTGAAAAGTATTTTTGGGGATAAAACAACTTACGGATGCGGCAGGGTGCGGTACAAGCGATCCAGCATGCCCATCGCTCTGGCGGCTCCCTTGGCGATGCAGGCAACCGGTTCCTCTGCCAGATAGACCGGCACGCCCGTCTCCCGTGTCAGCCACTTGTCCATACCACGCAGCAACGCGCCGCCCCCGCAAATTACCATTCCACGATCGATGACGTCGGAAGCGAGTTCGGGGGGCGTTTGCTCGAGGACATTGCGAATGGCGCTGATTTGCAGCATCAACACCTCTTGGATCGCCTCGATCACTTCCCGGGTGGATATCGTGACCGGGCGCGGCAACCCGGTTACCTGGTCTTGACCCTGTAATTCCATTGTCTGATCCTGATCCTGCGGGATGGCAGCGCCGATGCGTATTTTCGCCTGCTCTGCGGTCCTGGGACCGATGATCAAGCCGTACTTCTTGCGCACGTAGGACGCAATGGCTTCGTCCTGCTTGATGCCCCCGATGCGAGTGGCATCCTGCGCCACGATACTACTCATGGCAATCACCGCAGCTTGCGTGACGCCTCCTCCGAGAACTACCACCAGATTGCCCGATGGAGTCGCGATCGGCATCCCTACACCGATCGCCGCAGCCAAAGGCTCCTGGATCAAGAAAACCTCGCGGTTACCGGCCTGAAGCGCCGCCTCATGCACGGCGCGACTCTCCACGCTCGTTGCGCCGAGAGGCACCGTAACCATCGAGCGCGGCTTGAACAAACGCGCAGGGCCGCACACCTTTTCCACGAAGTGACCCAGCATGCGATGTGTGACCTCGAAATCCGCGATGACCCCATCGCGCATCGGACGACTGACCTCGATCAATTCCGGCACCTTGCCATCCATCTCACGCGCCGACTGACCGACATCAACGATTTTCAACTCGTCGATGTCGATTGCGACGATCGTAGGCTCGTGAAGCACGATCTCACCACCCTCACAGATGAGCGTGTTTACAGTACCCAAATCGATTCCGAGATCTTTACCAAATATTGGCATGCGTTTTATTCTTCTTTATATGTAGGTCCGCGTCGCGGCGCTTTGGTTGAACGGTAACGCCGCACGGCATCCAGGCGGATCTTCGAACGTCGTAATGCGGCTTGAATCGAAAGATATTCATCCGTATCCGGTGGAGGACCGCGTTTGAGCAGTTCCTCCGCTCTGGCCTTTGCCGCTTCAGCACGTTGGACATCGATTTCTTCGACATTCTCGCCGATATCCGCCAGCACCGTGACGACATTGGGCCGGGCTTCGATCACGCCTCCGGCAATCGTGAAAGCGTGTTCTTCATCCTTAGTGCGAACTCGCAGGATGCCATATCCCAACGTCGACAGGAGCGGTGCGTGACCGGGCAGAATGCCCATCTCCCCTTCCGAGCCGGGAACGATCACCATATCGACATCACCCTCAAACAACGATTTATCCTGAGTGACGATTTCGCAGTGGATCGACATTGATTATTTTACCCTTCCGAAATCATCTTGGCACAATTAATCTGCAGCCAAGCGTCTACCCTTTTCGACGGCGTCTTCGATCGTTCCAACCATCGAAAAGGCTTGCTCGGGAAGTTCGTCGTGTTTTCCATCCAGCAATTCACGAAATCCCCGCACAGTGTCCACCAGCGGAACGTAGCGTCCCTTTTGACCGGTGAACTTTTCGGCGACGAACATCGGCTGAGAGAAGAAACGTTCGATTTTCCTCGCCCGAGAAACGACCACCTTGTCCTCTTCGCTCAACTCTTCGATGCCAAGAATAGCGATGATATCCTGCAGGTCCTTATAGCGCTGTAAGACCTGCTGCACCGAGCGGGCAACGTCGTAGTGCTCTTCTCCGACAATCTGTGGATCGAGGATGCGGGAAGTCGACGCAAGCGGGTCGACTGCAGGGTAAATCCCCTTTTCCACGATCGAACGCTCCAGGGCAATCGTGGCGTCCAAATGCGTGAAGGTCGTTACCGGCGCGGGATCTGAATAATCGTCGGCGGGAACGTAGACCGCCTGCATAGACGTGATCGATCCCTCTTTGGTCGACGTGATCCGTTCTTGAAGCTGACCCATCTCGGTGGCCAGAGTCGGTTGATATCCCACGGCAGACGGCATTCGTCCGAGCAGCGCGGATACCTCTGCCCCGGACATACTGAAACGAAAGATGTTGTCGATGAAAACCAGCACATCACGGCCCTGATCGCGGAAATATTCAGCCATGGTCAACGCCGTGAGGCCGACGCGCAGTCGCACGCCCGGAGGCTCGTTCATCTGCCCAAAGACCATTACCGTGTCCTTCATTACACCCGATTCGACCATCTCACGATACAGCTGAGTGCCTTCACGCGTGCGTTCGCCGACTCCTGCAAACACGGAATTCCCTTCATGCACCGTTGCGATAGTGCGGATCAACTCCATGATGATGATCGTTTTCCCGACTCCAGCGCCCCCGAATATACCCGTCTTTCCTCCCTTGGTGAAAGGCGCGATCAAATCGATCACCTTGAGTCCGGTTTCGAACACATCGACGCTCGTCGACTGTTCATCGAACGCCGGCGCATCGCGGTGGATTGGATAGCGTACATCTGCCTCGATTGCATCTTTATCGTCAACGGGACGTCCCAGGACATTGAACACCCTGCCCAACGTTTGCTCGCCAACCGGTACTTTGATCGGCGCTCCTGTGGCGACGACCTCCAATCCGCGTCTGAGCCCATCCGTCGTGTCCATGGCAATTGTGCGCACCCGGTGATCCCCCAAATGGGTCTGAACCTCCAGAACCAAGGGAAACCCCGTACGATCCGGCACTTCGACCGCATCGAAAATACATGGCAATTCACCCGGCGGGAATTCACAATCCACGACGGCCCCTTGAACCTGTATGATTTGCCCCTTCGTCGCCATTCCTACCTCCAGAGATTCTGATCCAGAGACGTTATTCACCTACGAGCGCTTCTGCTCCACCGGCGATATCCAACATGTCGCTCGTAATCGCTTTCTGGCGCGCTTTGTTGTATTCCAGGGTTAACGCGGTAGAGAGTTCATTGGCGTTATCCGTTGCATTACGCATAGCGATCATCCGCGCCGCATGTTCGCTGGCGAGAGATTCGGTAATCGCTTGATACACTTGAAGTCCCACGAGTCTGGGAATGATGCGATCGACAATCGTGGATTGACCGGGTTCGTAGATGTACGCGGGTTCCACTTCAGTGGATCGATCGGCCTCGGCGTTTCGATTCGAAGTCTCGGATTGCCCCGCGAGGTGTTCGTCGATTTCAAAAGGCAGCAGCAGCTGACTCGTAGGATCCTGCTGTAACATGGAGACGAAATCGGTGTAGATCAACCAGACTTGATCCGCCCTACCCGCCAGGAACTCGTCGATCGCCAGCCGGCCAATTGCCGATACATCCGTAAAACTCGGCTCGTCCGGCAAATCACTGAACTCTGCCATTAACTTTCTTCCCTTACGCAGAAGCATGTCTCTGCCTTTACGGCCGACTGCGATGTACTTCACAGACACTGCTGATTCCTGAAATGCATCCAGGGCGCAGCGGATGACGTTGGTGTTATACGCACCGGCCAACCCCCGATCAGCACTGATGAGAATCACGATCGCGTTGCGAATCACACCTCGCTTGGTCAGTAACGGATGGACGAATTCACGACCGGGCTGGCGTGAAAGATGTTGAAGCACCTGCCACGATTTTTGAGTGTACGGCCGGGTTTCCCTTACGCGCGCTTCCGCTTTGCGCACTCGACTCGCGCTAACCGCTTCCAGTGCACGTGTTACCTGGGCAATGTTGCGAACGCTTCGAATTCGCTGACGCATTTCACGTGCTGATGCCATAGTCACCTACGTCTACTTCTTACACCTAGGACTCCCAGGTTCGATTGAAAGTCTCAATCGCCTGCCGGAGTCTCTTTTCGATGTCCTCGGTAATTTCCTTGCGATTATTGATCTCTTGCAGGAGGTCGCTGTGGGAAGCTTCCAGTGTCTGCAGCAAAGCAGCTTGCCACTCTCCCATGTGATCGAGGGGAATATCATCCGCCAGCCCGCTCGTGCCCGCAAACAATACGACGACTTGCTGCGCCAACTCCAAAGGCTGGTACTGCGGTTGCTTTAATATTTCCTGCAAGCGCTGGCCGCGGTTCAATTGGGCCAACGTGGTTTTATCCAGATCGGACCCGAATTGAGCGAAAGCCGCTACCTCACGATAGGCCGCCATGTCCAATCGCAACATCCCTGCAACTTGCTTCATGGCCTTGGTCTGCGCATCGCCGCCAACTCTGGAAACGGAAAGCCCGGCATTGATCGCCGGTCGAATACCGGCGTTGAACAGATCGGCTTCGAGGTAGATTTGACCATCCGTGATGGAAATCACGTTTGTCGGGATATATGCCGACATGTCTCCCAACTGAGTTTCGATGATTGGCAGCGCCGTCAACGATCCGCCGGAGCCGGCTGCATGGACGACCTTGTAATTTCCAGAGTCCCCCATTTCTTCGAGAGCCTTTTGGGCATCCTCCAATGCCAGCGGGCCACCGTAGAGTACATCATTCACGGCGTCGGCCTCGCTTGCATCGCCTTCAAATCCTTTCTCCACGATGACATATTGATCCGCAAGACGGACCGCTCGCTCCAACAGGCGGCTGTGCAAATAAAATACGTCGCCCGGGTATGCTTCCCGTCCTGGTGGGCGGCGCAGCAAGAGTGACACCTGGCGATACGCCCAGGCGTGTTTGGTCAAGTCATCGTATATCACCAGCGCATCTTTGCCATTCTCGGCAAAGTGCTCACCGATGGCGCAACCTGCGTAGGGAGCGATATACTGCAGGGCGGCCGGTTCATCCGCAGCCGCGACGACGACGATGGTATGGTTCATGGCGCCGTAGCCTTCGAGAGTCGCAACCGTCCGGGCGACTCCCGCCCGCTTCTGACCGATCGCGACGTAGATGCAGATCAGATTCTTGCCCCTCTGGTTGATAATGGTATCGATCGCGATCGCAGTCTTGCCGGTCTGCCGGTCACCGATGATCAATTCACGCTGGCCTCGACCGATCGGTACCATCGAATCGATCGCCTTGATCCCCGTCATCACCGGTGAGTCGACGTCCTTGCGTTTGACGACGCCCGGTGCAATTCTCTCGACGGGCAGGAATTGCTCGTACGACACAGACCCTTTGCCGTCGACCGGATTGCCAAGCGAGTTGACCACACGGCCAATGAGTCCATCTCCGACGGGGACTGAAGCAATGCGATTCGTGCTGTAGACCGTCGTGCCTTCTTCGATGTCTGTGTAATCGCCCATGATGATCACGCCGATCGAATCATCTTCCAGATTGAAGGCGATCCCCATTACGCCGTTTTCAAAACGCACCAACTCCTGGGAACGGACATCCGCCAGGCCTGACACACGAGCGATGCCATCGCCCGCTTCCAGGACCGTTCCGACATCTTTCAACGTGACCTGCGTGTCGAATTCTTCGATTTTCTGCCGTAGTTCCGAGGAAAGACCATCAATCATGCCCGACATACTTCCTCCATGAGGGGTATGAGCTGTTCAAGCTGGACGAGACCTTGGCGCAAGTAAAACGGCTGGCGTCTTCTGGGTGTTGCCCGAAGGCCAAGCCGTTTGAGTCCCCCAGCGTATGATCCCAAAAGAACTTGGGCTTTCGATACTCAAGGGCAAATGAACATACGCGGCAATCATACCCGAACCCCCATTGTTTGTCCAGCCGACCCCTTATTTGCGGGTACGGCAGCCATTTTTGAGTGCCCGACTCACTGGTCGAAAGAACCAAAATCAATTCTTTGGCCATGATTCCCATTCGGCTTGCGCGTTCGTCGGAATTTTTTTATGCGATCCGAAATGCCCTCGAGCAACAATGAACGCGCACACGTCGGATTACTGGCGCTCAATCGTCTTCAGGTTGGACGTGTTTCTTTCCCTTCCCCAATTGGACGGAACGTTCATACGCAGCCCAGATCGCTCTCGAGAGTGCGGTCCTGACGCCTGCTTTCTCGAGATAGTAAAGTGCTGCTGCGCTCGTTCCTCCCGGCGACGTCACCTGGTTCCGCAACCGAGCCAGATGACGGGGAGAGTGTTCGTAGAAAGCCACCGAGCCTTTGAAAGTCTGCACGACCAGCTGTTCCGAGATACGACGCGGAAATCCGAGATGGACTCCTGCATCCACCATCGCTTCCATCAGTAAGAAGACATACGCCGGACCGGTCCCGGACAGCGCAGTCGCCATGTCGAGATAATCCTCGTGATCGGCGTATACTTCCTCACCGAAAGATTTAAGGATTAAACGGGCGCGTTCCTTCTGCTCTTCGGTCACATCTTCCGTGGCCGTCCAGACCGTAATGCCTTCACCCACTTGCGCCGGTGTGTTCGGCATCGAGCGCACGACCGCCTTATGATCCAGGCCTTTCACTAAAGTATCTAAACGAGCGCCTGCGACGATCGAGAGCACCAACGCATTTTTGGGAATGGCGCCGTGCAGTTCGTCCATGACTTCCTGGATGCTTTGTGGTTTCACCGAGAGCACGACGACGCCGGCATTCTTAACCGCTTCGAGATTGTTCGTCGTCGTGGAAACGCCCAACCGTTCCTGCAGCTTTTCCAATTGTTCCACGATCGGTCCACTCATGAGTACTTTATCCGACGATTGAATACCGCCTTCGATCAAACGAGAGGCCATCGCGGAAGCCATCGCCCCGGGCCCGATGAATGTGATTAATTGATCCTTTGATGTCACTTTTCTCCTCCTGACTGGCAAGGTTATCCGGCATGCAGCGATGCGCGGCGTCCCCGTGCTGTGCGGTTGTTATGGGCTGGCAAAGTAGCTTAATGCCAATTTCACCCGCTCTTCAACGTCCTCCGAAGCATCTTCCGGAATGGACTGAATAGCGGATTGCGCTTCAACCAGACTGTATCCCAGAGTCGTCAAAACGCCCAGGACCTCGGTATCGACCCCGCTCGGTATTCCTACGGCCTCCAGCGGTGCCTTCAGACGGTCTTTGAGAAAGAATATGATCTTGTCCGCGGTCTTCCCCCCGACCCCCGGAACTCGGGTGAGTACGTCCGATTGGTCGTTGACCACAGCGCTCTTAATTACGTCGACGGAGAGGGTCGAAAGAATGGCGAGTGCCAACCGTGGTCCCACTCCACTCACCTGCATGAGCAAATCAAACAAATCGCGTTGCTCGGCGCTGCCGAAACCGTACAGGCTGAGGGATGATTCCCGGACGACGAGTTCAGTCAACAAAAACAGGGGTTTTCCCAGCACTACGTCATCCATCACACTATGCGGGACGGACACGCGCAAACCCACTCCACCCATTTCGATCACGAGTTCATCCTCGCCGATATGCTGCACGATTCCTCGTAGAGAAGCGATCAACTCATCTCCTCCATACGGCGTATTGTTGCACTCGAATGAAGATGGCATATGGCCACAGCAAGGGCATCCGCAGCGTCGTCCGGCTGCGGCCGTTCTGCCATCCCCAACAAAGCTTTCACCATATCCTGAATCTGGCGTTTATCGGCGCCACCGTATCCGATGACCGCCTGTTTGATCTCCAAGGGCGTGTACTCGGCGATGGAGATTCCCGCCTCTGCCAGCGCCAGCAGCACGACGCCGCGCGCCTGACCGACGGTTATCGCCGTCTTCACGTTGCGTTGAAAGAAGAGTTGTTCGACTGCGCCACTTTCGGGTTGGTGTTTTTCGAGTAGCGCGCGCAGCTCAAGAAAGAGTCTCTTCAAGCGCTGCGGCATCTGATCGTCCGGCGTCGTGGCGATGATCCCGAAATCGACCGCTTCCAATCCCCTATCCTGGGTTTGCCGTACCACACCATACCCTGTGCTCGCTGTGCCGGGGTCGATGCCGATGACTAGCATACGGGGTGCGAACTCGTCGACTTTCGCGATCAAGCCGCCGCGAGCATGTCGACGGCTTCCTCGGAAATCTCGAGGTTTGAATACACGGTGCGAACGTCGTCGAGGTCCTCGAGTTCTTCGATGATCCCCATGATCTTGAGCGTTTCATCTGCGGGCAATTCGATGACCGAGTTGGGAACCATGCGTAAACTGGCTTCTTGCGGTGTGAAACCGGCGGCTATCAAACGATCATCGATTTCCTTGAAGACTTCGACGGGAGCATAAATTTCGACATCATCCTCAATGACGACATCATCTGCGCCCGCTTCCACGGCGACATCGAAGGCCTTGTCCACATCCAAACCTTCCGCCGGAAAGGCGAAATAGGCGACGCGCTTGAACTGCCAGGAAACCGAGCCGGCGTCCGCCAGGTTTCCGTTCGCCCGGGTGAGTACGTGGCGAACTTCCGCCACCGTTCGATTGCGATTGTCCGTGACCACATCGATGAGCAGGGCGATGCCGTTGGGAGCGTACCCTTCGTAGAGAATCTGTTCGAAGTTGGCCCCTTCTTTATCTTCCCCCGTGCCGCGCTTGATTGCCCGTTCGATGTTGTCTTTGGGCATGTTTTCTGCTTTGGCGTGATCGACCGCCAAACGCAGCGCGAAGTTCGTCTCCAGATCACCGCCGCCCTCTCGAGCTGCGATCGCGATTTCACGCGCCAGGCGGGTGAAAATCGCGCCACGCTTCGCATCGTTTGCCGCTTTCTTCCGCTTGATGGTCGACCATTTTGAGTGTCCAGACATGGTTCACCCTTCCATCGTAAAGGACGTCGATCGATCCTTTACTGCTGGAGATCCCTCTCCGGGGATGTCGGCTTCATTATACCATTCGCCTCTTTACGATCACAATCGTCGACGGCAGTCAGCCGCCAAAAGACCGGCGCGTCGCTATCCGACCAGGAGCGTTTCCAGCTTGCGGAGCGTATCCACGCTTTGTCCACGGTAGTGATTGTTGGCATACACCAGGGTGAGCGGAGCGGCGGAGTCCAGGGCACGCAGTTTGGGAATCCATTCAGCCAACTCGGATTCGTCGTACGTGTAGTCGTAGCGTTCCCAGGCGTGCTCGTGCTGCCACCAACGTGCTGCGTTCCGTCCGTGAAAGCGCACGTACGCCACCGGTCCCGTGGCGCGCACGACGGAGGGCATCAATCCTTTCAAGTCCGGTTCGTCAACACAGCAAAAACCGAGATCGAGGGATTCCAACGACGCGAAGGTTGCTTCCGTGACCCAATCGCTGTTTCTGAATTCGATCACCAGAGACAGGTCTGCCAGACCCTCCCGGACGATGCGCAAGTAATCCCGGTTTTCCGGATCGGGACGGAACGAATGGGGAAATTGGACCAGGACGCAGGCCAGCTTTCCGGCTTCTACCAGCGGCGCGATTCCGGCCTGAAACTGGCCGAAATCGGGCTGCTCTCGTTCGTGCGTCAAACTGCGGTGCGCTTTGACAGTGAATAGGAACTCCGCAGGCGTTCGTTCGACCCAGCCTTCCACCACTTTCCAGGAGGGGACGCGGTAATAGGTCACATTCAGCTCGACGGTATCGAACATCGTGGCGTAGTAAGGCAGCCATTGAATGCGCGGCATGTCCTGGGGATACACCGGACCGATCCAATCGTCGTACGAAAAACCGGAAGTTCCCAGACGGATCAAGGAATGAGCACTCCCGCACCGTCGATACGACTTTGTTTCAGGTCCAGCAGCGCCTGGTTTGCATCCTGCAGCGCATACTTCTGGATCGAGATCTCGAACGGTATCTCGTCGGCCAATTGCATGAATTCGATCCCATCCTGGTAGGTCGCGTTGGCGACGCTGCGCAACGTGCGTTCGCCGTAAATGAGACCGTATTCCATCTTGGGAATGGGGCTCATGTAAATGGCGTTGATCGCCAGCGTTCCACCGGGGCGCAATTTCTCCAGAATCAATGGGACGAGATTGCCGACAGGCGCGAATAAAACGGCGCGATCCAACTCCCCGGAGATTCGGTCGTCGATACCACCCACCCAGACGGCGCCCAGTTTGCTTGCCAACCGGCGATGCCCTTCGCTGCGGGTGAAGACGTACACATCACAACCCCAATGAGTGGCGACCTGGATGGCAAGATGTGCGCTGGCGCCGAAACCCACCAGCCCCAATCGCTCTCCCGGATTCAAATCCGACTTGCGCAAAGAGCGATAACCGATGATCCCGGCACAGAGCAGCGGCGCGATCGATGGAGCTTCCAGCGATTCGGGGAGCGGCAGGGAGTAGCGGGCATCCGACAAGGTCCACTCTGCGTAGCCCCCGTCGACATCGAAACCGGTGAACTCGGCGAGTTCGCAAAGATTCTCTGATCCCGATTGACAATACAAGCACTTCCCACATGCTCGATGCAGCCAGGGGATGCCCACACGATCCCCCGGCTCCCAACCCTGGACATCATCCGCAGCGCTTTCTACAACACCGACGATTTGATGCCCGATCGTGAGCGGGTATCTCGGCGGCGTGATGTCACCTTCCACGGTGTGCAGGTCGGTGCGGCATACACCGCAGGCATGCACTCGAACGAGAAGCTGGCCTGCACCGGGCCGGGGTTTTTCGACCTCAACCAGCTCGAGGGGGCGATCTTCGATTGGTGCTGGTTGGTTTAATCGCATGGCTTTCATGGCGTACCTGCCGTATCCAAGGGAAGACGCCGCAGCGCGCCTGATTGCAACCAAACGGACGATAATACTTCCGAATGCAGCGGATCAGTCCGCAGTCTGTTTACCCGTATCGGCCGCCGTGGGCTTTCCCTGTATGAAATCCTCCGTCATCTGGCGGGCGACGTCGTCGGTGTACTGCTTCGGCGGCGTCTTCATGAAATACGATGCCGGCGCCAGTATCGGACCCGACAGGCCGCGGTCGAGGGCCAGTTTCGCACATCGCACGGCGTCGATCACCACACCGGCGGAGTTGGGGGAGTCCCACACCTCGAGTTTCAACTCCAGGTTCAGCGGCAGATCCCCGAACGTCGTCCCTTCCATGCGGATATGGCACCATTTGCGATCCGTCAACCAGGGCACGTAATCACTCGGCCCGACGTGGATATTTTCCTCGGGCATCTCGTAGGGCAGCAAACTGGTCACCGCACCTGTCTTCGAGATCTTCTTCGACTCCAGGCGTTCCCGCTCAAGCATGTTGTAAAAGTCCATGTTCCCCCCAAAGTTCAACTGGTAC
Organism: Anaerolineales bacterium; assembly: GCA_034430695.1. Classification (GTDB taxonomy): domain Bacteria; phylum Chloroflexota; class Anaerolineae; order Anaerolineales; family E44-bin32; genus WVZH01. The sequence goes on along the minus strand of DAOUEE010000099.1, from coordinate 8,253 downwards.
GTGCGGTCGATGTGCACGCCGCGATCGAGGAACAGGGAAGTCAAAACACGATGGGTGATCGTCGCTCCGACCTGACTCTTGATGTCGTCACCGATCAACGGAAGACCCTTTTCTTCGAAACGGCCGACCCAGTAGTCCGAACTGGCGATGAAAACGGGCACACAGTTGACGAATGCGCAGCCTGCTTCAAGGATCTGTTCGACATACCATTTGGTCGCCATTTCGGACCCCACCGGTAGAAAACTCACCACGACGTCCGTTTTCGTATTTTTCAGGATCCCGACGATGTCATCCGTGGGGCCAGGCGCCTTTTCGACGACCTGAGAGAGATATTTTCCGATCCCGTCGTGGGTCATACCCCGTGAGACGGGCACTCCCATGTTCGGTAGGTCGCAGAAGTGGACCGTGTTATTGGGGTGGGCGAAGACCGCTTCACTCAAATCCAAACCCACTTTACTCTTGACGACATCGAACGCGGCCGTGAATTCGATGTCGTTGATGTGATACCCCCCGAGCTCGACGTGCATGATTCCGGGAACCCGGTCGGTCTTCTTGGCCTTGCGGTAATACTGAACCCCTTGCACGAGAGCCGAGGCACAGTTGCCGATACCGATGATCGCAACACGTACCTTCTTACTGCCTGGCATACCTACCTCCTTATTTCAGACCGAAATTTTTCGGTCTGGGTCTCCGTTGTATTGGATCGTTTGCGCCCAACGTAAGCCAACTGTAATTTTTCCAAGATGGTCGGCTGTGCTAAAATCGGCGCAAGGCGAAAGGAACGAACGGATGTCATCGGAAAATGTAGCCATCACCCACTCATCTCAGCTGTGTAAACGTATACTCGAGTTGAGTCGCAACATCGCATCGATGGATGATCTTCCCGCATTGTTGAACAAGATCACCATTGTCGCCTGCGATTTGACCAAAAGCCACGAAGCATCCATTCTGCTCTACGATCGCACGTCCAGCGATCTCCGCTTCCAAGCCGTCGCAAATAACAAGCGCCAGAGATTACTCAAAACGAGCGTTCCGCTCGATGCGAGCGTTGCCGGCCACGTCTTCACAACCGCAATGCCTCTCGTCATTCAGGATGCAGAAGACGACCCGCGTGTCTTTCGCGAGATCGATCGAAGGCTCGCTTTCCACACTCATTCGATCATGGCCGTACCATTGGTCGTCGAACAAGTCGTGGTCGGAGTGCTCGAAACGATCAACAAAAAGGACGAGAGCAATTATACCGAAGATGATCTGGCGATACTAGAGATCGTCGGCGCCCACACGGCGCTGGCCATCCGCATTGCCGACCTGGATCGAAAACTGCAGGAATCGAACGCCAACATCCGCAACCTGGACCGCATGAAATCGGACTTCATCGCCATCGCCTCGCACGAATTGCGAACGCCGCTGGGTTTGATCCTCGGACATGCGACCTTTTTAAAGGAAACCGTCGGCGAAGGTCTCAGCGATCAGATGGAAGTCATCATTCGCAGCGCCATGCGTCTGAAGTCGATCATCGAAGATCTGTCTGCAATCGCGCAGAAAGAAGAGGGACTTGCCAGGATCCGCAACACTGAATTCTCCATGAGCGCTCTGGTGGAAGAAGTGGCCGGGCGGTTTCGAGAAGTGGCGGCGGCGAAAAAGATCCATCTCAGCTACGACGTTCCGGACGGAGATACGCTGACCATCGACGGTGAACGGGAGAAGATCGACGTGGCATTGTCCAACATCGTACAGAATGCGGTCATCTTCACCGACCCCAACGGCCAGGTGGGGATCAAGGCCGAGCGCGCGGGGGATAAAGTCAAGGTGTTCGTCGTCGATACGGGAATCGGCATTCCGGCCGCCGACATCGAACGCATCTTCGACCGTTTCTACCAGGTGGAATCCCACCTCACTCGCAAGCATGGCGGCATGGGCCTGGGTCTTTCCATTGCCCGCGCCATGGTCGAGCTGCATGACGGGGAGATCTGGTGCGAGAGCCGCGAAGGAACCGGCAGTTTGTTCTGCTTCGCCCTGCCGATCAAATCTTCCCGAGACCTGACCGCCGCCAGCGTCTTCACAGCGGAGTGATGCACCGCACAGGTAGAGGCACAGCGCTGCCCTTTCGCATTACACCTTGCGTTGACCTGCTTTTGAAAGAGCGGTACACTACATCCAATCGGGGCGTGGCTCAGCCCGGCTAGAGCGCACGGTTCGGGTCCGTGAGGTCGCCGGTTCAAATCCGGCCGCCCCGACCTTCATAATCACGGTTCGCCAGCACGGCGGCCGTGATTTCGCTTTAACTAACTCATATTTGTAACGTGAAAGCGCAGCGTGATGTTATACTCTCATCAACCACAATCGCGGCGTGCACGACATTGTGTGAATGTATCCATTGGGGGGCTTTCAGAAACAATTTCCAGGCCCGATTACCAAACCCGTGCGGGAACGCTAGCGGACGATAACCATCCAGGAGGAGCATGATGTTGAAGGAATTCAAAGATTTCTTGATGCGAGGAAATGTTCTTGATTTGGCCGTCGCCGTAATCATTGGAGGTGCGTTTGGCGGTATCGCTACGTCCCTCGTCAACGATATCCTCATGCCGCCCATCGGTCTCCTCCTTGGGAGAGTCGATTTCAGTTCGCTTTACATCAATCTGTCGAATACGGCCTATTCCAGCCTGGCTGATGCGCAGGCAGCCGGAGCGCCGACGATCAATTACGGAACGTTCATCAATACCCTGATCAACTTTCTGATCGTCGGAATAGCGATCTTCCTGGTCATCCGAACGGCCAATCGTCTCCAGAGACCGAAAGAAACAGAAGCCCATGCAACAAAGGAGTGTCCTCACTGTCTATCGACGATTCCTCTTAATGCAACACGCTGCCCGCATTGCACTTCTCAATTGTAGATTGCTGCATAGACGACCGGATTTGTTGCAAGCCGGCTGGCGGCGTGGTGATGCGTAATCTTTTTTCTATCTGACCGTTATTTCATGTATCGACACAAATAGTGGGTAAAATGAGAACTATAATCTCGGTTGCAGCACGGTTGTTGTAACAGCGTTTCTATGGGAGTGTCACGTGAACGCCATCGAAATCAGCGATCTACGCCGCGTGTTCAAGACCACGGTCGGAATTATTCGCAGAAAAACCAAGGAGGTAATCGCCGTAGACGGTATTTCCTTCGACGTGCCGCAAGGCAGCCTCTTCGGCATGCTTGGACCCAACGGCGCCGGAAAGACGACCACAGTAAAGATGCTGACCACGCTGCTCATACCCACATCGGGAACGGCCCGCGTGCTGGGCTACGACGTGGTCGACCGGGCGGACGCCATCCGCGGGCGCATCGGTTTCATTTTCGGCGGCGAGCGCGGCCTGTATTGGCGCCTGTCGGGGATCAACAATCTACGCTACTTCGCCAGCCTGTACCACGTCGATCCAAAGGTAAGCGATGAACGCATCCCCTATCTACTCGATCTCGTCGGGCTGAAAGATCGGGGCCAGGAACGCGTCGAAGGCTATTCGCGCGGCATGAAGCAGCGCTTACACATCGCCCGTACCCTGCTCCACGATCCGGAAGTACTCTTCCTGGACGAACCCACGATGGGACTCGATCCCGTCGGCGCGCGTGAACTGCGTCAGGTCATCCGAAACCTGCAAGCCGAGAAGAAGACCATTCTGCTTACGACGCATTACATGTTCGAGGCGGATGCGTTATGCGAGCGTATCGCGGTCATCGATCGCGGCCATATCGTTGCCTTGGACACGCCGAAGGGTCTCAAGGATCTGGTGAGCGATCTTTCCGTGATCGAGATCGAGGTCTTCGGCTTGCCCGAGAAGACACTCGGACACCTGCGAACCCTGCCGTTCATCGACACCGTCAACGTCGAGGAGCAGGATCAAAGACAATTGTTGCTCGCCCATTCTCCGATCGGATCGGAAGCCATCCCCGAACTTCTCGCCGCGATGGACGGCGTGCGCGTGGGTAAAGTCATTGTCCGCGAACCCACACTCGAGGACGCCTACGTACGGCTCGTGGGAGGCGCGTGATGCGTACCTGGCTGGTGGTGAAGTACCTGCGTGCGATGAAATCCGCAGCCGTGATGACCTTTCGCCAGAACGTCTTCGATATGTTCATCATCTTCGGCGTACTGATTCAGCCCCTGATCATCGCTACACTTGCGCTGTGGATGATCGGGGATCGCGTGAGTGAGGCCATCATCTACATCGTCGTCGGCAGCGGCATGACCGGGTTGTGGACCAATCTGCTCTTCGAAAGCGGTAACAGCATTACCCAGGAGCGTTGGACTGGAACGCTGGAAATGATCACTGCCACGCCGACACCTGTATCGGTCATCGTATTTGGTAAGAATCTTGCCAACGTCACCCAATCCCTCGGTTCGATGTTTGTTTGCTACACCCTCGTCTCGTGGGTCTTTGGTTACCAGGTAACCATCGAGCACCCGTTGTTCTTCGTCCTTTCGCTGGCAATGACGGTTATCGCTTTCGTCTGTTTCGGTTTGATCATCTCGCCCATCTTTCTGCTGAATCCCAGCGTACAGCGATGGCAGAATGCACTGGAATACCCGGTGTACATCTTGGCCGGCTTTCTATTTCCGATCGCGCTGCTGCCAGGTTGGACGACGCCATTCAGCTACCTGCTCCCTCCTTACTGGGCGGCGCGCGCCCTGCACGGCGCATCCAGCGGCGGTGCGTCCGTATCCGATATCGTATTCTCCCTGATGATGCTTCTCGTCTTCAGCATTCTTGGGCTGCTCGTATCGCGCCTCCTGTTCCGCGTTATGCTGCGCAAGGTGCGCGAAGACGCTACGATTGGCATGCAATGAGAGCACTCACGATTCCGGATTGGCTATACGATACCCGGTCCTGGGGGGTATCCGCGATGAATAAACTGCGGCTGAACCTGCGGTTGTTCTTTCAAGGCGCTTACCTCTCCTATATCGCCCTGTTCCGCTGGTTGAGCCCGGCCAACTACATCGCCACCAAGGTCGTCAATCCCCTCAACGAGATCCTGTTCTTCGTCTTCCTGGGCAAATTTGCCACCAACAGCAGCGATCCGACATTCTTCGTGATCGGCAACGCCGTGCATACGACGGCCCTCAGCGGAATCTTCGGGGTCACGATGAGCATCGGTGGCGACCGCTGGGAGGGCACGCTGCCCTATCTGTTCGGCACCCCGGCCAATCGCATGACGATGATCGTGGGCCGTGCCTTCTTTCATATTTTCGACGGCATGCTGGGCGTCTTCCTGGGGTTTGGATGGGGCGTTTTACTGTTCAGCCTGGACCTTTCCCAGGCGGATCCCCTCGCCTTGATCGTCACCATTCTGGTCACCACCATCAGCACCTCGGGGATGGGCTTACTGCTCGGATGTTTCAGCCTGATCACCCGCAACACGTTCTTCATCAACAACACGGTGTATTTCCTCTTGTTGTTGTTCAGCGGTGCCAACATCCCACTAGGGTCCCTTCCCCCGCTGATGCGCAGTATTTCCGATTACCTTCCCCTCACGCGCGGCATCGCTGCCGCGCGCAGCATCATCGCTGGCAGTGACCTGGCGCAGGTCCTTCCTGCGCTGGCAAACGAACTCCTGTTGGGGGTTGTTTACACCCTGCTCGGCTACGTGATGTTCCGCTGGTTCGAAACGCAGGCAAAACGGCGCGGCACGCTGGAAGCCATCTGATTTCCCCCATGTTTCCCACCCATCATCTCGCAGCGGGCTACATGATCTTCAGCGGGATCGGGATGAACACCAAAACGAAGAGGATCAAACCAAATATTGCGATCACCCTCCTGCGTGTGTCCAGCGGTGTGATCGAATCGTAAGGCCGGGCGTAGGTGCGGCCCAAGAAGAAAATCAGCGCCGCCCAGATAAACCAGCCCGTCCACACGAGGCCGAGCAGACATAAGGCCGTCACGATGTAGGGCCACATTTTGATCGCCCGCCGCCCGAAAAGCACGTTGGCGACGTGACCGCCGTCGAGCTGGCCGGCGGGGATGAGATTGAGCGCCGTGACCAGAAGTCCCGCCCAACCGGCCCAGGCCATGGGGTGCAGCATCACGTCGTGTCCACCGTAGGGGATGGGCATGCCGATCAAGATGTAGCGTGCCCAATACAAAGCCGGAGCGACGCCGCCGTAATCCAACGGTGCGGGCAGGAACTGCCCCGTCACGACATATTTCGCCGCCAGATAGAGCAGGGAATTCCCCTCCAACAGAGAGACTTCGGATTCGCTGGGCGCAAGCGGCAAAGTACCCACATGCGAGAGCGACAATCCGATCAGAAGTACAGGAATGGTAACGACCAGTCCCGCGAGCGGACCGGCCAGGCCAATATCCAGGAGCACACGCTTGTTGCGCGGGGGTTCCTTGAGGCGGATAAAGGCGCCCATGGTGCCCAACGCGGTAGGAAAAGGGATGAAATACGGCAGGGTGACCGCGGTTTTGTGAAATCGGGCGGCGAGGTAATGGCCGAACTCGTGGGCGAGCAAGATCGACAGGATGCTCGCGGCATACACGATGGCGAGCGGATAATCCTGCGCCAGGTAAATATCCGCACCATGAACACCTTCGGATATGTTGTAACTGGCCGCATTCAACACGCCAACGTAAAGCACGCTGGCCAGGGTCAGAAGGAACATGAGCAAGTTGATCCACGGATTGGACGGCGTGGGTTCGATCAACCCGGGAACGGCGAGTACGACGTGGCGTCCTTCTTCTTCATTGAGGAAAAGCGTGCAGCCTATACTGAGGAATTGCGGTTCAAAACGATCGTAGGCTTCCTGCGAATCGATCGTCAGCCGGCCGCGAAACCTTGCTGCGAAACCTTCCTTCTTGCCCCCGGAGGAAACATCTTCGACCCGCATGACTCTTTGCACGTACGGCAACAAACGCTCGACGAAATCCTGTTCCTGCTCTGCAATCCGGTTATCCATACCATCCCTCTCAACGTACAGGCGGGAGTGGATGGGAGTCGAACCCACCGCGGCTCGCTTAACGACCCGCCGCCGGTTTTGAAGACCGGGGAGCCCACCGGGACCCAACCACCCCCGATTGTTTCAAAGGATACCGCATCGACTTCCCCGTAGCAAGGGACATCGCCATCGACGTTCGACCAACCCGAGATCGAGGCCTAAAAAACCGATTCCTGCTACAATCGTACGCGTTCTGCGAGGGAGTCATCCATGCGACTTGCGCACAAGATCGCCATCATAACGGGCGGCGGACGCGGGATTGGCCGGGCCGTCGCCATCGAATTTGCCGCACAGGGAGCGGACGTCGTTGTGTGTGCGCGGACGAAAGATGAAATCGAAAACGTCGCTGCGGAGATCCGCACACATGGACGGAAAGGACTGGCCATCGTTTGCGACGTTTCCGACGAAGAACAAGTTAAGAACATGGTAAAGGAAACCCGGGATGTATTTGGCCGCATCGATATCCTGATCAACAACGCCGGTGTCGGCGGCATGCGGCCTGTGTGGGGAATGACGAAGACCGCCTTCGAATCCATCCTCGCCGTCAATCTCATCGGCACCTTTCTGTGCAGCAAGCACGTCTGGCGGCCGTTGCGCGAAGTCGGCGGCGGATCGATCATCAACGTCTCTTCCCTCGGTGGCCTCAACGGCTACAGACTGTTGAGCGCATATTGTGCCAGTAAATGGGGACAAATCGGATTTACCAAAGCCTGCGCAGAAGAAGGTAAGGCGGACAACATTCGTGTCAATGCCATTGCACCCGGTAAAGTGGACACCGCCTTTCGCGCACAGATCGAGGAAGATAAAACCCGCATGTTGAAAGCCGAAGATCACGTCGGCGCGTGCGTATTCCTGGCATCTGACGAAGCGCGCTACATCACGGGTCAAGTCATCCCCATCGAATGGTTCGAGATCCCAGAGCAGCACGAGGATTGAGCCTACTCATGCCGGTGCATTACGGTTACATCATGCCGAATCGATCCCCGGCAGAAAGGAAACCGAACACGCAGCCCAGGCGCCGATTAATCCATGCAGCCTATACGCTTTTCCTCTCTCTTGCGGTGCTGACCAGCGCATGCAGTCCAGCTCGATCTCCGGCACCAAAGCAGATGGCGACGGGATCGAGAACTCCCATACGCTTGGGTCCGACATCCACATCGACGCCGATCGGTACATCAGCGAGAAAGACCTTGACGGCACGAACGGCCACCGCCACGTTGTATCCGCTGCAGCCGGTATCCAATGCCGATTGGAGCCGCGGCGAGCCAGATGC